>NZ_JBEXPR010000014.1:133650-185958 GCF_040612135.1 Streptomyces sp. NPDC006458 | reverse complement strand
GTTCGCGCCGTTCCCCGCGCCCCCAGGAACTTGCTTCCGCGGGAATGTTGTCGGGTGCCGGTCGATTGTGGTTGTTCGCGCCGTTCCCCGCGCCCCCAGGAACTTGCTTCCGCGGGAATGTTGTCGGGTGCCGGTCGATTGTGGTTGTTCGCGCCGTTCCCCGCGCCCCTGAGAGCGCGCTTCCGCGGGAATGTTGTCGGGTGCCGGTCGATTGTGGTTGTTCGCGCCGTTCCCCGCGCCCCTGGGAGCGCGCTTCCGCGGGATTGCTGTCGGGTGCCGGTCGATTGTGGTTGTTCGCGCCGTTCCCCGCGCCCCTGAGAGCGCGCTTCCGCGGGAATGTTGTCGGGTGGCGGTCGTTCGTGGGTTCTCGCGCCGTTCCTCGCGGCCCTTGAAGGGGGGTTTCTGCGGTCGGGGTTCGTTCAGCCCTTGGACAGTTTCAGGGCGTAGTCGGACCACCATTCGCCCGCCTTGGGGCCGCCCTTGCATTCGCCGTCTGATTCTCCTGGGCGTTTGACCCAGAGGTAGGCGTCGACGAGGGGGTCGGCGGTCTTGGTGGTGGGGGTTTCGCCGAGGGCGCGGCCCGGGGGGTTGCACCAGCGTTCGGACTCGTCGCCCTCGGCGTAGGGGCCGTTGCCGTTGCGGCTGGTGTCGATGACGAACGGCTTGTCGCCGACCTTGGCGGAGAGCTGCTTGCCGTAGGCGATGGAGTCCTGGGTCGTGTAGAAGTTCGACACGTTGACGGCGAAGCCGTCGGCCTGGTCCACTCCCGCCCACTTCAGGGGCTCGAAGATCTGGTCGGGGTGGCCCCAGCCGGCGTTGCCGGCGTCGAGGTAGACCCGGGTGGCGGGCAGCGCGCCCAGCTTGCCGAGGGCGTACTTGAGGAGGTCGTAACGCTCCTCGTGGAACTCATCCGGGGTGCAGCCGTCGACCAGGTGCAGGACGGCGTCCGGCTCCAGGACGACCGTGGCGGGCCGGTCCTCGATGCCCTTGGCGACGCCGTCGATCCAGTCGCGGTAGGCGTTGCCGTCGGCGGCGCCACCGCCGGAGTACTGGCCGCAGTCGCGGTGCGGGATGTTGTAGAGGACGAGCAGGGCCGTGCGGTCGGCCTTCTCGGCGGCCTCGGTGAAGCCGCGCGCCTCGTCCTCGGGGCTCTCGGGGCTGATCCACTCGCCCATCGGCTGCTCGGCGATCTTCCGGATGCCCTGCGCCTCGGGCTTCTTGCCGTCCTTCTCGAACGACGCGACCTGACCCGCGGCCTTGCTGTCCGGGTTGACCCAGAACGGGTCGGCGGCCTTGGGCTGCTGGGTTATCCGGGCCGCGCCCGGGTCGTCACCGGAGTCCCCGCCGTCCCCGGAGGAGCAGCCCGCGATCAGCAGCGCCGCCCCCAACGCCGCCGTGGACACCCGCGCTCCGCAGGCGCGCCGGTGCCCCGCCCCCCTCTTGCCAGACATCGAACTCCCCCTCGAAGTGCACTGTTCCAAGGCTCAATCCTGACATAGGAGCCGGGAGGGCCACGAGGTCGGCCGAGCCTTGTCCATGAGCCGTTACACCTCGGTACGCAGGTCATACGCCGGTGCCCGTGAGATACGCCGAGACGATCACGTTGGCCGTGTAGCTGCGGCTGGCCCGGTCGAAGGTGCCGCCGCAGGTGATCAGCCGCAGCTCGGCGCGGCCCTTCTCACGCACGCCGTAGGCCTCGCGGGCGTCGAAGTGGTCGCGGGCGACGACGTCGATGTCGTCGACGGTGAACTCGGCGACCGTGCCGTCGTCCCGGACCACCCGGACCGTCTCGCCCGGCACCAGCGCGCTGACCTTGTAGAAGACGGCCGGGCGGGTCTCGGTGTCGACATGGCCGACCAGTACCGCGGCCCCGGGCGCCCCGGGCGCGGCGCCGCCCGCGTACCAGCCGACGACGCCGGGCTGGTCGAACGGCGGCGGGTCGACGGCCCCTTCCCGGTCGAGGCCGCGGGCCACGACCGGGGCCTGGATGCCGAGGCCCGGGATGTCGACGCGCTGCGGGAGGGCGTCGCCGAGGGGCTTCACCGCGGCCGGCAGCTCGCCCGGGGGGCGGCCGACCGCGGCCATGTCGCCGGTGGCGGGGGCCGCGGTGTCCTGGCGGACACCGGTGATCTGGTGGCCCCACAGCCACAGGGCGAGCAGCAGGACCGCCCAGGCCAGGCCCGTCAGGAGCCGGCCGGTGCCGGGGGCGCGTTCGTGACCGGACATGGCGGTCACTTCCGTCCGCGGCTCCGCCGGGCCTCGGAGGTCTTGCCGGAGCGGGCGAAGCCGAGGGCGCGGGGCAGCAGGACGACGGCCGCGGCGGCGATGCCCGCGAGGAGCAGCCCGGTGATCGTCTCGGCGATGCCGGGCTCGGCGGTGCGGGCCTCGGCGGACACGAGGTGCGCGGCCGCTCCGCCGCCGCCCGCGCGCACGGGGGCGATCGGGGAGGCGGGGGTGGACGGCTGTGTGGCGACGGTGATCGAGCCCTTGCCGCGCAGTTCGCCGCAGGTGATCGTCACGGCGTAGGAGCGGGGCTCGGCGTCGGAGCGCACCTGGGTCTCGCCGGTGAGGGTGCCCTCGGAGCCGGTGAGGCGGGCGTCGGAGACGAAGGCGGGAGAGGCGGCGGTGCCGGTCTTGCCGGAACATCCGGTGACCTTGAACTCGACCTCGGCGCCGGGTGCCGGGGACTGGGGCCGGATCGAGACACCGGGGTCCGCCGCGTGGGCGGCCGGGGTGCCGAGTGCGGTGAGGCCGAGGACCGCCGCACAGAGAGTGACGCGTAGGTAACTCATCGTTGGAACCTCCAGATATCTGGAGACTCCCCCGCCCGGCCGGACCACGCATCCCAGGGCGGGGTCCGGCTGCTCCGAATGGGTGGGTTCGCCTGGTGGGCGGGTTTCAGATCCGCTCGACGAGGTCCGCGATCGAGTCGACGACCCGGGACGGGCGGTACGGGAAGTTCTCGATCTGGCCGGGGCCGGTCAGCCCGGTGAGGACCAGGTAGGTCTTCATCCCGGCCTCGATGCCCGCCAGCACGTCGGTGTCCATGCGGTCGCCGATCATGGCGCTGGTCTCGGAGTGGGCGCCGATGGCGTTGAGGCCGGTCCGCATCATCAGGGGGTTGGGCTTGCCCGCGAAGTACGGCCGCTTGCCGGTGGCCTTGGTGATGAGGGCGGCGACGGCGCCGGTGGCCGGGAGCGGGCCCTCGGTGGAGGGGCCGGTCTCGTCGGGGTTGGTGCAGATGAACCGGGCGCCGGCGTTGATCAGGCGGACGGCCTTGGTCATGGCCTCGAAGGAGTAGGTGCGGGTCTCGCCGAGGACGACGTAGTCCGGGTCGTGGTCGGTGAGGACGTAGCCGATGTCGTGCAGCGCGGTGGTCAGACCGGCCTCGCCGATGACGTAGGCGGTGCCGCCGGGGCGCTGGTCGTCGAGGAACTTCGCGGTGGCCAGCGCGGAGGTCCAGATGTTCTCCACCGGCACGTCCAGGCCCATGCGGTTCAGTCGGGCGTGCAGGTCGCGCGGGGTGTAGATGGAGTTGTTGGTCAGCACCAGGAAGGGCTTGCCTGAGTCGCGGAGCTTCTTCAGGAACGCGTCGGCGCCCGGGATCGGGACGCCCTCGTGGATCAGGACGCCGTCCATGTCGGTGAGCCACGACTCGATGGGCTTGCGGTCTGCCATGTTGCTTCGGTCTCCTGGCGTTGCGTACGGGCACTGCTGGGGGCGCCGGAACCACGGCGTACCGACGCCCCCAAGAGTAGTCAGGAGCTGGTGATTCGTACCCCGTCGATCACCCAGTACCAGTTGTTGCCCGCGGTGTAGCGGAAGCGGACGCGGGCGGTGGTCACGCCCGCCGGGACCTGGAGGGTGACGGTCTCGGTGCGCGAGGGGACGTCCGCGGTGTAGGTGCGGACGAGGACCGGGGCGGCGCCGTCGTAGGAGACGAACACCTCGCCCTTCTGGGGGGCCTCCTGGCGGTAGTAGGTGGTGTAGCTGAGGGTGGCGGTGGTGCCGCCGGTGACCGGGTAGGCCGGGCTGACCAGGGTGGAGTCGAAGGTGCCGGTGAACGCCTTGTCGCACCACTCGTCGCCGTCGGCGACCGCGAAGACACCGCGGGCCCGGACGTTGGACTCGCGCTCCTGGTCGCGCTGGGACTGGGTCCAGAACTCGTCGGTGGTGAAGGACCAGCCGCGCCACTCGGTCATCCCGCCGCCGCCCATCGCGGAGTTGTCGACCGACCAGCCGGCCGGCGGGGTGTGGGTGTAGCCGAGGATCGTGGCCGGGATGCCGGTCTCGTCGGTGCGGGTGCTCAGTTGGGCCCGCAGGGCGTCGAAGTCGTCGGGCTGGGGCTGCTGGAGCGGGCGGCCGTCCAGGTTCCAGGCCGGGTTGAGGGCGATGCCCAGGTGGGCCAGGGCCGAGGCGGCGACGTCCGGCATCTTCACGTCGTAGCGCGTCGAACCGGGGGTGATGCCGGGGCCGGTGGCGATCAGGAAGGTCTGGCGCTCCTGGAGCGTGGAGCCGCCGTGGCCGCCGGCGTCGGTGTGGCCGTGGTCGGCGGTGACCATGATCAGCCAGTCCTCGTTCGCGTACGTCGGACGGGCCCGGACCGCGTCGACGATCTGGCCGACCTGGCCGTCCGCCGTGTTGATCGCCGCGAGGTACTGGTTGCTCGCGGCCCCGTAGCTGTGCCCGGCGTGGTCGATGTTGTCGATGTGCACGAACGCCGCGTCCGGGTTGCCGTAGCGCAGGGTGGCGACCGCGCGGGAGGTGGTGCCCGTGTCGTACTCGGCGCTCGGGGTGGAGACCCGGGTGTCGACCTTCGAGGAGAAGATCGTGTCGGTGATCGGGGCCCAGGAGGCGACGGCGTACGTCGTCAGGGCGGGGTTGGCGTTCTCGACGCGGGTGAGGAAGTCGGGGTACTGGGCGAAGCGGCTGCCGGTGAAGGTGTTGTCCTTCACGTTGTGCTTGTCGGGCCAGACGCCGGTGATCAGCGTCGACCAGCCGGGGCCGGAGCTGGTGGGCGCGAGCGGGTTGGCGTAGATGCTGCTGGGGGCGGTCAGGCCCTCGGCCATCAGGGCGTCCAGGCGGGGGGCGTTGGCGTCCTTGATGCGGGTGAGCAGGGCGCCGTCGAGGCCGATGACCAGCACCTTGGGGGTGCGGACGGCGGCCCTGGCGACCCCGGCGAGCGGGCCGGCGGCCGCGGCGACGGCCGCGGCGGAGAGCAGGAGGGAGCGGCGGGAGAGGTGGGACGACACGTGATACTCCGTGGGGTTATGGGGTAGCGCGGAGGTCGTGCGGGCGTACGGACGTGCGGGCGTGCGGGGGGGTGCGGGGGCGTTGCTGCGGGGCGGGCTCAGCTGCCGGTCGCGGACTTCCAGGCGTCGACGTAGGCGCTGAGGTTCTTGTCGATGTCGGCCCAGTCCGGCTCGAAGATCTCGACGCCGTCCATGAGCTTGTCCAGGGCGATGGCGTTGGCGTCGGTGGCCTTGATGTCCTGGCGGGCGCTGAAGCCGCCGCCGATCTCGCTGACCTGGCGCTGGGCCTTCTGGCCGAGCATGAAGTCGAGGAGCTTCTTGCCGTTCTCGGTGTGCGGGGCGTCGGTGACCAGGCCGCCGGCGTAGGGCAGGGCGAAGGTGGTGGGCTTGCCGCCCTCACGGGCGGGGAACCAGATGCCGAGGTTGGGCATGTCCTTGGCCTGGGCGAAGTTCATCTGGACGTCGCCGTTGGCGACGAGCAGTTCGCCCTTGTCGACCTTGGGCGCGAGCTTGCCGGTGGAGGCGGACGGGCCGACGTTGTTGGACTGGAGCTTGCCGAGGTAGTCCAGCGCGGGCTGCTGGCCACCGAAGTCGTGCATGGCCTTGATCAGGACGGCCGTGCCGTCACCGGCCACGCCGGGGGTGGAGTACTGGAGCTTGTTCTTGTACGAGCTGTCGAGCAGTTCCTCCCACGTGGTGGGGGCCTTCGACAGCTCCTTCTTGTTGTAGATGAAGCCGAAGTAGTTGTTGACGACCGAGGTCCAGGTGCCGTCGGCGGCCTTGTCGGCGCCGCTGACCTGGTCGGAGCCCTTCGGGGTGTACTTCTGCAGCAGACCCTTGCCGTCGGCCTGCTGGATGAAGGGCGGCAGGGTGACGAGGATGTCGGCCTGCGGGTTGCTCTTCTCGCGGACGGCGCGCTGCACCATCTCGCCGGAGCCTCCCTCGACGTACTCGACCTTGATGCCGGTCTCCTTCTCGAAGTCCTTGAAGACCTGGTCGTACCAGCCGTCGCCGTTCTCCCCCTTGAGGCCGTCGGCGCTGTAGACGGTGACGACGTTCTCCTCGGAGGCGGCGGTGTTGCCGCCACAGGCGGTGAGCGGGGCGGCCAGCAGGGCCAGGGCGGCGATCGGCTTGAGGGCGTGCTTGGGCATGACGAGACAAACTCCTTGCGTGGATGGGCAGAACTGCGGTGGGTCCGCAGGGGTCAGCGGTAGGAGGCGCGGTTGCGCAGACGGTTGACGGCGAGCAGGACGAGCAGGGTCGCCGCCATCAGGACCACGGCGAGCGCGGACCCTGCGAACAGGGCGCCGCGGTCGGTGGCCGCGTAGATGAGGACCGGAAGCGGGGTCCAGTCGGGCGGGTAGAGCATCATCGTGGCGCTCAGCTCGCCCATGGACAGGGCGAAGCAGAGGCCGGCGGCGGCCGTCAGGGACGGCAGCAGCAGGGGCAGCCTGACCCGCCACAGCACGTACGAGGGCCGGGCGCCGAGAGAGGCGGCGGCCTGTTCGTAGACGGGGTCGAGGCGGACGATCGCGGCGGACACCGACTGGTGGGCGAAGGCGGTGACCAGGACGGTGTGGGCGAGGATCACGATCTCGCGGGTGCCGTTGAGCAGGAACGGCGGCTTGGAGAAGGCCACCAGGATCGCGAGGCCGACGACCACCGAGGGCACGGCGACCGGCAGCACGAACAGGGCGTCCATGACCCGGCGGTAGCGCTTCCTCAGCGCGGCTGCGGCGAGCGCGGCCCAGGTGCCGATGGCCAGGGCGAGCAGGCTCGCGGCCAGGGCGGTGACCAGGCTGGTGGTGAGCGCCTCAAGGGCCTCGCCGCGGGTGGCGGCGTCGTAGTGGCCGGTGGTGAAGCCGGAGGGCAGCGCGCTGGACCAGTTGGTCGCGAGGGACGCGGCCAGGACCACCAGCAGGGGCAGGGCGAACAGGGGGAGGAAGAGGACGAGGAAGACGGCCCATACGGCCCACCTCGCCCCGCGGCTATGCACCAGCACGGCGGCTCACCACCCGGTAGAGGCCGTACAGGCCCACGGAGATCAGGACGTTGACGACGGCGACCACACAGGCGCCCGGGTAGTCGGACTCCAGGATCGCCTTGCCGTAGACGAGCATCGGGAGCGTGGTGACGCCCTTCGCCCCGGTGAACAGGACGATGCCGAACTCGTTGAGACACAGCACCAGTACGAGGCTGCCGCCGGCGGCGAGGGCGGGCAGGGCCTCGGGGAGGATCACCTGACGGATGATCCTAGGCGCCCGGGCACCCAGGGAACTCGCCGCCTCCAGCTGGGCCGTCTCCAACTGGGCGAAGGCGGCGAGCAGCGGCCGCATCACGAACGGGGTGAAGTACGTGATCTCCGCGAGCAGCACGCCCCAGGGCGTGTTCAGGAAGGCGAACGGCCCCTCGGCCGCCCCGGTGACGTCCGTCCACAGGCCGTTGGCCATGCCGACCGTGCCGTAGACGAACAGCAGCGCCAGCGTGATCAGGAAGGACGGGAAGGACAGGAAGACGTCGATGAACCGGGAGACCGCCTTGGCGCCGGGGAACGGCACGAAGGCGACGACCAGCGCGAGGGCGAAGCCGAGCACCAGACAGCCGGCGGTGGCGGCCAGGGCCAGCCAGACGGTCGTCCACAGTGCCTCGCGGAACGCCTCGGAGGCGAAGACGTCGGCATACGGCTCGAAGGACGTGCCGCCGGTGTCCGGTTGCAGCGACTGCTGGACGACCAGGGCGAGGGGGTAGAGGAAGAACACGGCGAGGAGCGCGACCGGGGGCAGTGCCCACAGCAGTCTCCTGGCCGTCGCCGACGCCTCGGACGTCTTGTTCGGCTCGGTCGGCCCGGTCGGCTCGGTCGGCTGGGTCGCTTCGGGCGTCTTTGCCCGCGCGGGTGCCTCGGCCACCAGGGCGGGCGCTCCGCCGGCGGTGCCGGGCCGTGCCGTCGGCCGTCCGCCGCGCCGTCGTGGCTGGTCGCCCAGTTCCCCGCGCCCCGCCGGGGCGCTTCCCTCCTGCTCAGTCATGGCCCGCTCCGGCCGCCAGCAGGATGCCGTCCTCGGGCGCGAAGTGCAGGGTGACCGTCTCGTCGAGGGCGGGCGGGGTGCGCAGTTCACGCAGGTCCGCCATGACCCGGTGGCCGTCGACGTCGACGTAGAGCCGGTGGGTGGAGCCGCGCCACTGGATCTCCCGTACGGTCCCGGTGAGCGGGTTGGGACCGTCGCCGAGGCCGACGAGGTGCGGGCGCAGGCACAGCGTGGCGCGGGCGCCGGGGGCGACGCCGGAGGTGTTCACCTTCAGTTCGCGCCCGCCGAGGGCGACCCCGCCCGCCTCAACGGTCACCGGCAGCAGGTTGGCGTTGCCGACGAAGGAGGCGGTGAACTCGTTGGCCGGGGCCCGGTACAGCTCCTGCGGGGTGCCGCAGGCCTGGAGCCGGGCCTTGTCCATGACCGCGATCCGGTCGGCGAGGGTGAGCGCCTCGACCTGGTCGTGGGTGACGTAGAGGATCGACACGTCCGGCAGTTCGCGGTGCAGCCGGGCGAGTTCGGCGAGCATGCCGGAGCGCAGCTGGGCGTCGAGCGCGGACAGCGGCTCGTCGAGCAGGAGCACCTCGGGCCGGATGGCCAGCGCGCGGGCGATGGCGACGCGCTGCTGCTGACCGCCGGACAGCTCGCGCGGGTGACGGCGGGCGTAGGCGGCCATGCCGGTCATCTCCAGCGCCTCGGCGACGCGGGTGCGGATCTCGGCCTTGGGGGTCTTGCGGGCCTTCAGTCCGAAGGCCACGTTGTCCTCGACGCGCAGGTGCGGGAAGAGCGCGTACTGCTGGACGACCATGCCGATGCCCCGTTTGTACGGCGGCAGGTCGGTGACGTCCCGGTCGCCGAGGTGGACCCGCCCGGAGGCGGGCCGCACGAATCCGGCGACGGCCCGCAGGGCGGTGGTCTTGCCCGACCCGGACGGGCCGAGCAGGGCCATCACCTCGCCCGGGGCGACGGTGAGGTCGAGGCTGTCGAGGACCACGTTGCCGTTGTAGGCGACGGTGACGTGGTCGAAGCGGATGCCGCTGCTCACGTGAGTACTCCGGGCAGCTGCGCGACGGAGTCCAGGACATGGGTCGCGCCGGCCGACCGCAGCGCCTCGGTGTCGTGCGCGCCGGTGAGCACACCCGCGACCAGACCGGCGCCCGCACGCACGCCGCTGAGCATGTCGTACGAGGTGTCGCCGACGACCGCGACCTGACCGACGCCTTCGGCGGCGGCCGTGCGCAGGAAGGCGGTGAGGACCATGTCCGGGTAGGGGCGGCCGCGGCCTCCCGCGTCGGCGGGGCACAGCGTCAGGGGCACCAGGTCCTGCCAGCCGAGGGCGGCGAGGATCGCGTCCTGGGTGGTGCGGGCGAAGCCGGTGGTGAGCACGACCGTGCGGCCCTGGGCCTTGAGCTCCTCGATGGTCTCGCGGGCGCCGGGCAGGGCCTCGACACTGCCGCCGTCGACGAGTTCGGCGTAGGCCGCCTCGAAGGCCTTGTTGGCCTGCTGGGCCTTGGCCTCATCGCCGAACAGATGCCGGAACACGGAGATCTTGGACTCGCCCATGGTGGCGCGGACGTGGCCGATCATGTCGGCCGGGTCGGCGCCGAGGTGCCGGGCGGCGGCCTCGAAGGCACGCTCGACGAGGCCGCCGTCGGCGACGGTGGTGCCGGCCATGTCGAGGACGACGAGACGGATGTCCTTGGGGTTCAACTTCTTCACCATCCCAGTGTGTTCGCGGTGGTCTCGGCTATTGCGGGCGAGCAGGTCATACCGCGCCCACCGGGCCCGGTGACCAGCCAGACCCCGTCGCGCACCTGCTGGCGGTGCACCACGCGGGTGGTGTCCGTGCACTGCGCGTACACCCCGGCCCAGCGGCGGCGGATCTTCGGCAGCGGCCGGCCGAGGAAGGACTCGACGACCTCGACGAGGTGGTCGTAGGGACCCTCGACCGTGTCGAAGGCGAAGGGGTGCTCGTACTCGTGGGTGTCGCCGATGGTCAGGCCGCCGTCGGCGCGCTGGACCATCAGCAGCTGCATCGCGTTGCGCGCGGCGGTCTCCGCCTGCGGCTGCCCGGCGTTGAGCTCGTCGAGCGCGTCGCTCTTGTACGCCGGGTAGTAGCGGAAGCTGTCGGCGTCGGCGACCGAGGTGGTCAGCGGTTCGCCGAGCGGGTCGGTCTGCATCATCTGCAGCCGGACCCGGCGCACCGGCAGGTCGGGGCCGGCCAGCTCGCGGACCAGACCGCCGAGCCAGGCACCGGTGCACAGCACGACGACATCGCCGTGGTGAACATCACCGTGGTCGTCGCGTACGGCGTTCTCGCCGATGACGTCGCGGACCTCGCGGCCGGGCAGGAAGCGGTAGAGCGGCGACTTCAGCAGCTCGGCGCGCAGGGCGAGCTGGGCGGTACGCGGCTCGACGGCCGCGTCGCGCTCGCAGTACAGGGCGGCGGTGAACTCGCCGCGCAGGGCGGGGTTCAGCGCGCGGGCCTCGCTGGGCAGCAGCAGCTTGTAGCCGCGGGCGGCGGCGTCCTCGCGGGCGACGGCGGCCTCGGCGACGGCCAGTTCGAGATCACCGCGTACCGGGGTGAGGGAGCCGTTCGGGCGGAAGCCGAGGCCCGGCACCCGGGTGCCTATCTCTTCCCACAGCTCTCTTGCCCGCAGGGCGGTGTCGAGCTCCTCCCCGCCCGCTCGGCCACTGACCCAGATCTGGCCGAAATTACGCAGGGAGGCTCCTCGTGCCTCGGCCTCGCGTTCGATCTGTACGACCTCATGGCCGCGCTGGACTGCTTGCCAGGCGTGCATGGTGCCCACAACGCCTGCTCCGACGACTATCACTCTCACGACGCCAACATTCCTTGAGGTCGGGGAACCGGAGGGGTCCGGCTGACAACGAGAGCGTGAACTGGTCATCACGCTTGGGCTAGACCCGTTACCTTTTCGTGACGTTAAAAGTGCGAGTCCGAGGTCGCTTTCCAGCCAAGTGGACGGAGGGAAACGGGAGTTCAACCGCGGAGGTGGGTGGTGAAGGAAAAGCGGTCCCCGCGGTAGAGAGTGCGGACCCGCTCCAGGGGGCGCCCCTCGGTGTCCCGGGAGACGCGGTGGATGAGGAGCATCGGCAGGGCGGGCGGAGTGCCGATGAGGAGGGCTTCGCGCGGGGTGGCGAGGACCGTCTCGATGCGCTCGTCCGCGTCACCGAAGCCGATGTCCTGGGAGTGGAGGTAGGCGTAGAAGGAGGAGTCCGGATCGAAGCCGGCGTCCAGCTCGGGCACCCGCGCGACGGCGACGTACGTGCTCTCCAGCCCCACCCGCTCGTCGTCGGCGAGCAGCACGCGCTCCATGTGCCAGACGGGTTCGCCGCGGGTCAGCCCGGTCTCGGCGGCCAGGGCGTCCGGGCAGGGGAAGCGGTCGAGGGTGACCAGGTTTCGCCCCGGGGTGCGGCCCTGGCGGCGCACGCCCTCGGTGTAGCTGGCGAGGGACAGCGGCTGTTCGAGCTTGGGCCCGGCGACGACGGTGCCGCGCCCCTGGCGGCGCAGCTTGCCCTCCAGCACGAGTTCGCGGATCGCCTGCCGCAGGGTCTCCCTGGCGACCTCGTACCGCTCCGCGAGATCGCGCTCGGTGGGCAGCGGATCACCTTCCCTCAACTGCTCTACGAGCCGGTCGATCTCCGCCTTCACCGCGTAGTACTTCGGGATCCGGCCGTGCTCGGGGATGCCGCGGCGCACGGGGGCGCCGGGGGCCTGCTCGTTCGGGTACTTCACGCAGTGATCGTCCCAGATGGAGGTGACGGGCCGAAGAGGCGGTCCGCCCTGACCGGGTGCCCGGGGTGATCAGCGGCGCCCCCGGCCTCTGGCCAGTACGGCGGCACCGGCGGCCAGCAGCAGGGCGGCGCCGGCCGCCAGCACGGTGGGCAGGGAGGTGAGGCCGGTGCGGGCGAGCTCCGCGGCCGAGGGGAATCGGTCGGGGCGCGGCGGCGGCGAGGCGTCGGCGGGGCCGGTCGGCTGCCCGGAGGCGTGCGAGGAGGCGGCCGGATCCGTGGGTGCCACCGCGGCCCCCGAGTCCTCCGGCTCCCTCGGACGCTCCGGCTCCCCCGGACGCTCCGGCTCCTCCGGATCCCCGGGTCCGTCCCGGACGGTGAAACGGTAGTCGTTGGAACGCCCCACCCATTCGCCGTCGTCGTCCTGCCGCTGTACGACGGCCGCGGTGGCGGTCACCTCGTTGGCCACGGCGTCCCCGGCGAGCGCGAGCCGCACCTTCACGGTGACCGTCCTCCCCGGGCCGACACCGAACCCGGGAAACCCGGCCGCGTCGTCCGCGAAGGCCCCCACCAGCTCGTCCTCGTCGGTGATCTCGAAGCGGACCGGGTGCGGGCGGCCGTCGGCGTAGAACTCCAGCCGCGGCTGGGCGGCCCGCAGGGCCCGTTCGGCGTCGGCCAGCACGACGACCGGGTGGATGCCGGTGCAGGGGCGGTCGGTGGTGTTGGTCAGATCCACGTACCAGACACCGGCTCGCCCACCGGGCTCGTACGCCTCGGGCCCACCGTGGATCCGGGTGGTGAGCGGAAACGCCCGTCCGTCCTCCGCGGTGCAGGCGGGGGCGACTCGGGTGGGGGCGGAGTGCGTGGAGACCGGGGCACCGGTGAGGGGGGTGGTCGCGGGGGCGGTTGCCGGGCGGAGGAGCGGGGCGGCTGCGGCGGCGGACGCCGGGGCCAGGAGCGGGGCGGCTGCGGCGGCGGACGCCGGGGCCAGGAGCGGGGCGGCTGCGGCGGCGAGGCAGAGGGTGGCGGATGTGGACAGTCGCATAAACACATGAGCATCACGGCTGGGGTAGGGGGGTGGGGGGTGCCGCACCGTGGGGAGGGGGGAAGAACGCTCGATCAGCGGACGGGGAGTAGGGACGCGGGCGGAGGCACACTCCCCGACCACCCCGCCGCGCCCGCAGCCCCGTCACCTCTCCCCACGCCCGAACAGCGGCGCGAGCAGAAGCTGAGCCGCGCCCTCGGCCACCCCCCGCATGCCATTGGGAGCGATGAGGACGGGGACCGGGGTGTCCTGGTCGCTCGCGCGGTGGGCGTGGGCGGCGAGAACCTCGCCGACGCCTAGGACGAAGGCCCCGGGCGCGGAGTCGACCGTCCGGCCGCCGAGCAGCACCGCGTCGATGTCCAGCAGCCCGACGAGGTTGGCGGCGCCGACCCCCAGCACCCGGGCCGCCTCGGCGACCTCGCCGCGCGCGACGGCCGCCAGGCACAAGGCCTCCACACAGCCGCGGTTGCCGCAGGTGCAGGGCGGGCCGTCCAGGGCCAGGACCTGGTGCCCGAACTCCCCCGCCCCCGTACGGGCGCCCCGGTGCACGACCCCGCCGATCACGAGGCCGGCTCCGAGACCCGTACCGAGGTGCAGATACGCGAACGAGCCGCCCGCGCCGGCCACCGAGAGTCCGAGAGCGGCGGCGTTGGTGTCCTTGTCGACGACGACCGGCACGCCGAGCCGCTCCGCGAGCACGTCCCGCAACGGGAAGCCGTCCCACTCCGGGAACCCGGTCACCCGGTGCAGCACGCCATGAATGTGGTCGAGGGGGCCGGGCAGGGCGACGCCGAGGCCGAAGAGGGTGCGGGCGTGGGAGAGCAGGCCGGGTGGAAGGTCGGCTTCTTCAGCCGGGGAACGGCCGGCGCCGGGGAACGGCCCCGCCTCCCGTAGCAGCACCTCGGCTTCCCGGCCCACCGCGTCGAGTACGACCTCCGAGCCCGCGCCCAGGTCCAGCGGGGCGCGGCGTTCGGCCACCACCTCGCCCGCGAGGTCGACGAGGACCGCGCGGAGTTCGTCGCGGTCGAGATGGACACCGAGGGCGTGGCCCGCGCCGGGGACGAGGCGGAGGACGGTGCGGGGCTTGCCGCCCGTGGAGGCCCGGCGCCCCGCCTCCTCGGCCAGGCCGTCCGTCCGCAGCCGTGCCGTGATCTTGCTGACGGCCTGCGGGGTCAGCCCCGTACGCTCCGCGAGCTCCAACCGGCTGATCCCGTCGGCCCCGGCCGCCCTCAGCAGCCCGAGGACGAGGGCGGTGTTGTGGCTGCGCAGGTCGGGGAGGTTCGCCCCGGCAGCCGACCGGGAGCCACCGGCCGAGCGGCCGGACCCGGCAGCACGGGAGGCTGTGACACGGCGGCCGGGGCCCAGCGTGCGGGCCGCGCCGATGCCGCGCATCGGGGCGGTGCCTCGCGCGGCGACGGCCTCGCCTTCTCCCCCGGAGCCCCGCGACGAGGCGCGGCCGTGGCGCCCGCTCCCGCCCTCGCCCGTGGAGCCACCGATGCGCATGGCCCGCGAGCCCCGCGGGCCATCGGACCCGGCCTCCCCCGCCCCGCCCGCCGACCCCTCGGCCCGCAGGGCATCCGCCTCGCCCCCGGCCGTACCGGCGACCCCCTGAGCCCGCGCAGCCCGGTCAGCCCGCGCAGCCCGTGGGGCATCGGACCCGGTCGGCGCCACCGACTCCGCCTGCCCACCGGCCGGGGACCCACCGATTCGCGGGGCCCGCGAGCCCCGTCGGCCATCAGGCCCGGCCTCCCCCGCCGCGTCCGCCGACCCCTCGGCCCGCACCGCCCCCAGGGCATCCGCCTCGCCCCCGGCCCCGGCCGCCACCACCGCATCCGCACCCGCGGCCCCCCGAGCCCGCTCAGCCCGCGGGGCATCGGACCCGGTCGGTGCCACCGACGCCGCCTGCCCGCCGGCCGGGGACCCACCGGCCCGCGAGGCATCGGGCTCGGTCTCGGCCGCCGCGTCCGCCGACCCCTCGGCCCGCACCGCCCCCAGGGCATCCGCCTCGCCCACGGCCCCGGCCGCCACCACCGCATCCGCAGCCGCGGCCCCCTGGGCCGACGAGTCCCGCGGCGCACGCGATCCGGCCCCGGCCGCCGTACTCCCCGCCGCGCCCGAGCCCCGCTCGGCCCCAGTTCCGCCGTCCTCGCCGCTCTCGTCGGCCGCGTCCATCCTCGCCCTGTTCACCCCTCCATTCTCCTCCGCGCTTGCACTTTGGCAACAGCGTTGCGAAAGTGGCTTTATGACTGGCACTGGCACCACACCCCTCGGCGGCCCCTCCGGCGGCTCCTCCGGCCCCCTGCGCGTCGGCCTCATCGGATACGGCCTGGCCGGTTCCGTGTTCCACGCCCCGCTGATCGCGGCCACCGAGGGCCTGGCCCTCGACACCGTCGTCACGTCGAACCAGGAGCGGCAGCAGCAGGCCCGCGCGGAGTTCCCGGACGTCCGGGTCCTGGCGACGGCCGACGAACTCCTCGACCGCGCCGACGAGCTCGACCTCGTCGTCATCGCCTCCCCCAACAAGACGCACGTCCCGCTGGCCACGGCCGCCCTGAAGGCGGGCCTCGCGGTCGTCGTGGACAAGCCGATCGCGGGCACCGCGGCCGAGGCGCGCGAGCTGGCGGCTCTCGCCGAGGAGCGCGGCCGTCTCCTGTCGGTCTTCCAGAACCGCCGCTGGGACAACGACTTCCTCACCCTGCGCAAGCTGATCGCTGAGGGCGCCCTCGGCGACATATGGCGCTTCGAGTCCCGCTTCGAGCGCTGGCGCCCGCAGCCGAAGGGCGGCTGGCGGGAGTCCGGCGACCCCGCGGAGATCGGCGGTCTGCTCTACGACCTCGGCAGCCACGTCGTCGACCAGGCACTGGTCCTCTTCGGCCCGGTGGTCTCGGTGTACGCCGAGGCGGTCGTCCGGCGCGAGGGCGCGCAGACGGACGACGACACGTTCATCGCGCTGACCCACGCCGGCGGCGTCCGCTCCCACCTCTACGTCTCGGCGACGGCCGCCCAGCTCGGCCCCCGCTTCCGGGTCCTCGGCTCACAGGCCGGCTACGTCAAGTACGGCCTCGACCCGCAGGAGGCGGCGCTGCGCGACGGCGCCCGCCCCGGCGACGGCTCCGCCTGGGGCGTGGAGCCCGAGGAGCTGTGGGGCGCGGTCGGCTCCGGCGAGTCCCCGCTGACCCGCGGCGGCAACCCCGTGGAGACGCTGCCGGGCGACTACCCGGCGTACTACGCTGCCGTCGCCGCCGCCCTGCGCGACGGCGCCCCGAACCCGGTGACCGCGCCGGAGGCGGCCGCCGCCCTCGATGTCCTTGAGGCGGCCCGCCGTTCGGCCCGAGACGGAGTGGTGGTGTCCCTGTGACCGGCACGCACAAGACGGCGACCGTGACGCCGAGGATCGCGCCCGAGCTGACGCCCGGCGTGGAGGAGCTGCAGGCGCAGGAACGGCGCCTGGTCTTCCCCGAGTTCACCCCCGACGACGCCTGGCGCCTCGGCTCCCTCCTGGTGGAGCTGGCCCGGGAGCGCCAGGCCCCCGTCGCCATCGACATCCACCGCGCCGGGCAGCAGCTGTTCCACGCCGCCCTGCCGGGTGCCACGCCCGACAACGACGCGTGGATCGCCCGCAAGCGCCGGGTCGTGGAGCGCTACCACGCCTCGTCCTACCTGGTCGGCGCACGCTTCCGCGCCAAGGGCACGACCTTCGAGGACTCCTCCCGCCTCGACCCCGACGAGTACGCGGCCCACGGCGGTTCCTTCCCGATCACCGTCGAGGGCGTCGGCGTGATCGGCGCGGTGACGGTATCGGGTCTGCCGCAGCTCCAGGACCACCGCATGGTCGTGGAGGCCCTGGAAACGTTCCTGAAGATCTGACAGCCCCAGGGAGCCCCTGAGAGGCACACCCCGAACGAAACGCCCTGAAGGGGCGCGGGGAACGGCGCGACAAGCCACAGACAGCCCGCACCCACCGACGACCCGCAACGCCCCCGAAGTCAGGGGCGCGGGGAACTGCGCGACAAGCCACAGACACCCCGCACCAGCGGACAATCAGCAACTCCCCCAACCTCCCCCGAACTCCTCAGACACCCCCGGCGAAAACGCCCCAAGGGGCGCGGGGAACGGCGCGAAAAGCCACAACCGCCCCGCACCCACAACCGAAGCGCAACTCCCCGCCCCACCGCACAGCCCCGCAGGGACTAGGCGTTCTTCAACTCCTGCCGCTGCCGCCCCAACCCCTCCACCACCAGCTCGACCACATCCCCGGCCCGCAGATACGGCTTGGGCTCGGGCTGCCCCAGCCGTCCACTCCACAAGACCCGGTTCACGTACTGGACCGCAGGCCCGAGGGCGCACCCCCGGACCCACGGAGGGATCGACCCGGGCCTACGGGTAGAGCAGCGCCCGCTCCGCCGCGCTCCAGGCCGTACTGGTCACCACGTACAACGCGGCCGCGAGCGGTACGACGGCAACGGTGATCAGCGTGAAGAAGGACATGTACGGCATGACCTTGGCGACGGCCACGGCGCCCGGGGCGTCGACGGGCGCGCTGTCGGCGAGCGAGACCTTGGCCCGCCGGAAGTTGAAGACGGCCACGGCGACGACGACGGCGAACAGCGCGAGGTACACGAGCCCGGCGCCCCCGAGCAGCCCGCCGGCGCTCAGGGCGTCGGACCAGCGGTCGCCGAGGGGCGCGGCCAGCAGCCGGTGGGCGAGCAGGGCGTTGGGCTCGCCGCCGATGTCCGAGCTGGAGAACAGGTGGTAGAGCAGCAGGAACGCGGGCGCCTGGAACAGGCTCGGCAGACAGCCCGACAGCGGCGACACCTTCTCCCGCGTGTGCAGGTCGAGCACGGCCCGCTGAAGCTTCTCGGGATCCTTCGCGTGCTTCGCGCGCAACTCGGCGATCCTCGGCTGGAGCGCGGCCCGCGCCCGCGCGCCACGCGCCGAGGCCCGGGACAGGGGGTGGACGAGCAGCCGTACGAACGCGGTGAACAGGACGATGGCGGCCGCGGCGGCCGAGCCGTGGAACAGGGGCTGGAGCAGATCGGCGAGCTGCTCCACCAAGGTGGCGAAAACGGACATGGGTGAGCCCTCCGGGGGTCTCGTCGTGCCGGATGCGGACATGGCGGCATGACGACCCGAGCGCGCGGGATGCGGGTGATCTACGCGACGGTCGCCGGGAGGGCGTGTCCGGGTGCTCGTGGCCGGCGGCGGCCCCGGGCGTCGGGATCGCGTTGCGGCAGGAACGCCGTACGCCGGTCGCGGTCGCGGATCGCCGTACGGACGCGGGTACGCGGCACGGACGGCGCGCAGCGCGCGGCGATGACGGCACAGAAGGCGAGCGCGGCCCCCGCGGCGGCGGTGGCGGCGAGCGCGACGGTGGCGAACAGACCACCGGAGTCCAGCAGGGCGACGCCGAGCAGAAGCAACAGCAGCACACCGGCGGACCGCTGGATCATCGGCTGCTCCCCTCTCCTCGTCGTCTCGTCTCCTGTTCTGGCTGCCCCCACGCTACTTCAGCGGAGCCGGACGGCGGTGCGCTTTCCCCACACGATGAGGCGGTGCGCGTAGGAATGGGCGGGCGTGCAGGTGGTGAGCGTGAGGTAGTACCCGGGTTCCCGGTAACCCCGGCCGGGGTGCGTGAGGCTGTCCGGCACGGGCCGCAGGACACCGGAGTCGCGCGGGGAGGTGCGCGGCAGGGTCCGGTCGACGGTGTACGCGTACACGGCCGCGGCCGTCTCCACGACGACCCGGTTCCCCGCGTCAGACGGTCGAGATGCCGGAAGGGCTCCCCGTGGGTGTTCCGATGCCCGGCGAGCGCGAAGTTGCCCGCCCGGCCCGGCTGTTGGGTACCGGGGTAGTGCCCGGCGTACCCGAGATCGAGGACGTCGGCCCTGCGGATGCCTTCGGCGACGGGGACGCGGAGGTTCAGACGGGGGATGGTGAGGATGGCGTAGGCGGGGTGGGGGCTGTGGGAGAAGGTCGCCTTCCGGCTGCCGCGCGGGGTCGGTTCCCCTTCGGGAACGGGCCCGGATCCCCCGTCGTCGGAGAGGCCCGGCGGGCCGGGAGCCGGGGACGCGCCGGCGGACGGGGCAGCACCGGCGGGCGGGGATGTCTCGCCGCGCTCCCACTCCCGTTCCAGGGCCTGGACCTGACGCGCGGCACCGGCGCGGGCCTGCCGGTTGGTCCACCACAGCTGATGGACGACGAGGAGCAGCAGGACGACGCCGAGAGTGACAAGAACCTCACCGCCGCCCCACAGGACGCGTCGCCGCCGGGCGCGCAGCCGGAGGGTGCGGTGCTGGACGACGGGCACACGCATGGGAGCCTCCCGGGACGGGACCGCCCGCACGATAAGGGGTGGGGGTGGAGGTCACCAGGCCCATGCGTGTGCGAGGGGGCACGGGGACGAGTGGGGCACGGGGACGAGTGGGGGCGGGGGTGGGGGAACGACGGAGGTACGGGGAGGATCGAGGCGGGGAGACGATCGGGGTAGAGGGATGACTCTCCTTCGACGGCGCCCGGCGCTACCGTGTGGACCATGCGCCCCGACACGCCCGCCGAGAACGTCGACCACTCCGCCGAAGCGGCACGCCTGGAGCGAACCGCCGACCTGTACCCCGAGGACACCGAGGCCCTGCTGCTGCGCGCCGCGGCCCACCTGGAACTGGCCGGCGAGCGCCCCGCGGCGACCGCGCTCTACGACCGCCTCCTGACGGCCGAGGAGACCCTGGACAACCCTCCCCTGATCCGCGCGCTGAAGGCGTCGAACCTGTGGGAGTACGGTCACGAGGCGGAGGCCAGAGCGATCATCGACGGCATCCGCGCCTCGGCCCCCCGGGACCCGGCTCCCTGGGTGATCGTCGCGGAGTCGCTGGAGTCGCACGACGAGCTGGAGGCGGCGCAGGAGGCGTTCACGGCGGGTGTCGGGCTCCTGATCGAGGACGGACAGGACGACCCCGCCCAGCCGACGCACGCGCTCCTCTTCGGCCGCCACCGGGTGCGTCGGATGCTGGGCCTGCCGCACGACGCGTGGGACACGCTCGCGGACTCGGTCCACTCCTCCCCGGTCTCCCTGGACGAGCTCCACGACCCCAAGCGTGTGTGGTCCCTGGGCTCCGACAACCCGGCCGAACTGGAGGCGGAGATCACCCGCCTGCGCGCCGAGCTCGGCACCTACCGGGAGGCCCTGTCCCGCCCCTTCCCGGTCGCCGTCCTGCACTGGCCGGCCCTCGAACTCACCGAACTGGTCGAGGCCTACCCGTCCCTCTCCTCGGAGTACCCGTCCCACCCCGAGCACCTGTCGACCATAGAGTCCTCCCTCCGCGAACTCTCCGCCTCCGGCACGGGCAACCTGGGCATCGTGACCGGCACGGTCCCGTCCTACGAGGCCTTCGCCGCCTCGGAGGGCACCTCACCTTCCGACGCGGCCCTGCTCCCCCAGTACGCGACGACACTGGCGGCCCGCGGCCGGGCGGTGGCGTGGCCGCCCCGGGGGGAGGCGGGGTGCTGGTGCGGGTCGGGGAGGGGGTATGGGGAGTGTCATGGGGCGGGGGTCTGAGGACGAACGCCCGCACGGCACGATCCACGATCGCGAGGCGCATTCGCGTTGATCACCATGAAGCCGCTGTCCCCCGCCGTCTCGGCCCGGATGAGCCGGCAGGCCAGCAAGGACACGGCTTGCGAGTTGGCAGTCCGGCGCCTGCTCCACGCCGCCGGACTGCGCTACCGCGTCGAGTTCCCGGTGCCGGGGATGGCCCGACGTCGGATCGACGTCGCCTTCACCTCGGTCAAGGTGGCCGTGCTGATCGACGGCTGCTTCTGGCACGGCTGTCCGCAGCACGCCACACAGCCGAAGTCGAACGCCGAGTGGTGGCGCCAGAAGCTGGACCGCAACATGACCCGGGACCGCGAGACGACCGAGCACCTCACCTCGGCCGGGTGGGAGGTGCTGCGGTTCTGGGAGCATGAGGCTCCGGAGGATGTGGCTCTGCGGGTCGCGGCAGCGGTCGAGCGGCGGAGGGGCTTCTCGGCACGGGGGAGGAATCGTTGAGCGAGTTGACCTTTGTCGACGTGTGCTCGGGGGCGGGTGGGCTCGCTCTGGGGCTGGAACGGGCCGGGTTCGAGCCGCGGCTGCTGCTGGACGAGGACGACGACGCGTGTCGGACGCTGCGCGCCAATCGCCCGAACTGGAACGTGCTCCAGGCGGATCTTCTGGACTTCGATCCGAGCGAGCATCCGGAGAGTCATGACGTGGACCTGCTGTCCGCGGGGCTGCCGAGGGTGAAGTCGAACGCCACGGCCGCTCGGGCCGAGTCGGGCGAGGAGGAGCGCCTGTTGAAGGCGGCCGTCTACCTCGCCCACGCGATCGGGCCTCGCGCGCTGCTCGTGGAGAACGTGCCCACGCTTGCCCACTCGGACCGGTTCGGCGACTTCCGCGAGTTCGCCCGCGCCGAACTGGAGCACCTCGGTTACGAGTTCAGCTGGTTCGTGCTGAACGCCGCCGACTTCGGGGTGCCGCAGGATCGCGGGCAGGGTGTACTGGTGGCGATCAAGAAGCAGTGGTTCCCGTCGTTCCGACCGCCGGCCGCGACCGTGACGGATCACGTGTCCGTCGGGACGGTGCTGGGCCCCTCCATGCGGTCGCGCGGCTGGGCGGATGCCGACGTATGGGCGGCCCGAGCCGACACCGTGGCGCCGACGCTGGTGGGCGGGTCGAAGAATCGTGGCGGAGCGGACCTGGGCCCGGCCGGGACCAAGAAGAAGTGGGAGCGGCTCGGGGTCAACGCCCACTCTCTGGGCAACGAGACCCCGGGGCCGGAATTCGTATGGGCACCCGAGCTGGGCAGAGACGGGCTCGTGCGGCTGACCGTGGACCAGACAGCCCTGCTTCAGGGTTTCCCCCGGGATTGGGAGATCACCGGCAGGAAAACCGCGCGATACCGACAGATCGGGCACGCTTCCCCTCCCGCGGTGGGCGAGGTTCTGGGCAGGGCGGTCGCCGAGGCCCTTCGCTCCTGAACGGGGAAGGTGATCCACTCCCGCCGGCTACACTTCCACCTCATGACCCCAGCACCTCGTCCCGATGTAAACCAGGACAAACCCCCCGTGATTGTTGATCTCTTCGCAGGGCCGGGCGGTCTGGACATCGCGGCGGAGGCGCTGGGAGTGCCCTCGATCGGCGTGGAATGGGAGGAATCGACCCGCGCCACCCGCGAGGCCGCAGGGCTGCGCACCACCGCGGTCCGTGACGTCGCCCAGGTGAACCCGCTCGACCCCGAGGTCGCCTCGGCGAGTGTCCTCACCGGTGGTCCGCCCTGCCAAACGTACTCGGTGGCGGGCAATCGAGAGGGGCACAAGGCCCTCGACGAGGTGATGGATCTCGCCGGGCTGGTGGGACGGAGTCAGAGCGTCACGGACCTGGAGGATGCCTGGGACGTGGTGAACCTTCGAGCCGAGAAGCTGTCGTGGACCGACGAGCGCACAGGGCTCGTCCTCCGGCCTCTGCGTTGGATCGTCGAGAAGAAGCTCAAGGCGGAGCCCTACGAGGTGGTCGTCCTGGAGCAGGTGCCCACGGTTCTGCCGGTCTGGAAGCGGTACCGCGACATCCTTCGCACCCTCGGATACGACGCGGACTGCCACATCCTGCACACCGAGGAGTACGGGGTGCCACAGACGCGACGCCGGGCGGTTCTGATCGCCCGGTATCGGGGTGGGACGGGTCGAGGCCTGGAGTTCCCGGCGGCAACGCACCAGCGCTACCGCAAGGGCGAGGAGCGCCTCCCCGAGCAGGCGCCCCGGACACCCGATCACGCCGCCGAACAGAGCTCGCTCTTCGACGCTCCGACCGTGCGGCGCTGGGTCTCCATGGGCGACGCCCTCAGAGACACCCGCCCCACCGACTTCGTCGTCCGCTCCAACTACGGATCGGGCGGGGACCCCAAGAAGCGCGGACTGCGCACCTGCCACATGCCGTCCGCCACGGTCACCGGCAAGGTGCGTCGGAACAAGGTGTTCGACCTCAAGGGCGACGCGAACGGCGATCCCGAACTCGGCCCCGAGCAGGAGCGTTTCACACTTCAGGAAGCCGGCCTGTTGCAGACCTTCCCCGCCGCTTATCCCTGGCAGGGCTCCGACATCGCGCAGCAGATCGGCAACGCGATCCCGCCGCGCCTGGCCGTCCACGTCCTGTGCACGGCCCTGGAGCTGGGCGAGGAGCGGAAGCTGCAGGCGATCGAAGCACTCCGGACCTGGACCCCGCATCGCTCGTAGGGGGAGGGTCAGTCCACCTCCGCGTCCTCGTCGCTCTCTTCCTTCCCTCGCACCGGCGCGTCCGCGAACAGCTCCGCGAAGAGATCGGTCAGACGCTGCACGGACTCCTCCGGGGCGCTGCCGTCGGCCGGCCCGTCCGGAAGCGCGCGGTGATGCACGGATCCGCCCTCGTCCCCCTCGTCGATCCATCTGCGTACGGCGTCGGCGTCCCGCGGGGTGTCCGGCGCGATCACGTCGTACACGAGGGTCGCGGCCGCCGCGTTGACGGCCTTGCCCAGGGCATTCGCCTCGCGGCCCGTGCGCACGACATCGCTCTGCAGCAGCCGGACCAGCGCCTGCGCGGTCGGTCGATGGTCGATGACGTCCAACCGCAGCACCGTGTTCAGCATGTCCTGATTCCCGCAGGCCACGACGACGGGGCCGTAGTCGGACCCATTGCGGAAAAGCTCGGCCGACCACCACAGCCGCGCGAAGGCCTGCTTGTAGTGAGGGCCTTTGAAGTAGCGGGCGTTGACGGTCCTCCGCGTCTCCGAGATATGGCGGTGGACGACGAAGTCGGGCGCGACGCCCAGGGCCAGGTAGTTCCACAGCGCGGGGTCCGCCGCCTCGGCTCGTGTGAGGCGCAGAATCGCATGAAGGCGCGGCGCGAGCCAGGCATCCACCTGGGTCTGCTTCTCGTCCCGGTGCATGTACATCGCGTCTTCGATCAGGTCCCGAACGGCGCGCAGCCGCCGACGGGGAGTCTCCGGCAGTGGCTCGGTCGACTGATTGAGGGCGATGGCGGGGACGTTGTCCTTCCCGGACAGCAACCCGTCAGTGATGAACCGCGCCGCCTCCTCGTCCGCGAGCCGAGCGAGGTACTCGGGCAGGTGGTCGGGCTTGTCCGTCATGCCTCGTCCTCACGATTGAGCTTGTCCAGGCCGCGTACGGTCTCCGACAGGGCCCGCGGCACCTCGGCTCTGCGCATCGCCGCGTACTGGATGCGCGGCTGCAGTTCGGTCCATCCCGTGGCGCCCACGCGTCGACGGTGCACTTCGCGCAGCCCGTCCTCCAGTGTCCGTTCGGGCACGACGTCAGGGAGCATCTCCCTGAGCACCTCGCCCTGCCAGCCGTAGGGAAACAGCGGCGTGCCGTCGTCCTCGATCTCCAGGTCTCCGATGGCCGAGTGGAACACGGCGATCCAGACGTCTGCGGCCATCTGGGACACCATCATCTCGTTGACCAGGCCCTCGGCACCCCGCCCTCCGGCTTCCAGGAGGTCTGTCATGCCCTCGAAGTCGGTGTTGATGTGGACGGTGGGCAGCGCCCCCGACGCGTTCACGATCCATGGGGCGTCGTTGAAACTCCGCAGCCAGAGCGGCCCCTTGGCGAACCCGACCTCCTTGATCTGGAAGCTCTGTTCCCGGGTCGGGGTGTCGCTACCGACATCGACGATCCAGTTGTCCGTCGCTTCCCCCACGATCCGGCCTGCCGTCCCGTCGACGGACGCGACGACCTGAACCGTCAGGTCGGCACGGTCGTACAGGTCGCAGCGCAGGACATGTAGTTCACCGCGCCATTCGCGGCCACCCTCCGCCTCGGGAGCGAGCCGAGAGGTGACACGGGTGTTGGTGCTCCGTTCCGTCAGCACGGCGAACACCGCGACCTCCGACCACGGCCCACCCGTCTCGGTCGCCTTGGAGGGAATGGTCGCCGACACGGTGAGCGTGGCCGTCTCCCAGTCCTCCGTCTCCGCCGCACCGAGAGCGACGACACGTTCGATCACGGACCGCGCACGGGAGTCGAGCAGTTCGCGGGGCTGCTCGGGCGCCTTCACGCGCGCCGCGTCCACCCGCAGTGAGACCGTGCCGCGCAGACGCGCGTACGGGAACCGCTTCATGACAGCTACTCCCCTTCACCGGTGCGGAGTTCGACGATCAGACCGCTCAGACTCGTCCGGACGGCATGCGTGGAGGCATCGGTCACCCCACGAAACGTGGCCGTGCCCGTGTCGGAGAACCGCAGAGTGCCGTCCACCACCTCGCAGTTGTCCAGTCCCGTCAGCTCCGCCCACCCGACATTGGGGCGAGGCCCGGAGCGCACGTCGAACTTGGCCACCGGCACCAGACGCCAGTCCTGCCCTCCGGCGGGAACCTTGATCTCGCCGATCACCTGCCAGGCACCGCCGTCGAGCACCTGAGCGTCGAGTTCCTCCAGCACGGGCATGGTCGCCGCCGTCGGCCGCCGCCGCTTCTTCGTCGTCGCGCCGACGGTCAACGTGCGGGCCAGGCGCCCGCCCCCCTGTTTGGGGCCCTTCTTGGGCCGGGCGATCAACCCCTTGATCGCCAAGTTGGTCTCCTTCGTGAGGGCGTTGATCCGCCGGAAAGCCGAAGGCGAGTAGGTGAGCGTCAGCTCCTCCGTCTGACCCCACTTGTTGTGCTCCGGGGGTTCGGCGGCGCGCAGGAACTCCTCGGCCTCGGCGGCGAACGGGGCGGTGGGGCCCGCGGCCTCTCCGGCGAGCAGCACGGCCTGGAACGGATTGACCGACAGCGACAGGCCGGGAACAGTGGCCTCCCGCACCATCATGCGGTTGCCGCGCATCGTCACGACACGATTCTTCCTGACGTCGTCGTCGACGGCGTCGGTCACCAGGAGCACGGCTCGGTGCTCGCCGAGGGACGTACGCCCTCCCCCACGGGCGGGCAGATTGAGCGGCACGGTCGCCGCGGCGACCTGGCCGGCCTCTGTGAGCTGATCGACGGTCGTGCCGTCCAGGAAGGCCTTGAGGGCACGCGTACGGGAGGGCTCGACGGCAGCGGGGTCGACGCGTTGCTCCGCGATGATCTCCCTGCCGTTGCGCAGAGTGCGCACGGAGGCCTCCAGAAGGGGCAGTCGCTCGCCCCCGCCCGTCATGGCTGCCCAGAAGTTCTTGCCCAGGGCGTGCAGAAGTCGGCGATGCATCCGCTGGATGGTGTCGTCGTCCTCGCTCTCGTCGCCCTCGGGCTCGGTGTTGTCGTCGGCCAGACTCGCCACGTCGTGGGCTCCGACGATCAGGAACGACGTACCCGGCTCGCTGCTTTCGCGAGTCAGATACAGGGACTTGACGATCTCCTCGTCCGCCCACCAGGAGCGCACCACCTTGGCTCCCGGCACATCGGGGTCGGGCCGCCCCAGCCATGCCGGCCCGGCGCAGTCCTGCCCGTCCACATGCCGCCACGGCAGATCGAGGCGTCCGATGAGCCGACGCTCGGTGCGGCCCTCGTGCGCCTGCGACAGCGTGGAGTTGATGAGCACCAGGCCCAATCGACTCGTGGCCCAGAGGGTGGCCTTCCCCAGGCCGTACGAACCGCCTGCGGAACTGCCGGACTTGTGACTGTCGAGCTGGCGCCGCACCACCGCCGCGAAGCGCCCGTCCCTGTAGTCGTCGCCGGTCAGACCCGCCGCGTTGTAGTCGTCCACCCGCAACAACACCAGACGATCGCGCTCGTACATGTCACGAAGCCCGGCGTCGATCACCCGGCCGACCTTCTGGTTCTGCGCGCGTGCCGCCTCGTAGTGCGGGTAGAGGTCGTCCCACTGGATCGCCTCACGAAAGCGGGCGAGCGCCTCCCCTGTCAGTTCGTGCAGGGTGTAACGCACGCGCACCGGCTGCCCATTGGCCGTCAGCCGCTCGTCCAGGCTGTTCTGGCAGGTCTCGCGCGCCAGCACCGAGACGTCGGCGTCGAAGGCGAACGCTGCGGCATTCCCCAACTCCCGTCCTCCGTCAGCGTGTCCGGGACGGTGATACCAGCCGACCGGCAGGCCGGCCTGGGTGTCGGTCGTGCGGGTGTGCACCGTGGCCAGGTCGGTGTTCAGGGCCAGGGCGATGCGTTCGATCGTCTCGGGCCGAGGGGTGGCCCGCCCCGTGATCCACGCCGAGACGGCAGCGCGTGTCACCTCGACGGCCAGCGCCAGCTCGGTCTGCGTCATGTCGGCGAGCTTCAACTGCCGCGCCAGCCATGGACCGAAGTCCTCGCCTGCTTCCACGGTCACCTGCTCTCGGGTCCTGCTCAACTGCGTCGGACGGCACCCATCCTAACCAGCCGTTTGACAGAAAGTGTTCCGTCAAACAATCTTTGACACGGGCTCGAATCCCGAAGGGGAGGACCGAGGGGCGATCGCTACAGATTGTCCCGATTGTCCAGTTCTTCGGCTGGTGAACGCCTTATCGAATTAGCTCTTGCATCCGCTCGACACAGCCGGGTACGTTCCTGGCAGCGGCCCCACCCGCATCGGCAGAAACCATTCTCCGACGCCTTGGCAGAAGTGTGCCGTTTTCCCATCGGCTGGTACGCCCGATTCCACCAAGAGCCTTCTCCGCCGCGATTCCCTCACCCAGGAAACACAGGGTCACAGTGCTGCATCGCCATACCCCGAGCGGTACCCACCATCACCCCTCCCGTGGCTACGCTGCGAACACTCGGAACCACTGCCACAGCAGCCGCGTCCGTGTCATCGCCCGTACACGAAACGGGATCTGACGTTCCATCGAATCGGTCCCACTGTGCAGACACAGCGTCGTCCGCACCGTCTTCCCACACCAGGTCGTCGTCCAGAATCGGAGTTCCGTGTCTCCCGAACTGACCCCCGTGCTCAAGACCGTGATCGATCAGTCCTCTCGTGTGCTGAGGACGTACGCCGTCGATCCCGGACTCATTCCTGAGCACGCGAACGGAGAAAGGCGGATCGCGCAGGGCGGATACG
Source organism: Streptomyces sp. NPDC006458 (assembly GCF_040612135.1). Classification (NCBI taxonomy): domain Bacteria; kingdom Bacillati; phylum Actinomycetota; class Actinomycetes; order Kitasatosporales; family Streptomycetaceae; genus Streptomyces; species Streptomyces sp. NPDC006458. Next base: position 157,900 of record NZ_JBEXPR010000014.1, on the reverse strand, counting down.
GCGACCGGCAACTGTTCGAACTCGTGCAGAACGCCGCGGACGAAATTGCGGCCCATCCCGGCGGCTGCGTCCATGCCGTCCTCACGGACACCCATCTCTACTGCGCCAACGAGGGGACACCGGTCAGCCCGGAAGGCGCCGAGACCATTCTCCGGATGAGCATGTCGCGCAAGCGCGGTGGTCAGATCGGTCGGTTCGGCGTGGGTGTGAAGTCCGTCCTCGTCGTGACCGACGCCCCGCAGTTCTTCAGCAGCACCGGCTCCTTCGGCTTCGACCGCGCCTGGTCCCACGAGAAGATCCGCTCCGTCGCCGAGGTCACGGCCCGGCTCGGCGAAGAGTTCGAGACCCCCGTGCTCCGTATGGCGCGCCCGCTGGACGAGGCGGCCGAGCGGGCGGTCGATCCCGTCCTCGACGAACTTCTGGGCTGGGCCACCACGGTCGTCCGGCTTCCGCTGCTCGCGGGCGCCCCCGATCGACTGGGCCAGGACATGCACGGCGGACCGTCGGCCGGCGCCCGCGAGGAGTTTCCAGTCGGGTTCCAGCTCTTCTCGCCGCACGTCGCCAAGGTGATCCTCGAGGACCGTCGCCCCCGCCCCGTCGTGCGCCGGACTCTGACCGTCGAAGGGAACCGGGAGCTGCACACCGTACGGGAGGAGCGCCCCGGCAGGCACCCTTCGGCCAGCAGCTGGCGGGTTTTCACCCATCGCCACGAACCGACCGCCGCCGCCCGTTCCAGCGCGGGCGAGCTGCACGACCGGGTCTCACTCGACATCTCCTGGGCCGTGCCCGAGTACACGAAGGACACCAAGACCGGTCTGCTCTCCTACCAGAGCGGCCGTGGACGATTCTGGTCCTTCTTCCCGACCAAGTACGAGATGACGCTGAGCGGCATCCTCAACGGCGCCTGGAAGACCAACGAGGACCGTCAGAACCTGCTGGACTCCTCCCCGTTCAACCAGGAGATGATCCGGGTGGGCGCCCGACTCGTGGTGAAGTCGCTGCCCGAGCTGGCTCCCGCCGAGGACCCGGCGGCGTACCTTCCGCTCCTTCCCGGACGTTCCCGCGAGTCCGAGACGGTCAGTTGGGCCGACCGCTACCTCACCGAGCGGATCTGGGAGGCCACCGCCCACGAACCGTCGCTGCCGGACCAGGACGGCCGGCTGCGGGTGCCTCGCGACCTCAACATCCACCCGTCGCTCGGCAAGGACAACAAGTCGTTGGTCCGCTGGCTGACCCTGTGGAACGCCTTTCCCGGCCGACCCGCGAACTGGCTGCACCCCTCCGTGGAGGCAACCGACCTCCGCTCCGGCAAGGTGGAGCACATTCTCAAGGCCGCAAAGCGTGAACGCGCCTCCGTCCGCGAGTGGTTGGAGGCGCTCGTCGCCGACGGCACCGCCGAGGCGTCCGCCACCGCGATCCGCATCGTCGCCGACATGATCCAGTCGTCCTCGCCGTTCGCGGACGCGGCACGGGAGGCACGGGTCGTGCTGACCGAGGAGCACGGCATGGTGGCCCCCGTCGTCGGCAAGGTGTTCCGCCGCACCGACCAGGACGGGCTGCGCGAGTCGCTCGTCTACGTCGACGGCGCCCTGTCCGACGACCCGTCGCTCGCGAGCGCTCTGACCGTGCTCGAAATCCGTGAGGCCGACGTCCGAGGCCGCTTCATCAGCGTCCTCGACCAGGGCTTCACCTCGTACGGCCCGCAGGAATGGACACGCTTCTGGGAGCTGTTCCACCAGGCCGGCAGCGACCGGCTGTCGCACGAGGTCGTCCACCGCGTGCCGGTGCCGCTGTCCACGTTGTGCGTGCGAACCTCCGAAGGGCACTTCCGGCCCATGCGGGACTGTCTGCTGCCCGGTCCGGTCGTGACGCCGGAGTCGGACCCCGCACTCACCGTCGACGTCCGCTTCCACTCCGACGACATGGCGTTCTTCCGTGAGGTGGGACTGCGCGACCGACCCACAGGGGGACACCGCCCCGAGGAGGAGTCGTGGTTCGAGCAGTACCGGGAGGTCGTCCACAAGGAGTACTGCGCCATCCTGCCGAACCAGGCGGCCCGCCCGACGCTCGCCCGGATCAAGCTGGAGGGCGCGGCGGTCGGCGGCCCGCTGCGCCTGCTCCCCGTGCTCTCGGACGTGGCCCGCGCGAGGTTTCTGAAGGCGCTGCCCGAGGACGCCCTCATCGACAACTGGACCTTGCAGGTCGGGGCACAGGTCGGCACGCGCCGGCCCATCGCCTCGCCCGTGCGCTGGATGCTCAACCGTCACGGCCTCGTTTCGACCTCGCAGGGCCTGCGTCCGATCGGCGAGGCGGTCGGTCCCCAGCTCACCGCCTACAGCGACGTGCTGCCGGTGGCGGAGATCAGCGCCGAGAAAGCCCGCAAGCTGCGCCTCGCCGCAACCGTCGAGGAGGTGCCCGACTCCTTCTGGAAGCAGCTCCAGGACAAGCTCCAGGACAGCGAGGACGACGTCTTCGTCGGCAACACGTACGTGTTGCTGACCCGCTTGGAGGTGACCTTCCCCGAGGACACGCTCACCCGGTGCCGCATCGGCGACGAATGGGGTGTGCGCCCCGACGGCGAGATCGCCGTCGCCGCGTCGCAGGAGGAGTACCGGGCCCTGCGCGCCGAGCGGCTGCCCGCCCTGCTCACGGCGTCACCGGCGGACGCGGAGCTGCTCGTCAAGCAGTGGGGCATGCTGCCCTACGCCGACGTGATCAGCCGCGAGACCCGCTACGAGGCCGCAGGTGAGTCGGTCCCGCTCAAGGAGGCCTACCCCGCGCTGCGTCAGATGCACGGCTCCAAGGTCGACCAGTACACCCTGCAGCGGTGCAAGGTGCTCGAAGAGGTGACGCGCTCACCCAACGGCATGAAGCCCAGGACGCTGAACAGCAGCGTGCAGGGATCGGTGATCCTCGTGCTCGAACCTGCCACAGCGCTCGAAGCGCTGGTGGCCGTCGACCGTGAACTCCACTGGCGAATGGGCGAGTCCGGCTGCCGGCAGGTCCTGGAGGCTCAGCGGCGCCAGGAGGAGGACCAGAAGGTCAAGGATGCGCTGAAGGCCGTACGTGAGGCCGACGACGTCGTGGACAAGCTCCTCCTGCTGCTGGGGGCAGAGGCGCTGCGGGACCGACTGCCGGCGGGCCTGATGGACGGTGAGCGCGCGGAGAACGGCGGGGCCGAGCCCGAGGGCTTTCGCATCGCGCAGATGGCGTTCAACGCGCACGGGGACGGCATTCTCCAGGTGCACGCCCGCGACCTGCAGAACTTCTACCCGAGCCACGCGCCCACGTCCTTCACGGGGGCCTCCACGGCGGTGGCGTTCGTGGCGGACCTCCGTTTCCCGGACGCCTTCGCCGGATTCCGGGCGCCCTCCTTGGAGCCGCGGATCGACGTCGACGGACCGCGGCACTTCCCGCGCCTGCACGACTACCAGGAGCGGCTGGCGGCCAACGTCTTCACGATGCTGGATCGCATCGTCCCCCAGCGCGGCATGCTGTCCCTGCCGACCGGTGCGGGCAAGACGCGAGTCACAGCCGAGGCGGTGATCCGTTGGGCGAAGCAGGTCGGCCGGCTCGAAGGCCCGATCCTGTGGATCGCCCAGACCGAGGAGTTGTGCGAACAGGCCGTGCAGAGCTGGAAGTTCGTCTGGGAGAAGGTCGGTGCCGAGACCCCGTTGGCGATCAATCGGCTCTGGTCCTCGAACGAGGCGGGCCCTGTCACGGATCGACCGCAGCTGGTCGTCGCGACGGATGCCAAACTCCAGCAGCAGAACTGTCTTGCCGCCGACTCCTACGCCTGGCTCCGGAACGCCGCCCTCGTCATCGTCGACGAGGCACACACCGCCATCACGCCCCGCTACACCGAGATCCTTGCGCATCTGGGTCTGACGGCCTCCCGCACCGACCGTCATCTCCTCGGACTCACCGCGACGCCGTTCCGCAACACCAACCAGGACGAGACGCGCCGTCTTATCAACCGTTTCGGTGGCCGACGTCTTGACGACGGCGTCTTCCCCGACGGCGACGCGTACGGCGAGCTGCAGCGACTCGGCATGCTGGCGCAGGTGGAGCACCGGATCCTGCAGGGCGGAACGATCACTCTGAAGCCCGAGGAGAAGCAGCGGGCCGAACAGCTGAGCATGCTGTCCCGCGCGGCGGAACAGCGGCTGGCCGGCGACCAGGACCGTAACGCCCGCATCCTGGACGAGATCTCGGGCATGCACGACAGCTGGCCGGTGCTGGTGTTCGCGACCTCGGTCGACCACGCCAAGTACTTGGCGGCAAAGCTCCGCGACCGGAACATCTCCGCCTCCGCGGTCGACTCCACCACGTCGGCCAGCGACCGCCGCCGCCGTATCGACGACTTCCGGGCGGGCCGCACCCGCGTCCTCACCAACTACGGCGTCCTCACCCAGGGCTTCGACGCTCCCGCCACCCGAGCGGTCGTCGTCGCGCGGCCGGTGTACAGCCCCAACGTCTATCAGCAGATGATCGGGCGCGGCCTGCGCGGCCCCCTCAACGGTGGCAAGGAGACCTGCCTGATCCTCAACGTCGAGGACAACATCCAGAACTTCGACACCGCCCTGGCCTTCACCCAGTTCGAGCATCTGTGGAGCAGCAAGTGACCGACTCCTACGACGACAGCCCTCCGCTCACCGAGGAGCAGCGGGCCGTCGTCGACCTCCCCTGGGACACCCGCCTCCTCGTCACCGCGGGAGCCGGTTCCGGCAAGACCCATACGGTGGTACGCCGCCTCGACGCCCTGGTGGGCCGCGAGCATCCCGAGGAGGCGCTGGAGGCGAGCGAGTTACTCGTCCTCAGTTTCTCCCGCGCCGCCGTCCGCGAACTGCGGGACCGGATCGCCCGACACGGCGACCGGGCCCGCAGGGTGCGAGTCCAGACCTTCGACGCATGGGCGTATCAGCTGCTCGTGACGGCCTACCCCGACGAGGACTGGGCTGCCCGCAGCTTCGACGAACGCATCCGCGCGGCCACGGACGCGATCATGAACGGCGCTGTGGAGGCCGGAGAACTCGGCGCGCCCTCGCACGTGGTGATCGACGAGGCGCAGGACCTGGTGGGCGATCGTCGAGACCTGGTCGAGACCCTGCTCGACCGCTTTCAGCGCTCGTGCGGATTTACCGTGGTCGGCGACTCCGCACAGGGCATCTACGGCTTCCAGATCGAGGACGCTACGGAGCGAGCGGGGGAGACGGACAGGTTCCTCGTCTGGCTGCGGACGTCCTACGACGACCTCGTCGAACGCGAACTGACCCACAACTTCCGGGCGAGGAGCGCCGAGGCACGCACAGCCCTCGTTCTCGGCCCCCGTCTGCGGAGCCTGGCCGACTCGACCGCCGACCAGGAGGTCGCCGCCACGGCGCTCCATGCCGAGTTGCGTGACCGGTTGCTCGACCTGCCCGGTCTCGGCGACCTCACCGACGAGTTCACTCTGACGACACTGAAGGCGTATCCCGACACCTGCGCGATCCTGACCCGCGACAACCGACAGGCTCTCGCCGTCTCCGAGTTGCTGCATGAGCACGGGGTGGAGCACGCGCTGAAGCGCTCGCTGCAGGACCGGTCCGTGCCCTACTGGGTCGCCGAGCTGCTCCGCCACGCCGAGACCGCGACGCTCACGGAGTCCCGCTTCCTGGAACTGCTCAGGAGTGTTCCGCTGCCCGCCGGTGTGGATCCCCAACGGTGCTGGCGGTCGTTGCGTGCCGCCACCCGCCGCACCGGCCGCGGACTCGTCGACGTCGCCGCCGTCGGCCGTCTCGTCGCCCAGGGGCGGTTCCCCGACGAGCTGGCCGACCCGGAGCCGGCACGGTTGATCGTCTCGACGGTGCACCGGGCCAAGGGTCTGGAGTACGACCGGGTGCTGCTGCCGGTTCCCCCGACCGTCGCCGAGCTGCGCAAGGCACACGAGACCCTCGACGTGCCCGCCGAGGCGCGGGCGCTCTACGTCGCCATGACGCGCGCCCGCGAGGACATCTACCACGTGACCGGACCCGACACCTCCCGCATACGGCGCCACCGCCCCACCGGGCGTTGGTATGTGGGCGGTTGGCGGAAGCACGAGCGGTACGGCGTGCAGGTGATCGCGGGAGACGTACATCGGGATCACCCTCCGGGCTCGGACGGCCCGAACCTGTCCGCCGCCGAGACGCAGACCTACCTGCTCGACCAGGTGCGTCCGGGCGACACGGTGACGCTGCGGATGCGCCACGCGCTCCCTGCCGGCCCCGACCAGAGCCCGCCGTACGACCTGGTCCACGGCGACCGCGTGATCGGCGAGGCGTCCGAGCGCTTCCGCAGGGACCTGCACGCCGTGGAGACGATCTCACGCTCGTGGGACGTCAGCTGGCCGTCCGAGATCGTCGGTCTGCGGGTGGACACCCTGGAGACGGTCGCGGGCAGCTCGGCAGCCGCCGCCAATGCGGGACTCGGCGGCCATGGGGTGTGGACAGCCCCTCGAATCACGGGAATCGGAAGGTATCGACGCGGCGGACGCGCCGGGGAGGAAGAGGCATGACGCAGACCACCGGTGCGCACGCCGAGCACTACCGGGTCCGGGAGGAGATCGTGGCCCGCTTGCGGCGCGAGCTTCTGGGACCGGACGCCGAGGCGGGGGACGACGCGGTCGAGGTCCTCACCCAGGACGCTCCGATCACTCGCTATCCCATCGGGGTGCTGTTCCCCCGAGCCGCCGATGCCGAGGCCCGGCTTCGGCAGAAGGAGGACGCAGCCGAGGAGGAGGGCCTGGACGAGCACCCACTGCTCGGCGACGACAGGTCCGACGACACCGGGGCCTCCTTCGAGCCGCCGGCGTCCGGGGATCGCCGCCCGTCGACCATGGGTCTCACTTTCGCCGTCGACCCCGGTATCGCCTCCGAGATCGTGGTCTCCACGCGAGCCGCCGTGTACATCCCTGTCGACTCCGAGGGCCGCACGGTGTCGGCCCGGCGGGCGGAGGCCAGGACCACGGTCGGCCAGCGTGAGCACTGGCGACGCCGGGAACTGGAGCTGCCGGAGACGCCGATCGACGTCGTGCGGCCCGGGGCCCGTAAGGAGGAACTCGTCCGCGACAAGGTGGAGCTGCACATCCTCGTACGACCTGCGGACGTGACCTCCGGCACGGTGACCGTCACCGTGACGTTGATCAACGCCCAGGTCGTCGGCGAGCGGGAACTCCAGGACGCGTTCGCCCTGTTCCAGCCTGTTCTGCGGGTCCGGGCGGTCGACGGCGCGTCCGCCTTCGTCGAGCGCGCTCCCGATGTGTCCCCCGACGACATCGAGTTGGCCACGAGCCGCCTGCTGCACCGCCACGCCCCCACCTTCGCGGTGGGTCACGGCTGCTCCGCGCACTGGGACTGGACTCCCCCTCCGGTCGGTCTGACCGAGATAGTGCGTGCCGCGATCTGCGAGATCCGCACCGAGTTCCTGCCCACGCACGAGGTGCTGCTGACCGACTCCAACCCGGAGATCGAAAGAGCGCTCGGCAGCTCGGCCCTCGGCATGCTCGGCCTCGCCGAGCGCCCCGCCGCCGAGGTGTTCGCCGCGTTGCGCGGACTGGCCCTCGGCTACGAGCAGTGGATCGAGGCCAAGGCCTCGGACGCGGCCACGCTCGCCGGAACCCCCTACGAGGGGGCCGCGCACGTACAGCTCGACGCCTGCAGGGAGGCCCTCGGTCGGATGCGAGAGGGCATCAGGATCCTGACGGAGAAGCCGGACGCCATGGAGGCCTTCCGACTGGCCAACCGGGCCATGGCCGAGCAGCGTGCGCGCAGCGCCTGGGTGAAAGGCGGCCGCAGAGCGGACCTCGACCTCTCGGCCCAGCGCTGGCGACCGTTCCAGATCGCGTTCATGCTCCTCTGTCTCAGCGGCATCGACGACCCGAAGCACCCCGATCGCAAGATCTCCGACCTGCTCTGGTTCCCCACCGGCGGCGGCAAGACCGAGGCCTACCTCGGCCTGATCGCCTTCACCACGTTCCTGCGCCGGCTGCGCCGAGGCGCCGACGGAGGTGGGGTCACCGTGCTCATGCGGTACACGCTGCGTCTGCTCACCCTCCAGCAGTTCGAGCGTGCCACGATCCTCATCTGCGCGATGGAGTCGATGCGGCGGGCGAACCCCGAGCGCCTGGGCCACGAAGGCGTCTCCATCGGAATGTGGGTCGGCAGATCGGCCACACCGAACGACCTGAAGACGGCCGGTGAGAAGCTGCTGAAACTACGCGGGGGGCAGAACCTGCAGACGGAGAACCCGGTGCAGCTCCACGCCTGTCCGTGGTGCGGCACGGCGCTGGACGCCCACAATTACGCCGTGGACGAGGACGACGTCCGCATGGACGTCCGGTGTCCCGGCTCCGACTGCGACTTCGCCTCCGGCCTTCCCGTGCACCTGGTGGACGAGACCGTCTACAAGGCCCGTCCCACCCTGGTCATCGCGACGGTCGACAAGTTCGCCTCCATGCCATGGCGCGAGGAGACCGCCGCACTCTTCAACCGGGACCGCCCCGGTGACGCGACCCCGCCCCCGGAACTGATCGTCCAGGACGAACTCCACCTGATCTCAGGACCGTTGGGCACCCTGACCGGCCTGTACGAGACCGCTGTGGACGTGCTCGCGGACCGACCGAAGGTGATCGCCTCCACGGCAACCATCCGCCGCGCCTCCGACCAGGGACGCAACCTCTTCGACCGGGACGTACGCCAGTTCCCGCCGGCCGGGCTGGACGCCCGGGACTCCTGGTTCGCCGTGGAGACCGACCGCAGGACCAAGGCCAGTCGCCGCTACGTCGGTCTGCTGGCCCCCGGCACCAGCCAGTCGACCCTCCTCATCCGCACGTACGCGGCCCTGCTGCACCAGGCCATGTGCGCGGACACCAGCGACGAGGTCCGGGACGCGTACTGGACGTTGGTCGGCTACTTCAACAGCCTCCGGCTGCTGTCGGCGGCCGAGCTCCAGGTGAACGACGACGTCGAGGACTACCTGCGGCTGCTCGCCGACCGAGACGGCACCGAGGTACGTGTCTCCAACCGCTACTCGGAGCTGACGAGTCGAGTGGATGCGAGCCTCGTCCCGGCCCGGCTCAAGGAGATCGAGAAGAGGCTCCCGGATCCCGACGTCCGCGATGTCCTCCTGGCCACCAACATGATCGCCGTAGGCGTGGACGTGGACCGCCTCGGCCTGATGGCGGTGATGGGGCAGCCCCAGACCACGGCCGAGTACATCCAGGCCACCAGCCGCGTCGGCCGTGCCCATCCCGGCCTGGTGGCCGTGATGCTGAACTCGGCCCGGCCGCGTGACCGCTCGCACTACGAGGGCTTCCTGCACTTCCACTCCGCGCTCTACCGCGAGGTGGAGTCGACCTCCGTCACGCCGTTCTCCGCCCGATCCCGTGACCGCGGTCTGCATGCCGTGGTGGTGGCCCTGGCTCGCATCCTCATCCCCGAGGCACGGGAGAACGACGCCGCCGGCCGAATCCACGCGTACGTGGATCGCCTGTACACGGAGATCAAGCCCATCCTGACGAATCGCGTGTCCGAGATCTGCGGCGAGGAGCTGAGCGACACCTCCGACGCCTTCGACGAGTTCGTCGACTGGTGGCGGGCAATGGCGGACGGACACGGCGGTCTGTTGTACAAGCCGGTCCGCGGCAATCCCGCCCCCGCGCTGCTCAAGCCGTACGACGACGAGTCGGACAGTGACGCCTGGCCCACCCTGTGGAGTCTGCGCGATGTCGACGCCGAGTCCGCTCTCTTCCTGGAGGCTTCCCGATGACCCCGCCCCGCGAGCGCCGCCGCGGCTCGGCCGCACCTCGACTCGCCCTCCCCCGCCGCGGCTCGGTCCGGCGCTCCCAGATGATCACCACGTACGGGGTCGGGTCGCTGATCGCCGTCGACAACGAGTCGTTCATCGTCTCCGGTATCGACGACGCCTACCGGAGCTGGCCCCTCGACGAGGCCCCGATCGTCCACGAGCACCGTCTGGCCCGGGTCCTGGGGGTGAACCATTTCCGGCTGCCCCCGGCCTCGGAGGACACGAGCAAGGACGGGGTGCGTGTACGGCGTTTCCCGCTGTGGCACTCGTGCCCGAAGTGTCTGTCCCTCCAGCACGTGCGAGGCTTCAACCCACCCCCGGGCAGGAACGTCTGCACTGACTGCGACGACGAGCCGCTCGTACCGTCCCGCTTCGTCATGGCGTGCGAAGACGGGCACCTGGACGACTTCCCCTACTGGAAGTGGCTGCACCGTCGGAACCGCGACGACGGCGCCAAGGGTCACTGCGGCGGCGAGATGAGCATGCGGTTCTCCGGTCAGAGCGCCTCGCTGCGCTCCATCCTCATCTCGTGCGGCTGTGGGGTGCCGGAGGTGTCCATGGAGGGGGCCTTCCGCCGCTCTGCCCTGTCCGACCTCGGCGTGCGCTGCGAGGGCAAGCGGCCCTGGCTCAAGGACGTGCCCGCCGAGCACTGCGCACAGGCGCCCCGTACGCTCCAGCGCGGTTCGTCGGCGGTCTGGCAGCCGGTACTGAAGTCGGCGTTGTCCATCCCGCCATGGAGCGACGGTCTGGCCGACCGACTCGCGGAGCACTGGGAGAACCTGCGCGCCTATTCGTCCCGCACGGAGATCGAGATCTACCTCAAGGGAGCGTTCAGGGGCGAAGACTCGATCTCGGTCGACGCCGTCATGGCACTGCTGGACGCGGAGCAGGCGGAGGATCCGACCGAGGAGAGCGCCGGGAACACAGCCGCGGCGAGCCGTTACCAGGCGCTTCGGCGCCAGGAGTACGAGCGGCTGTGCGCGGGCAACGCCCTGCGGGACAAAGGGCGGGAGGAACAGTTCGTGTGCGAACCGCCGGTCTCGGACCCCGGAGAACTCGCCGCGTTCGGTCTGCGGAGGCCGATGCTGGTGAAGCGTCTGCGCGAGGTGCGGGCACTCAAGGCGTTCACGCGCATCGCGGATCCGGAGTCCAGTTCCGAGGGCCACGAGGCCGCGCTGTCCCTGACGCCGACCGACTGGCTCCCCGCGATGGAAGTGCGCGGCGAGGGCGTCTTCGTCCGCCTCGACGAGGACCGCCTGGACGACTGGGCGCGGTCGGTCGCGGTGGCGGCCCGTGTGGAGCGCATGCGCACCAACCACGAGCGCATGCTGCGCGAACGGGCCACCGATCCCGCCGAGGTGCCCCCGTCCCCGGCGACGCCCCGTATGGTGCTGCTTCACACCCTGGCGCACGTGCTGATCAACGAGTGGAGCCTGGAGGCCGGTTACCCGGCCGCAGCACTCCGCGAGCGCCTGTACACGGACGCCGGCATGGCCGGGCTCCTCGTCTACACGGCGACCAGCGACTCCGCCGGCAGCCTCGGTGGTGTGGTGGCCCAGGGCGAACCCAAGCGCCTCGGTGCGGCACTGCTCTCGGCGCTGCGGCGCGCAACGTGGTGCTCGGCCGACCCCCTGTGCGTCGAGGCCCGGTCCGCGGGCGCGAACCTGGCCGCTTGCCACGCCTGCGCGATGCTCCCCGAGACGAGCTGCGAGCACAACAACATCCTGCTCGACCGGGCGCTGTTGATCGGCACCCCGAACGAGCCCCAATTGGGGTTCTTCTCGCACATACGCTGACGTCGTGCACTCGGGAGGGCCGTCGGTGCCGACAGCCCTCCCTCGGACGCTCACCCGGCGACCTCCCCCTCGAACCGCGTCTGTGCCAGGTCGAGGACCTCGTCCCCGTCCCAGCCATGAGCGCGGAGCCAGTGCAGGAAGTCCGTCACGGCGTCGATCACAACCTCTTTTGCGACGGTGGTGCTCAACCTGCCCGGGCCAGGGGAACAGTCAGGCCAGGCGTGCGAGTAGAGGCCCAGGACGGACGCGGCGCGGGTGACGCGAGGGCTGTCGACGTGGCCATCAGGTGAGGTCAGGTCGGTCGAGAGCTCGCACCACGTCACCTTGCGGTCGCCGTGGAGCTGGACCCCCCACGCGTCGGCCACGGCATCGACGAGTGCCATTCCGCGGCCCCGCTCCGCGTCATCGGCCGAATCGGCGAGGACGGGGATCGCGCGGGTCTCGGGATCGTGGACCTCGATGCGCAGACGGGTGCCGCGCATGGAGACGGCGAGTGTGGTCGGGGCGCCGGGACCCACGTGCTTGACGACGTTGGTGACCAGTTCGCTCACGCAGAGCTGCGCCTCGTCCACGACTCCGTGCAACCCCCAGGTGCTCAGGTGCAGCCGCATGATCCGACGCAGGGCGGCGACCTCCCTTCGATCGGCGGTGAAGGCGATGTCCCACGGCTCGCGTGACATACACGCCTCCTGGCTCATACGGACCCCTCTCGTCACGGTCGTCGCCGAGTCGGCGGAGCGTTCGCGGGCACTCACGATGAGTTGCGCCATGGCAACAGAATGTGGCCGGCTCGTCCCGTCATGCAATGTGCACGGCGGGAATCCCACTTCCGAGTGATTGGCATCCCCGGCTCTTGGCGCGAGACTGAACGCCTGTTACGGGAAAGAGGGTTGGGATGCCCGGATCACCGACGGCCCGCCGTCGCCGCCTCTCGTTCGAGCTGAAGCGGCTCCGGGAGCAGAGCGGCCTCACCTGTGCCCAGGTCGGCACGGCTCTGGACTGGAGCGGTTCCAAGGTCAACCGGATGGAGACCGGGAGCGGGCGGGTCCAGCCGTCGGACATCGACGCCCTGTGCCGCTTCTACGACACCGGCGACGAACTGCGCGATTTCCTGAAGTCGTTGGCCCGACAGGCCAAGGTCCGTGGCTGGTGGCAGACGCACGGGGCCGGGGTGCCTGAATGGTTCAACATCTACATCGGTCTGGAACAGGGGGCCTCCACGTTCCGCCAGTACCAGTGCGAACTGGTCCCCGGACTCATGCAGTCCGAGGCGTACGCCGGTGAACTCCACCGATCCGGTGGGCACATGTCCGCGGAGGACATCGTCCGGGCCGTGCGGGTGCGGATGGAGCGCCAGGCCATGCTGCGGCGATCGGACGCCCCCGACGCGTGGTTCATCGTGAACGAGGGCGCCCTGCGCCATGTCATCGGCGATCGTTCGGTCATGCGCGAGCAGCTCGACCGGGTCCTGGAGGCCGCGGAACTGCCGAGCGTGACCCTTCAGGTGCTGCCGTTCGACGCGGGCACCTATCCGGCCACCGGACCGTTCACCATGCTGGGCTTTCCCGCCCCCGAGGATCCCGACCTCGTCTACCGGGACGGCATCACCGACGCCGTCTATCTGGAGGGCGAGCATCATGTCCGTGAGTACACGCGGGCGTTCGACGGTCTGCGGGCCGCGGCCCTGAGCCCTCAGCGTTCGGCTCTGCTGATCGAGACGATCCGGAAGGAGTACACGAGTTGAGCGTGGCAGAGGCGGTTGACGGCGGTCCCGCGTGGTTCGCCTCGTCGTACAGCAACGGGGCGGGCGGTGAATGCGTCGAGTGCGCATTCACCGACGGTGGAACGCTGATACGTGACTCGAAGACCGCCGACGCGGGTGTGATCGCGGTGACGGCCGTCGCCTGGCGTGCCTTCGTGCGGACCCTGCGGGACGTCGAGAGTACGGGCCGAGCCGTGGCCCGTCACTGATCCACCCGCACCACGACCTTCCCGACCTGCCCGTTGCCCTCCAGGTACTCGTGCGCCTTCACGATCTCCGCCAACTCGAACACCCGGTCCACGACCGGCCGTAGCGTCCCGTGGCGGAGCCCCGTTTCGATGAACGCGCGGGCGCGGCGCAGACGTTCGGGGGAGCGGGTGATCTCCAGCATCGTGAAGGTGCGCAGGTTCACCGCGGGCATGCCGAGGTCGAAGGCCGGGTACGGGGTCGGTTCGCCACTCTGGGCGCCCCAGAGGAAGAGGGTGCCGTCGGGGGCCGTTGCGCGGACCAGGTCCGTCACGCCGGGGCCGGCGACCGCGTCGAGGACGTACTCCGCGCCCCTGCCGTCCGTCAGGGCGAGGACACGGGAGGCCACGTCCTCCTCCCGGGAGACGATCACCTCCGTCGCGCCCGCGGCGAGGAGTTGGCGCCGCTTCGCGCGCGTGCGGGTGACCGCGATCGGGGTGGCGCCGACGCGGTGGGCCGTCTGGATCGCGGCGAGGCCGACGCTGCTCGACGCCGCCGTGATCACCGCGGTGTCGCCGGGGCGCATGCCGCCGACCTCGACCATCGCGCCGTACGCCGTGAGGTACGGCATCCAGGTCGCCGCGCCCGTGACCGCGTCGGTGTCCTCGCCCCGGGGCAGGACGGCCGAGGCCGGGACGAGGGCGCGTTCGGCGTAGACGCCGTAGTCGTTGTGGGAGAAGCTCGGGATCACGCTGACGGGCTCACCGACCGAGAGGCCGGTGACGCCCGGACCCAGCGCCTCGACCACGCCGGCCGCCTCGTTGCCCAGGCGGGAGGGCAGTTGCCTGACAGGCTCGATGTAGCGGCCCGTACGGAAGAGGACTTCGGCCCGGTTGACGCCGATCGCGTCCACCCGCACGCGCACCTCGCCGGGGCCCGGCTCACCCGGGTCCAGGTCCTCCAGGCGCAGCACCTCGGGGCCGCCGATCTCGTGGAACCGCACGGTTCTGGCCATGGCTTCGCCACTCCCCCCACCTGAACGCCTCGTACGGACTCGTACGGGAACGACGTCCACCCTGGACCCGAACTACGACGACTGTCAAACTTTGACGCCCATCAAATGAGGCGCCTTGGTCGCGCGCCCGGCGACTGGACCTGAGGTCAGGTCCGTCGGCCCAGGTCGGCGCGGCCGAAGAGCAGGGCGTAGCCCGGCGGGAGGGCGGCGAGGAGGCGGCCGGTCAGGCCGTTGCCAATGAGGGGAGGCAGCGAACTCAGCACGGAACTGACGTCCCAGCGGGCGGTGGCCGGGGTCGCGCCCTCGACGCGTGCCGCGACCGAGTCGACGAAACGGGGTGCGGTGAGCGGTTGCGCGAGCGGGATCTGTCCGGCCACCAGCCGGGCCGCCTCCTCGGGCAGCGCTCCCGCCAGGGCCACGCGCTCGTCGCCGACCACCTGCCCGCCGAGCAGGGACAGGACGATCCGGGTGACGCGCTCCGCCTCGGGTCTCGTGGCGTACTGCCCCGACTCCCGCACGGACTCGACCAGTCGGGACCAACCGCTGTGGTCGGCCGCCGTGGACCGCAGCCCGTCCTCGGTGCTGTCCCGCTCCGGCATCGTGGTGCTCATCTACGGACTCCTCCTCGCCGAATGCTCAGTCGCCACTGCACTCAGTCACCCGGCGCGCGGAAGTCAAACATGCGGCCGTCGACAACGGCCGCCGTCGGGGCGTACGAGCGCAAGGGCGAGTGACTCACGGGTGGTTGTGAGGCTGAGAACCCGACGATCCCGGACTCGGGTCCGGGGAGCCGTGCGACACGCGCGTAGCTTTGGGGCGGGATACGACCCGTTCCCGTCCACCGCCCAGTCACAGGAGGCAGTCATGGCCCAGGTCCCCAGCGCGCTCGTCGCCGCGAGCGGTCTCGTCGGCGGATACGCCGTGGCCCGGTGGACCAGGAAGCGGCAGCTCGGCGGGGTCGTACTGGCCGCCGCGGGGGTCGCCGCGGCCCAGCAGTGGCGGCAGCAGGCGGGCGCTCCGGCGGCGGGTGCGCTGAGCGCCGCATACGTGGCCGCGTTCGCGGGCTCGCACCCGCTGGCGAAGAAGGTCGGGGCCTGGCCGGCGGTGTTCGGGGCGGCCGGGGCCGTGGCGCTGGCGTCCTGGGCGGTGGCGGACCGACGGGGCTGAACCGGCCCGCGGCCGTCCCGGACGGTGGCGGACCGACGGGGCAGGCCCGGCCCGGCACGCGGCCGTCCCGGGCCGGGCCCGACCAACCGACCGACCGACCGACTACCCAACCGACCGACCGACGAGGCTGAACCGGCCCCCGGTTGTCCTGGCGCGCGGGCCGCGAACTCCCGGCGGCACTGCGACTCACACGACTCCGGCCTCCCGCCGCGCCCAAAGCGCCCTCCATACCCCCGCGGACTCACCCCCACCACCCTGCGAAACCGCTCCCGGAACGCCCTCGGTGAGCCGAAGACCGAGTCCAGGGCGACGCGTTCGACCGGGGTGTCGGTCGTCTCCAGGAGGTGCTGGGCGTGGTGGACGCGGGCGCGGTGGAGCCACTGGAGAGGCGTCGTGCGGGTCTGGTCGCGGAAGCGGCGGTTGAGGGTGCGGGTGCTCATGCCCGCCTCCGTGGCGATGTCGGCGAGGGTCAGGTCGCGGGCGCAGTTGGAGGAGACCCAGGTCAAAAGGGGCTCCAGGGTCGCTCCCGACGGGGCCGGGGGCAGTTCCCGGACGATGAACTGGGCCTGGCCGCCCTCGCGTTCCAGGGGCATCACCGACATCCGGGCCGTGTGCGCCGCCACCGCCGAACCGTGGTCCGCGCGCACCATGTGCAGGCACATGTCGAGCGCGGCGCGGCGGGCGGGAACATATGACCGGGGTGTTCAATCCGCTGTGGCGACGGTGACGGTGCTGATGATCGTGCGGCCGGGGTCCGGCACCGGGGCGTGAGGGCCCAGGAACCCGGCCTACGCCATACGGCGTTCCCGCGCCGACTGCCCCACTCGCTCCTTCGCCGCCGTCAGCGGCCGGGCGATGTCCTCCAGGGAGCGGCGCTCCGCGTTGACGGCGAGGACCGCCGCGACCAGGCCCGCCGCGCACATCAGGCCCGCGCCGATCTGGAAGGCGAGAACCGTGTCGCCGACCTTGCCGGTCCCGGTGAGCTCGGCGAACAGCAGCGGGCCGCTGATACCGCCGGCCGCGGTGCCGAGGGCGTAGAAGAAGGCGATGGACATCGCGCGGGTCTCCATCGGGAAGACCTCGGAGACCGTCAGATACGCGCTGGACGCGCCCGCGGAGGCGAAGAACAGCACGACGCACCAGCAGGCGGTCATCGTGGTGGCGCTGAGCGAGCCGCGGTCGAAGAGCCAGGCCGTGCCGAACAGGAGCAGCCCGGAGAGCAGATACGTGGAGGAGATCATCACCCGGCGGCCGACCGTGTCGAACAGCTTGCCCAGCAGCAGCGGGCCGCAGAAGTTGCCGACGGCGATGACCGCGAAGTAGTAGCCGGTGTCGCCGGTCGGCACGTCGAAGAACGTGGTGAGGATCGCGCCGAAGCCGAAGGTGATCGCGTTGTACAGGAACGCCTGGCCGATGAAGAGCGAGAAGCCGAGCACCGAGCGGCGGCGGTACTTCCCGAACACGGTCCGGGCGATCTCCGCGAACGACACGCTGCGGCGCTGGTGGATGGTGAGTTCGCCCTCCGGGCGGGGCAGTTTCTCGCCCTTCTCGGCCTCCACCCGCTCCTCGATCGACGTCACGATCTCCTCCGCCTCGCGGTCCCTGCCGTGGATCAGCAGCCAGCGCGGGCTCTCCGGGACGTGTCGCCGTACGAGGAGGATGACCAGGGCCAGCACGGCGCCGAGGGCGAAGGTCAGCCGCCAGCCCACGTCGATCGGGAAGATCTCGGTGTCCAGCGCGACGATCGACAGCAGCGAGCCGCCGACCGCGCCCAGCCAGAAGCTGCCGTTGATGATCAGATCGACCCGGCCCCGGTAGGGCGCCGGGATCAGCTCGTCGATCGCGGAGTTGATCGCCGCGTACTCACCGCCGATGCCGAAGCCGGTCAGGAAGCGGAACAGGAAGAACCACCAGGCGTCGAAGGAGATCGAGGTCAGGGCCGTCGCCGCGAGATACACGGCCAGGGTGATCATGAACAGCTTCTTGCGGCCGAACCGGTCGGTCAGACGGCCCCAGAACAGGGCGCCCGAGCATGCGCCGGCGACATAGAGGGCCGCCGCGACGCCGGTGACCTGGGCGGAGGTGATCGGCAGCCCGCTGCCGGACTCGGAGAGCCGGCTCGCGATGTTGCCGACGACCGTGACCTCCAGACCGTCCAGGATCCACACGGTGCCGAGGCCGATGACGATCGTCCAGTGCCAACGGGACCAGGGGAGACGGTCGAGGCGGGCGGGGATGCTCGTGGTGATCGTGCGACCGGTTCCGGCCGTGGCTCCTGGGCTGGTCATGGGCTCCCTCTTCGTCGGGCGGAACGCCGGACCGAGTGCCCTCGGTCGACCGTCTCACGCCCGGCCTACGCCCCCAGCCCCCGCGACACCGTGTAGATCAGCAGCCCCGCCAGTGAGCCCACCACCGTGCCGTTGATGCGGATGAACTGCAGGTCACGCCCGATGTTCGCCTCGATCTTGCGGGTGGTGTGCTCGGCGTCCCAGCCGGCCACCGTGTCGGTGATCAGGGAGGTGATCTCCTTGCGGTACGTCGTCACCACGTGCACCGCGGCGCCCTCGACCCAGCGGTCCACCTTGTCCTGCAGGCGCGGCTCGGTGGCCATGCGGGCGCCCAGCGACAGCAGTGAGGCGCGTACCCGCAGACGCAGCTCGCTGCGCTCGTCGTCGGCCGCCGTGACGATCATCGACCGTACGGCGGTCCAGGCGGAGGCGATCAGGTCCTGGACCTCGCCGCGGCCCAGTACCTCGCCCTTGAGCCGCTCGACCCGCGCGCGCGTGTCGGTGTCGGACTGCAGGTCGGAGGCGAAGTCGGTGAGGAACCGGTCGAGGGCGCCGCGCGCGGGGTGGGTCGGCATGTCCTGCATCTCGGCGCAGAAGCGCAGCAGCTCCTTGTAGACCCGCTCGCCGACCTTCTTGTCGACGAAGCGGGGGGTCCAGCCGGGCGCGCCGCCCTGGACGGCGTCCATCACGGAGTCGCGGTGCAGCACCAGCCAGTCGTGGGCGCGGGTCACCACCAGGTCGACGACGCGCCGGTGGCCGCCGTCGGCGACGATCTTCTGCAGCATCTTGCCGATGCCGGGCGCGATCTCCTGGGCCTCGGCACGCCGGGTGATCGCCTCGCCGACGACCGCCTGGACATCGGAGTCGCGCAGCACGGTCAGCGCGCCCCGTAGCGCGGTGGCCAGTTCGGCGGTGACCCGGTCGGCGTGCTCGGGCTCGGCGAGCCAGGCGCCGAGGCGGCTGCTGATGCCGACGGACCGCAGGCGATCGCGCACGACGTCCTCGGACAGGAAGTTCTCGCCGACGAAGTCGCCGAGCGAGACGCCCAGCTGGTCCTTCTTGGTGGGGATGATCGCGGTGTGCGGGATGGGCAGGCCGAGGGGGTGCCGGAAGAGGGCGGTGACGGCGAACCAGTCGGCGAGCGCGCCGACCATACCGGCCTCGGCGGCCGCGGCCACATAGCCCGCCCAGGGGCCCGCGCCCTCATGGGAGGCCCATTTGGCGAGGACGTAGACGACGGCGACGAACAGCAGCAGCCCGGCCGCCGTCAGCTTCATCCGGCGTACGCCGCGCTGCTTCTCCTCGTCGGCGGCGCTGAAGACGTCCATCGTGCGCGCCGGGCGCTTCGCGTCACCCGGGCGCCGCGAACCCGCGGCGGCCTCCGCGGAGGTTCCCCGAGCCTTCACGCCGGGTTCATCCAGTCCCGTATCGCCGGTGTCATCCGGTTTCGTACGTTCCATGCACTCCACCCGTTCACGAGCCCCGACTTCGACATTGTCCCTTCCTGACCGACTCCCGGAACGGAACAAGAGTTCCCGGCGTTGGTCACAGTGATCACACCGGAGCCCCGGCGGGCTCCCCCGACCGAGGAGAACCGCACCGTATGACCAGGCGCCACCGGGGTGGTGCGCCGCTAGCCGCGATCACCGCGCTGATCGTGGCCCTGTCGGCCGCCATCTACTTCGCCGTCGCCCTCGACGACGGCACGCGCCGCCGTACGGGCGACGGCGGCCGTTCGTACGGCTCCGCGGTGCCGGCCTCGTCGGGCGTCTGGGTCGGCACCTGGTCGGCGTCCCCGGTGGCCGCCGAGCCCGGTACGGAGGTCTCGGGTCTGGCGGGACGCTCGGTGCGCAACGTCGTGCACACCAGTGTCGGCGGTACGAGTGCCCGCGTGACGCTGTCCAATCTCTTCGGGCGGGCGCCGCTGTCCCTCACGCACGCCTCCGTGGCGCTGGCCGACGGTGCGGGCGCGGCGGCCGAGAGCGGGACGATGCGCCGGCTGACCTTCGGCGGCCGTACCACCGTCGTCGTGCCGCCGGGCGCACAGGTGGTCAGCGACCCGGTCGTGCTGCGGGTGCCGTACGACGGTGACGTGCTGGTCACCACCTACTCGCCGACCGCGTCCGGGCCGGTCACCCACCATCCGCGCGCACGGCAGATCAGCTACGGCGCGGCCGGTGACCGCACCGAGGACCTCACCGGCGCCGCGTTCACCGAGCAGGTGGACGCCTGGCGCTATCTGACCGCGCTGGACGTGCTCACCGACGAGGCCGACGGCACGGTCGTCGTCCTCGGGGACTCCCTCACCGACGGCTCCTCCTCCAGCGTGGGCGAGAACCGCCGCTGGACCGACGTGCTCGCGCGGCGGCTGCGCCAGGCCGCCGAGGACGGGCGGGACGCGCCGCGCTACGGCGTGGTCAACCAGGGCATCAGCGGCAACCGCGTGCTCGCCGACGGCTTCGTCGGCGGGGTCACGAGCCCGGTCGGCGAGAGCCTGCCCCGGGGCCGCGCGGGCGGCCGCGTGGAGCGCTTCGCCGTCGACAACCCCAGCGGGCTCAAGCGCTTCGAACGGGACGCCCTGGGCCGCGCGAACGTCAGGGTCGTCGTCATGGACCTCGGCGTCAACGACATCCTGCGCGACCCGCGCCTCGCCGACCCGGACCGGATTCTCGACGGACTGCGCGCGATGGCCGACCAGGCCCACGGGCACGGCATCAAGATCGTCGGCGCCACTCTGATGCCCTTCAAAGGCCACCCCGGCTACACCGACGCCCGCGAGGAGGTACGGCAGCGGATCAACGCCGGGATCCGCGACGGCCGGGTCTTCGACGCCGTCGCCGACTTCGACCGGGCCCTGCGCGACCCGTACGACCCGCGCCGCCTCGCCTCCGACTACGACTGCGGCGACCATCTGCACCCCAGCGACCGCGGCTACGCGCGCATGGCCGCGGCCCTGGACCTGGCCGATCTGGCGGGGGCGGTACCCGCGCGGCTGTGAGCGGCAGGCTGCTCCCGCCGCGCCCCCGGCCCGCGGAGAGCGTCCGGACAGCCCCGGTCATCCGAAGCCCGTGGCCGTCCACAGCCGGAGGTCGTCGACAGTCCGTGGCCGTCCACAGCCCGTGGCCGCCCGAAGCCCGAGGTCGCCCACAGCCCGAGGTCGTCCGAAGTCCGTGGCCGCCTACAGCCCGAGGTCGCCCGAAGCCCATGGCCGTCCACAGCCGGAGGTCGTCGACAGCCCGTGGAAGTCGACAGTCCGTGGCCGTCCGAAGCCCGAAGTCGCCCACAGCCCGTGGCCGTCCACAGCCCGTGGCCTCGAAGTCCGTGGCCGTCCACAGCCCGAGGTCGTCCGAAGCCCATGGCCGTCCACAGTCTCTAGTCGTCGTCCCGTCGCTGCCGTTCCCGCGTCAGGTCGCCGTGTCCGTCCAGCCGCTTGCGGTGGGCGTTCTCGACGTCCTCGGGGAAGTCCTCGTGCAGCTCACGCGTCGCGCTTGCGGTCCTGCTTCGCCTGTCTGCGCTCCAGCCGGCGCCGCTCGCGCTCGGCGCGGGTCAGCTTGCGCTCGACGCCGACGCCGCCCCAGAAGGCGAAGCCGGTGATGACCACGCGCGGGGCGCCGGGATCACCCGGCACGCCATCCTCGCTGTGGTCGAAGCCGCCCATCACGCCGATGCCGCGGACGACGACCTCGACGCCGGGCGGCACGGTCACCTGCATCCCGCCCATGATCGCCACGCATCTGATCACGACCTCGCGGTCGGCGAAGTTCGCCTCGCGCAGGTCGAGCTCCCCGCCGCCCCAGAAAGTGAAGGCGGTGAACCGCCGCGGCACCGTCCAGCGCCCCTTGCGCTGGAAACCGCCCATGATCGCGAAGGCGCCCGTGGAGGAACCCTCGCCGCCGACGATCCGCTCGGCCCAACTGCCCGGCTCCGCGGCCCCCTTGGACAGCGACATCGACGGCGGTGTCACGCCCGGCGCGGGCAGGTCGCGGGTGATGGGGGCCAGTTCTCCGTAGGTGCGCGCGGTGTACGTGGCCTCCAGCCGATCCTCGAACTCCGGCATGTCCAGCCGGCCCTCCGCGAGGGCGTCCCGCAGGACTTCGGCGACTCGCTCACGGTCCGCGTCTGAGGCCCGCAGCTCAGGGGCATCGTCGGTCATGGGAGCAGCCTACGAGTTCCACGCGCCGGACACTATGCCGCAACCCTTTCCCGCCTACGCGCCGCGCGAGGTCACCGCGCCCCGTTCCCCCGCGTGCACCTGGGGTTACGCCGAGGCCCGCCCCGCGTACATCTTCGCGATCACCGCCTCGATGTCGGGCTCCCGCACCGACAGGTCCACCAGCGGATAGCGCGCGGCGATCTCGGCCACCAGCGGGGCCGCCGACTGCGACGCGGGGAACGAGAGCCACTGGCGCGGGCCCTCCACCCGGACCACCCGGGCGGGCGCGGCCTCGATCGGCGGCAACTCCCGCTCCAGATCGACCACCAGGGTCCGCTCGCTCTCCCCCGCCTCGTGCAGGCCCACGAGCGGACCGTCGTACATCAGACGGCCGTGGTCGATGACCATCACCCGGGAGCACAGCTGCTCGATGTCGGTCAGGTCGTGCGTGGTCAGCAGCACCGTCGTGCCGCGCTCGGTGTTCAACTCCCGTAGGAACTCCCGCACCTTGGCCTTGGAGATCACGTCCAGCCCGATCGTCGGCTCGTCGAGGTAGAGCACCTCCGGGTCGTGCAGCAGCGCGGCCGCGATGTCGCCGCGCATCCGCTGGCCGAGGGAGAGCTGCCGTACGGGCACCTCCAGCAGGTCGGCGAGGTCGAGGAGTTCGACGAGCCGGTCCAGACGGGCGCGGTAACGGGCGTCGGGGATGCGGTACATGCGGTGCATCAGCCGGTAGGAGTCGATCAGCGGCAGGTCCCACCACAGGGTGGTGCGCTGCCCGAACACCACCCCGATGCGGTGCGCGAGCCGGACCCGCTCACGGGAGGGGTCGATGCCGGCCACCCGCAGCCGGCCGCCGCTGGGGGTGAGGATGCCGGTCAGCATCTTGATCGTGGTCGACTTCCCGGCGCCGTTCGGGCCGATGTAGCCGACCATCTCCCCGCGCTCGACCGTGAAGGACAGCGAGTCGACGGCCCGTACCTGGCGCCGCTCCCGCTTGAGGAACCCGGTCCTGCGGTACACGTCGAAGACCTTCTCCACACCGTCCAGTTCGATGAACGCCCCGGCCCCGGCCCCTGTCCCGGACCCCGTCCCGACCCCAGCCACACGCCTCAACTCCCCGTGCTCCGATACGACCTCAGTCCCGCCCGCCACGCCACCCCGGCCAGCGCGCAGCACGCCGCCGCCACCAGCGGCGGGGCGAACGCCGCCCCCTCGGGCAGCCCGACCGGGTAGGGCCGCCCCATGATGTAGGTGGCGGGCACCCAGTTGACGAAGGCCAGCGGCAGCATGAAGGTGACCGCGCGCACCAGGTCCTTGCCGAACACGCTCGGCGGATACTGGAGCAGCGTGGTGCCGCCGTAGGTGAACGCGTTCTGCACCTCGGCCGCGTCCTGCGCGAGGAACTGGAAGGCCGCGCCCGCCACGAACACCGCGCCGAAAATCATCACGCCGCTGACCAGCATCACCGGCAGCAGCACCGCCTTCGCCGGCGTCCAGTCGACGTCCACGGCGAGAAGCCCGTACGCCAGCACCAGCGCGCCCTGGGTGACCCGGCCCAGCCGGCGCAGCGCGAAGTGGTCGGCACCGACCTGGGCGAGCACCGGCACGGGCCGCACCAGCAGCGTGTCGAAGGAGCCGTCGCGGATCCGGGCGCCCAGCGCGTCCATCGAGCCCAGCAGCAGATCGGCGGTCCCGAACGAGGTCGCGGACAGCCCGTACAGGAAGGCGACCTCGGGCAGGCTCCAGCCGCCGAGGGAGTCGACCTGCGAGAACATCAGCAGGATGCCGACGAAGTCCAGGGCGGTCAGCAGCAGGTTGCCGACGACGGTGAGGGCGAAGGAGGTGCGGTAGGTCACCGTGGAGCGGATCCACATCCCGGCGATCAGCCGGTAGGCCCGCAGTCCTTCCCCGAGCCGCAGGAGACGCCCGCCCGCGGCCCACGCCCCGGCCGGTGCCTCACCCGCGGCCCACGCCCCGGCCGGTGCCTCACCCGCGGCCCACGCCCCGGCCGGTGCCTCACCCGCGGCCCACGCCCCGGCCGGTGCCTCACCCGCC
>NZ_JBEXPR010000014.1:0-133552 GCF_040612135.1 Streptomyces sp. NPDC006458 | reverse complement strand
ACCCGCGGCCCACGCCCCGGCCGGTGCCTCACCCGCGGCCCACGCCCCGGCCGGTGCCTCACCCGCGGCCCACGCCCCGGCCGGTGCCTCACCCGCCCGTGCCTCGGCCGGTGCCTCACCCGCCGCCCGTGCCTCGGCGTCCATGTCCCCGGCCGCCCGCGCCCCGGCCTGCGCGCCGCCCACCGGCCGCGCCCCGGCCTCCGCGTCACCCACCCTGCACCACCACCCGCCGTGTCGCCGCCGACTGCACCAGCCGGCCCGCCGCAAGGAGTGCCACCGCCCAGGCCGCCTGGAAGGAGTACGCCGTCAGGGCCCCGGTCTCCCCCATCAGCACGTCCGCCGGCACCTGGAGCTGCGCCGCCCAGGGCAGCGCCCGCACGATGTCGGCGAACGCGCCGGGGAAGGCGCTCAGCGGCAGCAGCATGCCCGAGAAGAACACGCCGGTGACCATGACGGCCTGCGAGACGCCCCGGTCGTCCATGATCCAGAACACGCTCAGCGCGGCCAGATAGCGGATGCCGAAGCTGACCAGCATCGCCAGCACCAGCGCGACCAGGAACGCCACCCAGGTGAGCACGTCCGTGGGCAGCGCCATATCGAACACCAGCGCCCCGAAGGCGAACGGGATCAGCCCGCGGCCCAGCACCTGGAACAGCGACCGGCCCAGGTCCGTCGCCAGCCACCACAGTTGGAGGTCGGCGGGCCGGTACAGGTCGATCGCGATCTCACCGGTGCGGATGCGGGCCATCAGGTCCTTCTCCGCGCCGCCGCCCTGGAGCGCCAGCGTCGAGTACAGGGCCTGCCCGAGCCACGCGTAGGTGACCGCCTGTGCCTGGTCGTACCCCCCGAGGTGGGGTTTCTCGTCCCACAGCGCCAGATACGTGGAGACGATGATCACGCCGAACACGGTGTTGGTGAAGACCCCTGCGGCCGTGGCCGCCCGATAAGTGGCGTACCGTCGGAATCCCCCCGCCGCGACGGCCGCGTACAACCGTGCCGCGCCCACACCGCACCGCCTCCAGGATCCGCCCGCACACCGAAGCGCCGGAGCCTACCGGCGGTGCGCGACGGACCGCCACGCAAATTCCGACGAACGCGTGCCGCTCGGCGGGAACGGAACGCTTGGTGCGAGAGTCTTCGTCTGGGGGCGCAGAAGGCGTACGAGTGCGTACGGGAACGTACGACGCGAAACAGGAGTCCGTGCACGAGATGAGCGACGAGCCGCAGCCGCAGCGACCGGACGAGGGCTGGGCGTCCAGAACGGGGCCGCAGTCGCCGGAGGGGGAGGCCGTGAGCGAAGGCAAGCAGAAGCGGCCGGGGCGCACGGGCTG
Organism: Streptomyces sp. NPDC006458; assembly: GCF_040612135.1. NCBI lineage: Bacteria > Bacillati > Actinomycetota > Actinomycetes > Kitasatosporales > Streptomycetaceae > Streptomyces > Streptomyces sp. NPDC006458. Next base: position 132,221 of record NZ_JBEXPR010000014.1, on the reverse strand, counting down.
GCGCCGGCTGGTGCCGACCTGGCGGATGGTGCTGGCCGCCTTCGTCATCGGGGCAGTGCTGCTGGCGGGACTGTTCTTCCTCGGCTACTCGCTGGTCAAGATCCCTCCGGCGAACGCCCTCGCGACCAAGCAGAGCAACGTCTATCTGTACGCCGACGGCAGCCAGCTGGCCCGTGACGGGGAGATCAACCGGGAGAACGTCTCCCTCGCCCAGGTCTCCAGGGACGCCCAGCACGCCGTACTGGCCGCCGAGGACCGCGACTTCTACTCCGAGTCCGCCGTGGACCCCAAGGCGATGGTGCGCGCGGCCTGGAACACCGCCACCGGCAAGGGCAAGCAGTCCGGCTCCACGATCACCCAGCAGTACGTGAAGAACTACTACCTGGCCCAGGAGCAGACCGTCACCCGCAAGGCGAAGGAGTTCTTCATCGCGATCAAGCTGGACCGCGAGGTGACCAAGGACGAGATCCTCCAGGGCTACCTGAACACCAGCTACTTCGGCCGCAACGCCTACGGCATCCAGGCCGCGGCCCAGGCCTACTACGGCATCGACGCCACCGAACTCGACGCCGCCAAGGGCGCGTACCTCGCGGCGCTGCTCAACGCGCCCAGCGAGTACGACGTGGTGGCGCACCCGGAGAACCGGGCAAGCGCCGAGGCCCGCTGGAACTACGTGCTGGACGGCATGGTCAAGAAGGGCTGGCTGACCGAGGCCGCGCGGCAGGGCATCAAGTTCCCGGCGCCCAGGGAGGCCACCGTCGCCATCGGCCTGTCCGGGCAGCGCGGTTACGTCGTGGACGCGATCAAGCAGTATCTGACCGAGCACAAGGTCCTGGATGCCGAGGAGCTGGAGGCGGGCGGCTACCGCATCACCACCACGCTCCAGAAGCCCAGGCAGAACGCCTTCGTGAAGGCCGTGAACGACCAGCTGATGTCCAAGCTGGACAAGAAGAACCGCAAGGTCGACAACTACGTGCGCGCGGGCGGCGCCGCGGTCGACCCGAAGACCGGCGAGGTCGTCGCGATGTACGGCGGCATCGACTACGTCAAGCAGTACACCAACGGCGCCACCCGCCGGGACTTCCAGGTCGGCTCCACCTTCAAGCCGTTCGTGTTCACCTCGGCCGCGCAGAACGGCTCCACCACCCAGGACGGCCGCGAGATCACGCCCAACACGGTCTACGACGGCACCAGCTCGCGTCCGGTGGAGGGCTGGGACGGCTCCTACGCGCCCGAGAACGAGGACCACGTCGACTACGGCGACATCACCGTCCGCGAGGCCACCGACAAGTCCGTGAACTCGGTGTACGCGCAGATGGCGGTGGACGTCGGCCCGGAGAAGGTGAAGAAGACCGCGATCGGCCTCGGCCTGCCGTCCGGCACCCCCGGCCTCCAGGAGGCCGGTCCCTCCGTCGCGCTCGGTGTCGCGCAGGCCAGCGTGCTGGACATGGCGGAGGCGTACGCGACCCTCGCCAACCACGGCAAGCACGGCACGTACACCCTGATCAAGAAGATCACCAAGGACGGCAGCGAGGAGATCGCGCTGCCCGCGCGCAGGACGCGGCAGGCCGTCAGCCGTGAGGCCGCCGACACCACGACCTCGATCCTGCAGAGCGTGGTCGAGAACGGCACCGCCTTCGCCGCGCAGGAGGCGGGCCGTCCGGCCGCCGGCAAGACCGGTACGGCCGAGGACGACAAGGCGGCCTGGTTCGCGGGCTACACCCCCGACCTGGCCACCGTCGTCGCGGTGATGGGCCAGAACCCCGAGACGGCCGCGCAGGAGCCGCTGTACGACGCGCTGGGGCTGGACCGCATCAACGGCGGCGGGCCGCCCGGGGAGATCTGGGCGCAGTTCACCCGCGACGCGCTGAAGGGCGTCCCGGAGAACGACTTCGACCTCTGGCTCCAGGAGGAGCCCGTCTGGGAGATGCCCGAGATCGAGCCCACCGAGGAGGATCCCTCCGACGAGCCGACCCTTCCGGGCCCGACCGACACACCGGACACGGGCGGCCAGGACAGCGGGGGCGCGACCGGGGGTGAGACGACCGGCGGCGGTACGACGGACACGGGCGGCACCACGGACGGCGGGGCCACGACCGGCGGCGACACGGGCGGCACGACCGACTCGGGCGGCACCACCGACGGCGGGGCGACCACGGACGGCGGCACCACGGACGGCGGTGACAGCACCGGCGGCGACACGGGCGGCGGCACGACCGACGGCGGCGACCTGGGCGGTGTGCTGACCGGTGGCGGGGGTACCGGCGCCAACCGCCGCGAGTGAGGCGCGCCGGGCGAGCGCCCGGTCAGTGACCGGAGGTCGCCTTCAGTCCCACCACGGCGACCAGCAGCAGACAGATGAAGAAGATCCGGGCGGCGGTGGCCGGCTCACCGAGCACCACCATGCCGAGCACCGCCGCACCGGCCGCGCCGATGCCGACCCAGACGCCGTAGGCGGTGCCGATGGGCAGGGAACGGGCGGCGTAGGACAGCAGCACCATGCTGACGACGATGCCGGCGCCGGTGAGCAGACTGGGCACCAGTCGGGTGAAACCGTCGGTGTACTTCATCCCGATCGACCAGCCGACCTCCAGCAGACCGGCGACGACGAGCAGAACCCAGGCCATGGGAGCACCTCCGCGAGACGGGCCTTTTCAGGGCGGTGCGTCGTCTTTGCGATCCACCCCCTGTGCGGGCGGTCCCGGTACGGCGCGTCTCGTCGGGCTCCTTCGAATCTAGCAAAAAAACGGGAAACGGGCCGGTGACACTGGTCACCGGCCCGTTTCCCGATCAAGGAATCGTAAGGCGCGCGTCAGAGGTACAGCCCCGTGGAGTCCTCGGACCCCTCGAACCGGTCGGCGGCCACGGCGTGCAGATCGCGCTCGCGCATCAGCACGTAGGCGGTGCCGCGCACCTCCACCTCGGCCCGGTCCTCGGGGTCGTACAGGACACGGTCGCCGGGCTCCACGGTCCGTACGTTCTGGCCCACCGCGACGACCTCGGCCCAGGCCAGCCGACGGCCCACGGCCGCCGTGGCGGGGATGAGGATGCCGCCGCCGGAACGCCGTTCACCCTCGCTGGTGTCCTGCCGCACGAGGACGCGGTCGTGCAGCATGCGGATGGGCAGCTTGTCGTCCTGGGTTCTGTCGTTTCTGTTGGCGCTCACGCCTCGAACCTACCTGCCTTCGGCACGTCGGGCCCCGGAGGGTCAGCCCTTGCGGCGCCGGGTGCTCACGGCGAGCAGCCCGACGACTGCGACGGCGACGAGGGCGACCGGCAGCACACGCTCCAGGCGCGGGGTGCCCTCGTCGTCCACGAATCTGGCCCGCACGTCCGTCACGGCCCGGTTGACCTGCACGTAGGCCTTCCCGAGGGTGTGATCGACATTGGCGGCGACCTTGGCCTTCACATCGCCGACGATGGTCTTCGGGTGTACCCGGATCCCGATCTCGTCGAGCGTCTCGGCCAGCACTTCGCGGCGGCGCCTGATGTCCGCCTCGATCTGCGCCGGGGTTCTGGTGTCCGACGTGTCCGCCACCGTACGGCCTCCGTGTCTGCTGATGCTGTTCTGGACAGTCTGTCAGTTCTCGTCGCGCACGCACTGTCAGGACCCCCGGTTACGCTCGATGCCATGAGTGAACGACTCCAGCCCGGGGACCCGGCCCCCGCCTTCACCCTGCCCGACGCCGACGGCAACGAGGTCTCGCTGGCCGGCCACAAGGGCCGCAAGGTCATCGTGTACTTCTACCCGGCCGCCCTCACGCCCGGCTGCACCAAGCAGGCCTGCGACTTCACCGACAACCTCGACCTCCTGGCCGGCGCCGGCTACGACGTCATCGGCATCTCCCCCGACCAGCCGGAGAAGCTGGCCAGGTTCCGCGACAAGGAACACCTGAAGGTCACCCTCCTCGCCGACCCGGAGAAGACCGTCACCGAGTCCTACGGCGCCTACGGCGAGAAGAAGAACTACGGCAAGACCTACATGGGTGTCATCCGCTCCACGATCGTCGTCGACGAGGAGGGCAAGGTCGAACAAGCCCTCTACAACGTCCGCGCCACGGGCCACGTCGCCAAGATCATCAAGGATCTGGGCATCTGACCCGGCCCCTCGCCTCCTCGCCACGGCCCGTACCGAGATCACTTGGTACGGGCCGTTCCGCATTTCGTGCGTGACTGTCCGATAAACGGTTCGTTACTCCGTGCGAGGCCACGAACGGGTGGCCGAGAACGGAGGGGGCTCTATGGGGGCCAGTGCGTACACCAGGGAGCGGCTGGAAGAGGCGGCTCGGGGGGCGCGGACGCTGTCGGAGGCGTGCGTGAGATTGGGGGTGGACCCGAAGAGCTCGGCTCGGCACTACCTCAGGGAGCGGATGAAGAAGCTCGGGCTGGATGTCTCGCACTTCGAGCGCGAGGGCGTGAAGTGGACGCGGGAGATCCTCCAGGAGGCCGTTTCGGCGTCGACGAACATGTGCGAGGTACTGCGACGTCTCGGACTTGAGGTCGTCGGAGGTCACCACACGCATATCAGCCGCCGGATCAAGGCGTATGGCATCGACGTCACGCACCTCCAGTTGCCGACCCAGCAGGGCAAGGCATGGCGTCCCCGCACACCGGAGGCCCTGCTGGTCGAGCAGCCGATCGACCAGGCGCGGCGCATCCCGAGTGACCGGCTCAGGTGGGCAATGACCGCGGCAGGCTTGCCGAACCGGTGCGCCATGTGCGGCATCGAAGCGGTCTGGCTGGGACATCCGCTCCCTCTGGAGGTCGACCACATCGACGGCAACTGGCGCGACAACCGCATCGGGAACCTGCGGTTCGTGTGCCCCAACTGCCACTCGACGACGGACAGTTATCGGGGACGCAGCAAAGGCAAGGCCTCATGAGCAGCGTGTCGTACACCCGGGAACGGCTGGCCGAGGCCGCCGGGCGGTGTTCCGACATCGACGAGGTCATCGCCTTCTTCGGTACCCAGCCCTACGGACAGCTTCGTCGGTACCTCTTCCGACGCTTCGACCACTTCGACATCGACGTCTCGCACATGCCCCGCCAGAGGCGATCGAGGGCAACGCCAACCAGACCGACACCGGACGAGTTGCGCCGAGCGGTCGCGGGATCGACCTCCATCGCGGGTACGCTGCGCGCCCTGGGGATGGAGCCCTACAACAGCCAGCTGCGTGCTCAGCTCGGCTGCTGGGTGATCGAAGACAGTCTCGACACCTCGCACTTCCTGGGGCAGGCACATCAACGTGGCGGGCCGGGTACGACCCCACTCCTGCGGGCCGGGGACATCCTGGTCCAGCACGACGGCACTCGCCGGACCAGAACCCACCTGCTCCGCCGGGCACTCAACGAAGTGGGGGTACCCGAGGAGTGCGCCAGGTGCGGGGTCGGCCCCGAGTGGCTCGGCAAGCCTATGACGCTGGAGGTCGACCACATCAGCGGGGACTGGAGCGACGATCGACAGGAGAATCTGCGGCTGCTGTGTCCCAACTGCCACGCCATCACGGACACGTGGTGCCGGGGCGGGCGCAGAGCCCGCTAGGTGCACGACTACGAGGACACCTCGCCGGGTAGCATGAGCGCGCGGGCGGCCGTGGCGGAATGGCCTACGCGCAGCACTTAGGATGCTGTGGGAGAAATCCCTTGAGGGTTCGAGTCCCTCCGGCCGCACACCTTTGATTCGAAGGTCCACCCCGCTCAGGGTGGACCTTCGCTTCTCTCAGCCCAGCAGCTCCCGAACCACCGGCACCAGCGCCCGGAACGCCTTGCCGCGATGGCTGATGGCGTTCTTCTCCGCCGGGGTCAGTTCCGCGCAGGTGCGGGTGTCGCCGTCCGGCTGGAGGACGGGGTCGTAGCCGAAGCCGTTGGTGCCGGAGGGGGCGTGGCGCAGGGTGCCGGTCAGGCGGCCCTCGACGACGCGTTCGGTGCCGTCGGGGAGGGCAAGGGCGGCCGCGCATGCGAAGTGGGCGCCTCGGTGGACGTCCGTGATGTCCGACAACTGGGCGAGCAGCAGGTCCAGGTTGGCCCGGTCGTCGCCGTGGCGGCCGGCCCAGCGGGCGGAGAAGATGCCGGGCGCGCCGCCGAGGACGTCCACGCAGAGGCCGGAGTCGTCGGCGACGGCCGGGAGGCCGGTGGCCTGCGCCAGGGCGTGCGCCTTGAGCAGGGCGTTCTCGGCGAAGGTGACGCCGGTTTCCTTGACGTCGGGGATGTCGGGGAAGGCGTCGGCGCCGACGAGCTCGTGGGGAAGGCCGGCTTCGGCGAGGATGGCCTTGAGCTCGGTGATCTTTCCGGCGTTGCGGGTGGCGAGGATCAGGCGGGTCATGGCGTCCAGTATCGCGGGACGCCGGTGACCCGCCGACCGTCGGCCGTGGTTACGGCGTGCAGACCTTGGTCAGTTCGCCCGCCGCGTCGGTGACGGGGCTGATGTCGGGCGTGGCGTCGCCGTTGTCGACGGCGGTGCGGACGTTCGTGATGGCCTTGCCGAGGTCGTCGACGGCCTTCTCTACGTCGGCGTTGTCGGTCTTGTCCTTGATCTCGCCGAGGTTCTGGTCGATGGAGTCGAGCGACTCCTCCAGCTGGGTCGGGTCGTTCGAGGCGCTCTCGATCGCCTGTTGGAGGTCGGTGACACTGTCGGCTATGGCGTCTGCGGTCTGGACGCAGTCCAGTGCCTTGTTCACGGCGTCGCAGCCGGTGGTGAGGCCGGCGGTCAGCGCGGCAGCCACCAGGGCAGCGGCGACAGCGGTGGTGCGGCGTCGGCGGCTCGCGGCCATGGAACGGTTCCCTCCCTCTGGGCCTTGCGGCCCTCCTGTGGCCGGGCGCACAGTGTCTAGCCGTGCGCCCGTATTACTGGTGACGCGGCGACGGGCGGCGACGGTTGCCCGTGCCGCCCGCTTCGTCGCGTGGCTGTTACTGCGCGAGCGCCTTGGCCTGGAGCGCGGCCAGGTCGGCGCAGCCCGCGACGGCGAGGTCGAGCAGGGCGTTGAGCTCCTCGCGGGCGAAGGGCTCGGCCTCGGCGGTGCCCTGGACCTCGACGAAGCGTCCGTCGCCGGTGCAGACCACGTTCATGTCGGTGTCGGCGCGCACGTCCTCCTCGTAGCAGAGGTCGAGGAGCGGGACGCCGCCGACGATGCCGACGGAGATGGCGGAGACGCTGCCGGTCAGCGGCTTACGGCCGGGCTTGATGAGCTTCTTGCCCTGGGCCCAGGCGACGGCGTCGGCGAGGGCCACGTAGGCGCCGGTGATGGCGGCGGTGCGGGTGCCGCCGTCGGCCTGGAGGACGTCGCAGTCCAGGACGACGGTGTTCTCGCCGAGGGCCTTGTAGTCGATGACGGCGCGCAGGGAGCGGCCGATGAGGCGGGAGATCTCGTGAGTGCGGCCGCCGATGCGGCCCTTGACCGACTCGCGGTCGCCGCGGGTGTTGGTGGCGCGGGGCAGCATGGCGTACTCGGCGGTGACCCAGCCCTCGCCGCTGCCCTTGCGCCAGCGCGGGACGCCCTCGGTGACGGAGGCGGTGCAGAGCACCTTGGTGTCGCCGAAGGAGACGAGGACGGAGCCCTCGGCGTGCTTGCTCCAGCCGCGTTCGATGGTGACGGGGCGGAGCTGTTCGGGGGTGCGGCCGTCGATTCGAGACATGGGGACGAGCCTAGTGCCCCGGCAGGCGACGTTTGCCCGACGGGGCGAACGTCGCCCGCTGGGGCACCGGTGCCCTCGGCGGGCGGCGTGGACCGTGGTCGGGCCGGGTGTGCGAGGGGCCCCTTCCCGGTGTCGGGAGGGGGCCCCTCGCAGTGAGCCGCGGGGGCTCACATCATGTCTTCGATCTCCGCGGCGATCGGGTCGGCGTCGGTGCCGATGACGACCTGGATGGCGGTACCCATCTTCACCACACCGTGTGCGCCGGCCGCCTTCAGGGCGGCTTCGTCGACCAGGCCGGGGTCGTTGACCTCGGTGCGCAGGCGTGTGATGCAGCCCTCGACCTCTTCGATGTTGTCGATGCCGCCGAGCCCGGCAACGATCTTCTCAGCCTTGGTGGCCATGTCCTTCTCCCTGATCCGACCTGGTGTGAGGGGCGTGAACCGCTTTGTCGCAGTAACCCACAGTTGGCCCAACTTCGCGAGCGTTTGGGCCGTATGGGCCGCAGGATGACGGCACGGCTCCACAATCGTCCGTGACTGGTCTACACCACCTGACGGACGGTCGCCAAACCGCCCGGAGGGACGCCCATGAGTGAAGAAGCCGTCAGCCCCGCGCGGGTCCGCTGGAACACGCTGTTCCAGGGGCTTCAGAAGATGGGGCGCAGCCTTCAGCTCCCCATCGCCGTGCTGCCGGCGGCGGGTATCCTCAACCGGCTCGGCCAGCCGGACGTGTTCGGCGACGAGGGGCTGGGCTGGACCGACGTGTCCAAGGTCATGGCGGGCGCGGGCGGCGCACTGCTGGACGGCTCGCTCGGACTGCCGATGCTGTTCTGCGTGGGCGTGGCCATCGGCATGGCGAAGAAGTCGGACGGCTCCACGGCCCTCGCGGCGGTGGCGGGCTACCTCGTCTACTACAACGTACTGCGCCAGTTCCCCGAGGACTGCCCGCCCGACACCAAGGCCATCCCCAACGTCGGCTGCCTGGCGCCCGCCGAGGACACGGTGGCGGGGTTCTCCTTCCAGAACCCGGGCGTGTTCGGCGGCATCGTGATCGGCCTGCTGACGGCGTACTTCTGGCAGCGCTACCACCGCACCAAGCTGGTGGACTGGCTGGGCTTCTTCAACGGCCGCCGGCTGGTGCCCATCATCATGTCGTTCGTGGCGATCGCGTTCGCGGCGCTGTGCCTGTGGATCTGGCCGCCGATCGGTGACGCGCTGGAGAACTTCAGCGACTGGCTGAGCGACGCGGGGTCCTGGGGCTCGGGCATCTTCGGTGTCGCCAACCGCGCGCTGCTGGTGATCGGCCTGCACCAGTTCCTGAACGTGCCCATCTGGTTCCAGTTCGGCACCTACGTCAAGCCCGACGGCATCGAGGTGCACGGCGACATCAACATGTTCCTGGCGGGCGACCCGAACGCCGGGCAGTTCCTGTCGGGCTTCTTCCCGATCATGATGTTCGCCCTGCCGGCGGCGGCGCTGGCGATCACCCACACCGCGCGGCCGAACCGCCGCAAGGAGGTCGGCGGTCTGATGCTGTCGGTGGCCCTCACCTCGTTCGTGACGGGTATCACCGAGCCGATCGAGTACTCGTTCCTGTTCGTCGCCCCGGCGCTGTACGTGATCCACGCGCTGCTGACGGGTGTGTCGATGGCGGTGACGTGGGGGCTGGGCGTGCACGACGGCTTCAGCTTCTCGGCGGGGCTGATCGACTACGTCATCAACTGGAACCTGGCGACGAAACCCTGGGCGATCATCCCGATCGGCCTGTGCTTCGCGGCCGTGTACTACGCCGTCTTCCGGTTCGCCATCACGAAGTTCGATCTCAAGACCCCCGGCCGGGAGCCGGAGGAGGAGCACGAGGACGTCACCAAGGCCTGAACTCCCCTTCGTCCAGGGCCCCTCGGACCACCGGTCCGGGGGGCCTTCGGCATGCCTTTCGCGGGTACGCGGCGTAGCGATCTCGTCGCAGGAATGACGGGTTCCTTACGCGCTCCTCATCGTGTACAACAGGTCTACACCACTGAGTGGTGTAGACCACCACCCGATGGAGGATGTATGAGCACCGCCACCGCATCGGCGGCCCCCGCGAAGAAGCGGGGATCCCCCGACGAGGAGGTCGAGGACCTCACCAAGGCGTGAGCCACGGTGTTACGGCGTCCTGAACGCGTCCCGAACGACGGCGAGGCCCCCCGGAACCGCTCCGGAGGGCCTCGCCGTGTCGTGCGCTCGCTCTTGCGCTCGACTCTTGCGCTCGCTGCCGCGCTCGTTTCTCGGGCGTCAGATCTCGTACGACCTGCTCGGTGCGGCCAGTTCCACCGGGCCGGCGTAGGCCGCGCGCGCGTCGGCCAGGTTGACCTGCGGGTCCGTCCACGGGGGGATGTGGGTGAGGACCAGTCGCCGCACCCCTGCGCGGGTCGCGGTCTCGCCGGCCTCACGGCCGTTGAGATGCAGGTCGGGGATGTTCTCCTTGCCGTACGTGAAAGCGGCCTCGCACAGGAACAGGTCGCTGTCACGGGCGAGTTCGTCCAGCACGGGGGTGACGCCCGTGTCGCCTGAGTACGTCAGCGACCGGCCGCCGTGCTCGACCCGGATGGCATAGGCCTCCACCGGGTGGGCGACCCGTTCGGTGTGCACCGTGAACGGGCCGACCTCGAAGGTGGACGGCTTGACCGTGTGGAAGTCGAAGACCTCGCTCATCGAGGAGGCCGAGGGGGTGTCGGCGTACGCCGTGGTCAGACGGTGTTCCGTGCCCTCCGGACCGTAGACCGGGATGGGGGCGCAGCGACCGCCTTCGTGCCGGTAGTAGCGCGCGACGAAGTACGCGAGCATGTCGATGCAGTGGTCGGCGTGCAGATGGCTCAGGAAGATCGCGTCGAGGTCGTAGAGACCGCAGTGGCGCTGCAGCTCGCCAAGGGCGCCGTTGCCCATGTCGAGGAGCAGCCGGAAGCCGTCGGCCTCGACGAGGTAGCTCGAGCAGGCCGATTCCGCGGACGGGAACGACCCCGAGCAGCCGACGACGGTGAGCTTCATGAAGCAGAAACCTCCGCTGGCGGAATGTTGTAGACGGGGTTCGTGCGGTGCGTCGAGCGTAAGGCGCAAAACGTCCGGTCGCTCCTCCGCCAGCGGCCGTTGTGGGCGAACTCACCTGTGCCGTCACCGGTTCGGCTGGACCTGGGGCGCATGCGGGTACGGGAGGGCGCGCGGGGTCGGGTACGCGCCGGTACGGTCGTCGTATGGACACGTCCTGGTGGCTGGCGCTCGCTGCCGTTCTGTTGCTGGCGCTGGTCGCCGTACTCGTGGACGGGCGGGGGCGGCGTCGTCCCGCCGGGCGGCGGGGGCGGCCTCCGGGGCGGGCCGGGGCGGTGTCGGCGCGGCCTCGGCCGGCGGAGATCTGGTGGGCGAACGTGCCGTTCGAGGACCGGCCGGGGGCCAAGGACCGGCCCTGTCTGGTGCTGACGGTGCGGGGGCGGCGGGCGGTCGTCGCGAAGATCACCAGCCGGTTTCATGACGCGCGGGCCGGGGTGATTCCGTTGCCGCCGGGTGCGGTCGGTGATGCGCGGGGGCGGGCGAGTTTTCTGGAGACCGACGAGTTGCGTGAGGTGCCGGTGTGTGAGTTCCGGCGGCGGGTGGGTGTGGTGGACCCGGTCCTGTGGGACCAGGTCCGTCACCTCGCGACGTAGGGGGTGCGGGGGGTGGGTGTTGCCGGGTGCGTGTCCGTCGGTGGCTTGTCGCGCAGTTCCCGCGCCCCTTCACGTGCCCGGGCGGCGTTGACGCGTGCGGCGCCGTCTTGGCCGTTCGCGCCCACGCGGCGGAGCCGCAGATCAACGGCCCCGCGCCCCTGAGGGGGTCACCCGGGGGCTGAGCGTCGTCGGGTGCGCGCCCGTCGTGGCTCGTCGCGCAGTTCCCCGCGCCCCTTCACGTGCCTGGGCGGCGTTGACGCGTGCGGCGCCGTCCTGGCCGTTCGCGCCCACGCCGCGGAGCCGCGGATCGATGCGGCCCCGCGCCCCTTGACGCGTGCGCCGTCGTGGACGTTCGCGCCCACGCGGTGGAGCCGCGGATCGATACAGCCCCGCGCCCCCTAGCCGGCGCCGGAGACTCGCCGTCGTGGCCGTTCGCGGTCGCGTGGTGGGGCCGTTGATCGGTGCGGGCTCGCGCCCCTGGGGAGTGCCGGGGACCCTTGCGGGGCCCGATGTGCTGTGGGGCGACGTCCTCAGGGGCGCGGGGAACTGCGCGATCAGCCGCGACGGCGCCGCACGCGCGACGGTGAGCCCCCGGCACCTCCTAGGCCCAGAGTTGGCCCTGGAGGGTTTTGATGGCTTCTTCCGTGGTGGCGGCGGTGTAGACGCCGGTGGAGAGGTACTTCCAGCCGCCGTCGGCGACGACGAAGACGATGTCGGCCTGTTCCCCGGCATTCAGCGCCTTGCGGCCGACGCCGATCGCCGCGTGCAGGGCCGCGCCGGTGGAGACGCCCGCGAAGATGCCCTCCTGCTGGAGGAGCTCCCGGGTGCGGGTGACCGCGTCGGCGGAGCCGACCGAGAAGCGGGTGGTGAGGACGGAGGCGTCGTAGAGCTCGGGTACGAAGCCCTCGTCGAGGTTGCGCAGGCCATAGACCAGGTCGTCGTAGCGCGGCTCGGCGGCGACGATCTTGACGTCCGGCTTGTGCTCGCGCAGGAAGCGGCCGACGCCCATCAGGGTGCCGGTGGTACCGAGGCCCGCCACGAAGTGGGTGATGGACGGCAGGTCCGCGAGGATCTCGGGGCCGGTCGTCGCGTAGTGGGCGCCCGCGTTGTCCGGGTTGCCGTACTGGTAGAGCATCACCCAGTCGGGGTGCTCGGCGGCCAGTTCCTTGGCGACCCGTACGGCGGTGTTGGAACCGCCCGCGGCGGGGGACGAGATGATCTCGGCGCCCCACATGCCGAGCAGGTCCCGGCGCTCCTGGGAGGTGTTCTCGGGCATGACGCACACGATGCGGTAGCCCTTGAGCTTGGCCGCCATGGCCAGGGAGATGCCGGTGTTGCCTGAGGTGGGCTCCAGGATGGTGCAGCCCGGAGTCAGACGGCCGTCCTTCTCCGCCTGCTCGATCATGTGCAGGGCGGGGCGGTCCTTGACCGAGCCGGTGGGATTGCGGTCCTCAAGCTTGGCCCAGATCCGGACGTCCTCGGACGGCGACAGCCGCGGCAGGCGCACCAGAGGGGTGTTGCCCACCGCGGCCAGCGGGGAGTCGTAGCGCATCGCCGGTCAGAACCCTCAGGCCATGCCGCCGGCCACGGCCGGCAGGATCGTGACGTTGTCGCCGTCGGCCAGCTTGGTGTTGATGCCTTCGAGGAAGCGGACGTCCTCGTCGTTCAGGTAGACGTTGACGAAGCGGCGCAGCTCACCGCCGTCCACAATGCGGGCCTGAATGCCCGCATGCCGGGTCTCAAGGTCGGTGAACAGGTCGGCGAGGGTGTCACCGCTGCCCTCCACCGCCTTCTGACCGTCGGTGTACTGGCGGAGGATGGTGGGGATGCGGACCTCGATGGCCATGGCTGAGGGCTCCTGTCGGGAGTAGTGACGTCGGTGGGCGCGCGGCAGCGCATCCGGTGCGGGGTGGTGCGGTGAGCGCCGCGGCGCCACGGCCGTACGGCGGCAGAGCAGCGTCAACAGATGGAGCTGGCGAGCCTGCACAGATCGACGTGCAGCCGCGCCACGAGCAGCACGCCCGGCGTCTTGTCGCTCACGTCGTTCAGAACCATGGGCTCATCGTATCGATTCCCGGCCGGGGTCCTGGAATGTGATTCCGTATGCCGGACCGATTTCGTCCGGAATATGAGACCTCTGGAGATCCGCGGGTGAGATCGGCCGGAGGTCAGTAGGTCTCGACGACCTTGACCTCCTCCTCCGTCACCTCGCCCGCCACGATCCGGAAGGAGCGGAACTGGAAGTCGCCGAGACCGTCGGTGTCGGCCGTGGAGACCAGGACGTAGTGGGCGCCGGGCTCGTTGGCGTAGGAGATGTCCGTGCGCGAAGGGTACGCCTCGGTCGCGGTGTGGGAGTGGTAGACGATCACCGGCTCCTCGTCGCGGTCGTCCATCTCGCGGTAGAGCTTGAGGAGATCGCCGGAGTCGAACTCGTAGAACGTGGGCGACATGGCGGCGTTGAGCATGGGGATGAAGCGCTCGGGCCGGTCCGAGCCCTCCGGGCCCGCGATGACGCCGCACGCCTCGTCGGGGTGGTCCTTGCGCGCGTGCGCGACGATCTGGTCGACCAGGGCCTGGGTGATGGTCAGCATGCTCGCCAGGATAAGCAGAAGGGCCGTTCCGTACCGAAGGATGGTACGGAACGGCCCAGATGCCGGACGTCCTGAGCGGTGGCCGCCGGGGAGGCCACGAGTGTCCCCGGTGGCCGGACGTCCGCGGGGCGAGCGGCCAGGAGGTCAGCCGACCTTCTCGAACTGCGGCTCCCGGCGCTCGGCGACCTGGGGGTTGCGGGCCTTGAGGATCATCCAGCCGATGCCCAGGGCGGCTGCCCAGCCGGCCATCACGTAGAGGCTGACGCGGGAGTCCTTGTCGTAGGCGATCAGGCCGGTGACGAAGAGCAGGAACGCGATGGCGACGTACGAGCACTTCGCGCCGCCCGGCGCCGGGAAGGAGGAGGCGGGCAGCCGGCCCGCGTCTACCGCGCGGCGGTACAGGACGTGGCTGACGAGGATCATGAGCCAGGTCCAGATGCCCGCGCCGGTGGCGACGGAGGTGACGTAGCCGAAGGCCTTCTCCGGGACGACGTAGTTGAGGATCACCCCGATGCCCATGAACAGCACCGAGACGAGGATGCCGAGGGCGGGCGTCTTGGTCGAGGACAGCTTGGTGAAGACCCGGGGGGCCTCACTGCTCTCGGCCAGGTTCCGCAGCATGCGGCCCGTGGAGTACATGCCGGAGTTGCAGGAGGACAGGGCGGCGGTGAGCACGATGAAGTTGACGATGGCGGCGCCCGCCGGGATGCCGATCTTCGCGAAGGCCTCCACGAACGGGCTGACGCCCGGCGCGAACTCGGTCCAGTTGACCACGCACAGGATGACCGTGAGGGCACCGACGTAGAACAGCGCGATGCGCCAGGGCAGGGTGTTGATCGCCTTGGGGAGGGTCTTCTCCGGGTCCTCCGACTCACCGGCCGTGACACCGACCAGCTCGACGGCGAGGTAGGCGAACATGACGCCCTGGAGGGTCATCAGGGACGCGCCGACGCCCTTGGGGAAGAAGCCGTCGAACTCCCACAGGTTGGAGACGGCCGCGGTGTCACCGGCGGAGCTGAAACCGAAGGTGAGCACGCCGAGACCGATGACGATCATGCCGATCAGGGCCGTGACCTTGACCATCGAGAACCAGAACTCCAGCTCGCCGAAGAGCTTCACGGAGATCAGGTTGACCGCGAACAGGATCACCAGGAACACCAGTGCCGTCACCCATTGCGGGATGTCCGGGAACCAGTAGTTGACGTAGATCGCGGTGGCCGTCAGCTCGGACATGCCGGTGACGACCCACATCAGCCAGTACGTCCAGCCGGTGAAGTAGCCGAAGAAGGGGCCGAGGAACTCGCGTGAGTACTCCGCGAAGGAACCCGAGACCGGGCGGTAGAGCAGGAGCTCCCCGAGAGCCCGCATGATGAAGAAGATGATCACGCCTGCGATGGCGTACATCAGGATGAGGCTGGGACCAGCCTTTGCGATGTTCGCTCCGGCCATCAGGAAGAGGCCGACGCCGATGGCGCCGCCGATGGCGATCATCTGGACCTGACGGCTGCCGAGGCCTCGCTCGTAACCCTCTTCGGGTGCGTCGGTGACCTGTGCAGAGGTCATGTGTGGTGCGCCTTTCTCCACTGCCGACCCGGGCCTGTTCGTCGGCCCCGGATCGGGTCTCGATCCCCCCGGACTGATGGAGCTGAGCGGGCTTCGCGAGGCCCGCCCGTGCCTGGCCGGCGGTGCCGGCTCGGTGGCGCACCCGGCGGGCATGGGTGGTGCTCGCCGGGCGGTCGTGAAGATCTATCACGGCCGCAACATTGATCACGGGGGTCGCTTGTGACGCACCGCACAGGAAGAAGCGGACCAACCGGACATAAACAGGGCGTAAGAGGCCGAGTCGGTAACTCGATCGTTATCCGGATCTGAGCGTCCGTTGAGCGAACACCAAAAGGGTCATGCCGGGGTGATCACGGCATGAGTGTCTCGACGAGCGTCTCCTGGAGGGTGCCCAGCCAGAGGTATGCCATCGCCAGCGGCTTGCGCCGGTCCTCGTCCGGCAGCCGGTAAAGCAGCTCGATGTCGTCCTCGTCGGTGATCTCCAGCCGGGTGGCGATGGCCAGCCGGAGATCGTTGAGCGTGCCGAGCCATTGCTGCGACTGCTCGGGCGACACCTTCAGCACCGCACCGCCGTCCCCGGCCGGGGTCAGCGCGTCCAGCGAGCGGATCACGGCCAGGGCGTTGTCGCGCCGGCCGGCCCTGAGGTCGTTCTCGGTGTAGCGGCGGAACTCCGCGGAGTAGGCCTGCCGCTGCTCCGCCTCCCCCGGGGATCCGGGCGCCTTCTCGGGGTCGCTGTAGGCGTCCGGGAACAGCCGGCGCAGCACGGGGTCGGACGGGGGCTCGCTGGGCCCCTCGGCGAACAGCTCGGCGAGCGGGTCGTCCGGGGCGTCCTCGGCCGGGCCGGGGCCGATGAGCTCCAGGAGCTGCACGGCCAGCGACCGGATGATCGAGATCTCGGCGTCGTCGAGGGCGACGGCCGCACCGCCGCCGGGGAGCGGTTCGAAGGTTCCTGGCATGGAAATGGTCGCTACTTCCGGTCCTGCTGGAGGGTGGCCCACAGACCGTAGCCGTGCATGGCCTGCACGTCGCGTTCCATCTCCTCGCGCGAACCGCTGGAGACGACCGCCCGGCCCTTGTGGTGGACGTCGAGCATGAGCTTGCGGGCCTTGTCCTTGGAGTAGCCGAAGTACGCCTGGAACACGTACGTCACATAGCTCATGAGGTTGACCGGGTCGTTGTGCACGATCGTGACCCAGGGGACGTCCGGCTCGGGGACGGCCGAGACCTCCTCCGCCGACTCGGTGCGTTCGATCTCGATGGGAGCGGCTGACGTCACAACTCCCATGCTGCCATGCTCGCGATAAATCGTCACACTGACGAAATGGGAGTACGATCCGTTGCCGTACCGCATTCCCGGGGCCGACCCCCGGGATCCGCGGCCGACCCCGGGAACCCGGTGAACCGGCACGACATGACGAGGAGAGCTCTCGTGGGCATAGCGGACCTTGGGCTGCCGGTGGACGTCCCCTCGACGGCGCTGTTCACCGACCAGTACGAGCTGACCATGCTGCAGGCCGCTCTGAAGGCCGGGACCGCGGACCGCGGGTCGGTCTTCGAGGTCTTCACCCGCCGGCTGCCGAACGGGCGGCGCTACGGCGTCGTCGCGGGCACCGGGCGGGTGCTGGACGCCGTCGAGAACTTCCGTTTCGACTCCGATGTGCTGGGCTTTCTGCGCGAGCGGGACATCGTCGGCGAGGAAACCCTCGATTGGCTGGCCGGTTACCGCTTCTCGGGTGACATCTGGGGCTATCCGGAGGGCGAGGTGTACTTCCCGGGCTCGCCGATCATGCGGGTGGAGGGCTCCTTCGCCGAGTGCGTGCTGCTGGAGACGGTGATCCTGTCGATCCTCAACCACGACTCGGCGATCGCCGCGGCCGCCTCCCGGATGTCCTCGGCCGCCGGGGACCGCCCGCTGATCGAGATGGGTGCCCGCCGCACCCACGAGCTGGCCGCGGTCGCCGCCTCGCGCGCCGCCTACCTCGGCGGCTTCGCCTCCACCTCCGACCTCGCCGCCGGTTTCCGCTACGGCATCCCGACCGTCGGCACCTCCGCGCACGCCTTCACCCTGCTGCACGACCGTGAGCGCGACGCCTTCCAGGCCCAGGTGAACTCGCTGGGCCGCGGGACGACCCTGCTGGTGGACACGTACGACGTCGCCGAGGCGGTGCGCACGGCCGTGGAGGTGGCCGGGCCCGAGCTGGGCGCGGTGCGCATCGACTCCGGTGACCTGCTGCTGGTCGCGCACCGGGTGCGGCAGCAGCTGGACGACCTGGGGGCGCGGGACACGCGGATCATCGTGACCTCGGACCTCGACGAGTACGCCATCGCCTCGCTGGCGGCCGCGCCCGTGGACGCGTACGGGGTGGGCACCCAGCTGGTGACCGGCTCCGGGCACCCGACCTGCTCGATGGTCTACAAGCTGGTCGCGCGGGCCGAGTCCGCGGCCCCGGCCGCGCCGCTGGTGCCGGTGGCGAAGAAGTCGACCGGGGGCAAGACCTCCGTCGGCGGGCGCAAGTGGGCCGCGCGGCGGCTGGACGCGGAGGGTGTCGCCGAGGCCG
This sequence comes from Streptomyces sp. NPDC006458, assembly GCF_040612135.1. Lineage (NCBI taxonomy): Bacteria > Bacillati > Actinomycetota > Actinomycetes > Kitasatosporales > Streptomycetaceae > Streptomyces > Streptomyces sp. NPDC006458. The sequence continues at coordinate 114,198 of NZ_JBEXPR010000014.1, read as the reverse complement.
AGGTGATCGGCACGGGGGCCGTCCCGGCCGGGCTGGCCGACCGGCAGCTGCTGGTGGAGCTGGTCAGGAAGGGCGAGGTGGTGGCCCGTGAGCCGCTGGAAGTCGCCCGTGCCCGGCACGCCGCGGTCCGGGACGGCCTGCCGCTGTCAGCCGCGCAGCTGTCCCGGGGCGAGCCTGTCCTGGCCACCGAGTACCTGCTCTGAGGCCCTCTCCCGCACGGCCTCTTCCATCACTAGGCTCTAAGGGGCTGTGGTTCGGATCAGGCCGGCTGTGAAAGGCACAGCGTTTTTCGGCCGGCCACGCGAGGCCGGCCTGACCCGAGCGACAGCCCCCAGGTTCCAGCCCTCGTCGAAGGACACCGACATGCGCCGCGCCTTGATCGTCGTAGATGTGCAGAACGACTTCTGCGAGGGGGGCAGTCTCGCGGTGTCCGGAGGTGCCGATGTGGCCGCCGCCATCACCGAGCTGATCGGGCAGGCCCCGGCCGGGTACCGCCATGTCGTGGCCACCCGCGACCTGCACGTCGCGCCGGGCGGGCACTTCGCGGACAACCCGGACTTCGTGCACTCCTGGCCCGCGCACTGTGTGGCGGGCACGGAGGGGGTGGGCTTCCACCCGAACTTCGCCCCGGCGGTCGCCTCGGGCGCGATCGACGCCGTCTTCGACAAGGGGGCGTACGCCGCCGCCTACAGCGGCTTCGAGGGGGCCGACGAGAACGGCGTCCCGCTGGCCGACTGGCTGCGGGCCCGGCAGATCGACGAGGTGGACGTGGTCGGCATCGCCACCGACCACTGTGTGAAGGCCACCGCCCTGGACGCGGCCCGCGAGGGCTTTCGCACCCAGGTCCTGCTCGACCTGACCGCCGGCGTCGCCGAGGAGACCACCGACCGCGCCCTGGAGGAGCTGCGCGCGGCCGGCGTCGAGCTGACCGGGAAGCCGGTCGTCTAGTGCCCCGGCAGGCAGCGTTTGCCCGTCAAGGAGCGGCGTCCGACGCGTGCTCTCGGTGTGCCGGGTGCAGGCCCTCGTACTGGATGTACTTGGGTCTGTGCCCGGTGCGGCGAGAGGGCCTGCCGGGCGTCGCGACGGGGCGAACGTTGCCTGTCGGGGCACTAGTGCCGCCAGGGGCCGTCCGGTACCGCCGGGCGCCGTCAGTGGCGCCAGGCGCCGGCTAGGGGCTCGCCGGGGCCGTGGGGCGCCTGAGGAGGGCGCGGATGGGGTGCCAGAGCTCGGTGGCGGTGACCCCGGGGTCGGGAGCCGTGCGCCATATCAGGCCGTCGGGGTGGTGCAGGACCGCCGTGACCTCGTCCGGGGACGGCGGGGCCGCGTTGCCGCGCAGGTAGACCGCCCGCAGACCGAGATTGCGGAGCCTGGTCAGGGCCCGTGCCCGGTTCTGGGCGTGGACGAGGAACCGCAGCGCGGTGGTGCCGTCCGGGGTGGGGCTGGGCAGGTTCAGTGCCACCACCACGCTGCCGTTCGGCAGCTTGCAGAAACCTCCTGCGGCCATGCAGTCACACCCCCGTGTGCGCCGGTGTCAATAAGAATTCCACAGCACGCACCTAAACACGATCGGCGGCAACCCGCCAGGGGTTACCGCCGATACGCGTCTGACCTGCGAAGATGTCGCTTACTTCACGGCAGGGGTCACCACGAGGACCATCGAGGAGCCGTTCACGGCCTCCTTGACGATCTGGATCTTGGTGTTGGTGTCAGTGATCTTGACGCCCGCGAGCGGGGTGGCCGAGCTGTAGTAGGTGCTCGTGTGGTCGTTGAAGACCGACACACCCTTCTTCGACGGGAAGACCGTCGCCACGTCCGCCTTGTGCAGCGTCATGCCGTCCGTGCGGTAGAGGCTGAACGGCGAGTCGTACGACTGGATGCGGCTGCGCAGCGTGGTGCCGTCGGCCCACTTCAGCGGCGCCGAGTGCGAGTCGACGGGCAGCAGCAGGCCGGTGCCCGGGTGCTTGCTGGTGTTGTTGTCGACCTGCGAGGTGTCCCACTTCCAGATCAGCAGACCGTTCTGGTACGGGTAGTGCTCCACCCACGAGGGCTTCGACGCGAAGCCGAAGTTGTACGGGCCGACCTTGAGGGTCTTGTCGTACGAGACGTACTGCCGGTTCTCCGCGATGTAGAACTGGTCGTAGTCGTTGGTGATCGACGCGCCGATGCGGGAGAAGCCGTTCTTGGTCCAACCCGCGTCGTCGCCCTCGGCGTTGTCGCTGAACAGCGCGGCGCCGTCGGCCGTGACGACGATGCTGTCGGCGGCGAAGCCGTTCTCCGCGACACCGCCGTCGGTGACGTAGCGGAAGCGCAGGCCGATCTTCTTGCCCGCGTAGGCGTCCAGGGAGTACGACAGCTTCTTGTAGGTCTCCGAGAAGCCGGTCAGGGCGGGGGCGTTGCTGCCGTCGCGGCCGATCGGCTGGCCGTCGGCCGTGCCGTCGAGGGCCTTCCAGTTGGCGCCGCCGTCCGTGGAGACCTCGGCGTAGGCGTAGTCGTAGTCACGCTCGATGGCCCACCAGCCGTCCAGCGTCAGCGTCGCGGAGGCCTTGCCGGTCAGGTCGACCGAGCGGGTCAGGGTGTTGCGCAGGTCGTTGCCGCTGCCGCTCCACCACTGCTTGGTGCCCTGGGCCGGGGTGACGATCGGGGTGGTGACCTTCTTCTTCGGCAGCTTCACCACGAGAGCCTGGCTGTGGCGGTTGTTGTACTCCGCGACGCCGAGCTTGTGACGGGAGAACGTGCCGGCCTTGGCCACCTCGTAGTCCAGCCAGCCGAGCTGGAGCTTGTCCCAGGCGGTCATGTCGCCGGGCAGGTCACCGATGGTGTCCTTGCCGGTGCCCAGCCAGGAGCCGGACGACATCAGCGTCCAGAAGCCGGTGGAGTTGTCGCCGCCCGAGGTGTCGTAGTGGTCCGGCAGACCGAGGTCGTGGCCGTACTCGTGGGCGAAGACGCCGAGTCCGCCGTTCTCCGGCTGGATGGTGTAGTCGCCGACCCAGATACCGGAGTCGCCGATCTGGGTGCCGCCGAGCTTGTTGCCCTCGGGGCCGGTTGCGCCGGCGTCCGAGCCGAACGCGTACCAGCGGTGGGCCCAGATGGCGTCCTCGCCCTGCGCGCCGCCGCCCGCCGACTCGTCCTCGCCGGCGTGCACGATCTGGAAGTGGTCGATGTACCCGTCGGGCTCGTTGAAGTTGCCGTCGCCGTCGTGGTCGTAGCGGTCCCACTGGTCGTACTGGGCGAGCTTCGCCTTGATCTCGGCGTCGGTCTTGCCCGCCGCCTTCTGGCCCTCGGCCCAGGCGGTGACGCCGTCCTGCACCGCGAACCAGGCGCAGTTGTCCGGGTCACAGGCGTTGGAGCCGTAACGGGCCTCGTTGTACGGGACCTTGACCCAGTCCTGGACCTCGCCCTCGATGGAGTAGCGGCCCGAAGACTGCTTCTCGTAGTACTTCTTCATCGAGTCGGTGCCGGAACCGAAGTACAGGTCCTGGAAGTGCTCGCGGCTGTAGTCCGCCTGCCAGGCCGTGCTGTTGTCGTCGGCACGGTCGGGCTGCGCGATCTTGTTGTGCAGCGGGCCGGGGGTGCCGCCGTAGCGCGGGTCGGTCTGGTCGCCGAACTCCACCAGGATCGTGAAGATCTTGTCGGTCTTCTCGTGGCCGAGCTCGACGTACTTGTCGCCGCGGCGGCTCTCCAGCTTGACGACCTTCGAGCCGTTGCGCTGCTGGATCTCCGACTCGCCGGATATGACCTGCTTCAGGGCCTCTTCGCGCTGGGCTTCCTGAGTCTTGCTGAAGGGGGTCTCGAAGTTGTGCTCGGTGTCGAGGGCCTTCGGGGCCGCCGGGTCCCGGCGGTCGGCGGCGGGCGCCTTGGTGCCCGTCGAGTCGGCCTGGGCCACGGTGTACGTGGAGAACGTCGCGGTGGCCGCGGCGAGCGCGACGGCGGTCGCCGTGGCTCTGAACGTCCAGGGTCTGCTGGTCACTTGAGTTCCTCCCCCGCGTTCGCGCGCACGGCTGAAGTCGCCTGGTCATGGAGGGGCGTCCGCGCGCGCGTGATCAACGCGTGTAGTCAAGTGACGACATTGGACTAGAGGTTGGGCAGAAAAGACAGTCCTTGACTTGAGCAGGTCAAGTGCACTATGCGGAGTTCCCGCTTCGCTCAGCGGACGTTCCGGTGTCCGTCCACCGCCATTCAACGGGCGCGTGCGAACGTCCACTTGGTGGACGCCATGAATCGGTGCGCCCCCTGTGCACCTGACACTGTTGGTCAGGTCACGCTTACCGTCGGTTCCACTCGGGCAAACACGCGATTAGAGTCGTGTGGCGGAACGCCCGGAAGCCGGCGGAAAGCCAGGCCGACACCCTAGTCTCACCCCCACTTCCGAGGACACGATTGCCATGCCTCGTCCGACTGCCGCACAGCTCGTCTACGGTTCATGCACCGTGATCCTGTCCACGCTGGCCATGTTGCTGCTGTCCGGGACCGGTTCGGCCGCGGGGATCTCCTTCATCGCCGTCACCGGATTCGCCCTCGGACTGCTGGTCGCCCTGACCGTACCGGTGCGCCGGCCCGCCCGGCGGGGGCGGTCGACCATCGCGGCGCAGCACTCCCCCGCATCTCAGGAGCCGATGGCAGCCACGTCGGCCGCCTCCTCCGACACCTGACGGCCCGGACGAGGGGCGGGCTCGCACGGGCCCGCCCTCATGCGTGTCCGGCGCCGTTCAGCGGGTGTTGGTGCTCACGACGACCGTCTTGGCCGCCTTGTCGTGCAGGCCCTGTTTGTACGGCTTGTCGAAGAAGCTCCAGCCGCCGCAGACCACGGTCCACAGACACGCGCAGCAGAACGCGAACGGGATCCACAGCACCGACGCGCGCAGCAACGAGGCCTGCGCCGAGGGCGTCGCGCCGTTGTCGAGGTTCCCGACCCGCATCCCGAGCCACTTCTTTCCGAGCGTCTGGCCCGTCTTGGCGATCAGGAAGGTGTCGTACGCGATGTAGAGGACCGCGGCGACGAAGGACTGCGCGAGGGACCTGCCGACGTTGACGTCGTCCGCGTCCACGTCGAAGTTGTCCACGCCGAAGCCCCAGGTGAGCAGCCACACCACGATGCCGACCATGATCATGTCGATGATGCGGGCGAGGGTGCGCCTGCCGCTGTCGGCGAGCGGGGGCATCCCGGCCAGCGGGTCGGCGGGGTAGTCGCCGCTGCCGTACGGGCCGCCGCTGTACGGGCCATCGCCCGGAGGAGGGCCGTAGGGGCCATCGCCCGGAGGGGGGCCGTAGGGGCCGCCGCCGGGGGGCGAAGTGCCACCGGGAGGCTGTGCGCCGCCGTCCGGGGGCGTGCCGTGGGGCGAGCCCGACCCTTCTCCGGGTGGCGGCTGCTTCCTGAACGGGTCGTCGTCCGGCGGCTGGTCGCCGGAACCGGGGGGCGGTTCGGTGCTCATGGCCCGAGTGGACCGCGACCGCCCCGGCCGCGCATCCGGCGCGCGGCCGTCCGGAGTAGCGGTACGTCAGCCTCCGGAGCCTTTGGTCACCCGTCCGCCCCGTGCCGCCGCGGCCGTAAGCGTCAGCCCGCCACGAACGTGTGCGCGGCCTTGTCGTGCCAGCACTGGCGCCACGGCCGGTCGAACACGCACCACAGGATGCCGATGACACCGAACAGGAGCAGCCCGGGGACGCTGTACACCAGCCAGCGGCGCAGCGCGGCGCCGAAGCCCGGGGGCTCGTGCCCCTCGATGTCCCGGACGTCCAGGCCGAGGGCCTTCTTGCCCAGGGTGCGGCCCCACTTGGCGGTGGGCAGCGCCTCGTAGAGGACCCCGACCAGCAGCAGAACGGCCAGCACGATGCCGAGGTACACCGAGGTGGTGCCGTCCAGCAGCCAGACCGTGACGGTCTCGCCGGACTGCTTGGCCTCGTCGATCTTGCCCTGGAGGTGGTCCAGCCCCTTCGCGCCGAGCGGTACGGCAGCCGCCGCGGTGATGGCCACGACGACGACGGAGTCGATCAGCCGCGCGGCCAGCCGCTTGCCGAGCCCGGCCGGGCGGGCCTCGGCCTGCCGCCGCGCCGCCGCCTGGAACACGTCGTCCACGGGCGGCTTCCAGGGCGCGACGGGCTGGTCGTCGCCGGTCCCGCCCGCGAGCCGGTGCACCTGCTGGGCCCAGGAGGACTGGCCGCCTCCGGGGCCGCTGGTGACCGGGGTGCCGAGCGCGGGGGCGGCGGCCTGTGCGGGGACGCCGGGAGCGGTCTGCCGAGGGGCGGGGGCCGCCGCGGAGGGCGCGGCTGCCGACGGAGCGGCGGCCGGGGGCGCGGCCGCGGGGGGCGTGGCGGAGGCGGCCTGGGCGCGCTCGGCGGCGGCCTTGCCAGCCCCGAAGCCGGGCCCGCCCGCGGCCCGCGGGGGGACGGTCCGGAAGGTCATGGTGCCCTCGTCGGCGGGAGCCGCCGCGGCGGCGGCGCCGGCGTCCGCGCCCTGGGGCGTGGCCCCGTCGGCGCCGCCCGCGAAGGCCGGGCCGCCGCCGCCCGAAGGGGTGACGCCCGCCGCGCCGCCACCGGGCGGGGGCGTCTCGGCGCCGGGGGCGGGGCGGCGGAAGACGAAGGTGTTCCCCGGCTCGGCGGCCGGCGGGTCGGCGGGGACCCTGGGGTCGGCCGCCGGGGCGCCCCAGGAGACGCGGCGGTCCTGGTCGCCGCCGAACCCGGACTGCCGGGAACGGTCGGCTCCCCACGCGGACGCGGGCTCGGGAGCGCTGCCGTACGGCTCGGCCGGCGCGGGCGTGGCGCCGTACGCCCCGCCCGGCTGCGGGTCCTCGTCGAAGAAGTGCGGGCCGGTCTCCTCCACCGACGGCGCCGGCGACGACGGGGCGGCGGGCCGGGGCGCCGGTGCCGTGCCCGGCGGCGGGTTGAGCGGCTCGCCGTCGGACGGCGCGGGGCGGCTGGTGCCGGGTACCCAGGCAGAACCGTTCCAGTACCGGACATATCCGGGGATGGACGGGTCCGGGTAATAGCCTTCGCGGGGCCGGTCGTCGCCGGGGGCCGGGGTTGGGGCGCTCATGTCCGTCGTCCCGTATCTGCTCGGGGGTCGTATAGGGGCCCCCACATCTATCAGACCGGCGCATCCGACAGGGCCCGTCCCGCGGTACCCACCCCTATCCGGGCAATGGCGTGCGTCCCTTCACCCGGTCGGAAAAATTTCCCGGAACCCGCGTAATGCTCCGGGCCCACCCCGCTCTCCACTCGTACGGGCCCGCCCCAGGGCCCGCGACAGAGCCGTACGACAGACCCGTACGAGAGAGGAACGGCCATGCATCACACCGTCGTTGAGCGCGAGCTGGAGCTCAGGCTCATCCTGTCGCCCGAGCGCGGCATCCCGGTCCCGGCCCGGCTGAGCTACCGCACCGACGACCCCTTCGCCGTGCACATCGCCTTCCACGTCAACTCCGAGCACCCGGTGAACTGGACGTTCGCCCGGGAGCTTCTGGTGGAGGGCGTGTTCCGGCCGTGCGGGCACGGGGACGTGCGGGTGTGGCCGACGAAGGTGGAGGGGCGCAGCGTGGTGCTCATGGCGCTCAGTTCACCCGACGGCGACGCGCTGCTGGAGGCGCCCGCCGCGCAGGTGTCGGCCTGGCTGGAGCGCACGCTGCGGGTGGTCCCTCCGGGCTCTGAGGCCGAGCAGCTCGGCATCGACGACGGCCTCGCCGAGCTGCTCGCGCCCCTTCCGGCCGACGACCTGTGGCTGCGCGATCCCTGGCCGTCGGACGAGTCCAAGGACGGGGAGTGAGCCGCCGCGGGCCGTCAGAACAGCTTGCCGGGGTTGAGGATGCCGAGCGGGTCGAAGACCTGCTTGATCTGCCGCTGCATCTCCACGCCCACGGGTCCGATCTCGCGCGCCAGCCACTCCTTCTTCAGGACGCCCACGCCGTGCTCGCCGGTGATCGTGCCGCCGAGTTCCAGGCCGAGGGCCATGATCTCGTCGAAGGACTCGCGGGCGCGCCGGGACTCGTCGGGGTCCTGCGCGTCGAAGCAGACGGTGGGGTGGGTGTTGCCGTCGCCCGCGTGGGCGCAGACCCCGATGGTCAGGGCGTACTTCTCGGCGATGCGCTCGACGCCCTGAAGCATGTCGCCGAGTTTCGAGCGCGGCACGCACACGTCGTCGATCATCGTCGTGCCCTTGACCGCCTCCAGCGCGGTCAGCGACAGCCGGCGCGCCTGGAGCAGCAGCTCGGACTCGGCGACGTCGTCGGCCGGGACGACCTGGGTGGCACCGGCCGCCTCGCACAGCTCGCCGACGGCTGCCAGATCGGCGACCGGGTCGGGCGTGTCGAAGGCGCACAGCAGCAGCGCCTCGGTGCTGTCGGGCAGGCCCATGTGGGCGAGGTCGTTGACGGCCTTGACGGTCGTACGGTCCATCAGTTCGAGGAGGGACGGGACGTGCCCGCCCGCCATGATCCGGCACACGGCGTCGCAGGCGGCCACGGCCGAGGCGAACTCGGCGGCCAGCACGAGCTGCCGCGGCGGCTGCGGCCGGAGCGCCAGGGTGGCCCGTACGACGATGCCGAGGGAGCCCTCGGAGCCGACGAACAGCCGGGTGAGGTCGTATCCGGCGACGCCCTTGGCGGTGCGGCGGCCGGTGTTCATCAGGCGTCCGTCGGCGAGGACGACGTCCAGGCCGAGGACGTACTCGGCGGTCACGCCGTACTTCACGCAGCACAGGCCGCCGGAGGCGGTGCCGATGTTGCCGCCGATGGTGCACTGCTCCCAGCTGGAGGGGTCCGGCGGATAGGCGAGGCCGTGTTCGGCGACCGCGCGGGACAGCGCGGCGTTGACGACGCCCGGTTCGACGACGGCGACGCGGTCGACCGGGTTGATCTCCAGGATGCGGTCCATCTTCGTCAGGGACAGCACGACGCAGCCGTCGGAGGCGTTGGCGCCTCCGGACAGGCCGGTGCGGGCGCCCTGCGGGACGACCGGGACGCGCAGTGCGGTGGCGGTGCGCATGACGTGCTGGACCTCTTCGACCGTGCGCGGCAGGACCACCACGGCGGGGGCACCCGCCGCGCAGAAGCTCGCCATGTCGTTGGCGTAGGAGGCGGTGACGTCGGGGTCGGTCAGGACAGCCTCGGCCGGGAGGCCCGCGAGCAGCCGGTCGGTGAGGTCGCCCTGCGCCTCGTCGGGCGCGGCTTCGATTCGGCTCATGATCACAGCGTGGCACCCGGGGCCATCGGTGTGAACCCCGCGGCCGGCGCCCTTGGGCCGCCCGGACGCGGTGGCCGTACTGACGCACAGTGAGCGCCATGGAGAGCGAGGAGCACCGCGAGGGCCGGCCGGACAGCGACGACAACCGTGCGGGCGGGGCGGACCCCGGGAGTCCGGAGGGCGCGCGGGACACGCGGCTGCTGCGGCGGCGGTTCATCAGGGGTGTCCTGGTCGGCGCAATCGTCGGGTGTCTCGCCGTCGGCGGCATGGTGCTGCTGGCACCGGACGGGCGGGACGGCTCCGGGGGCGCTCCGGGGCCCGAGGCGCTGGCGCGCACGGCGGTCGTCGCCGGGGTGCCCGCCTCGCTGCCGGACCTGGCGGCGCTGATCACCGACCGCGAGGAGCATGTACGCGACCACCCGAAGGACGCCGAGTCGTGGGCGGTGCTCGGGTCGGCCTACGTCGAGCAGGGACGGCGGCTCGCGGACGCCGGGGCCTACCCGCGCGCGGAGCGGGCGCTGCGGACCTCGCTGCGCACCCGCCGCAGCGCGCAGGCGCTGGAGGGCCTGGCGGTACTGGCGAACGCCCGGCGGGACTACCGGGCGGCGCGGGGCTGGGCCGAGGCCGCCCTGGAGAAGGAGAGCCGGCGCTGGACGGCGTACGGGCCGCTGATCGAGGCGTGTACGGGGCTGAACGACCACAAGGCGGCGCAGCGGGCCCTGGACCGGCTGCTGGAGCTGCGCTCGGGCCCGGCCGTGCAGGCCCGCGCGGCGGCGTTGTACCGGGACCAGGGCCGGCGGGAGGACGCGGCGGCGGCCCTGTCGGACGCGGCGGCGGCGGCGCGCACCCCGGCCGAGCGGGCGGCCTGGCTGGAGCGGGGCGGGCAGCTGGCGTGGGAGCGCGGAGACCGCGAGCCCGCGCTGCGGCACTTCGAGGAAGCGCTGCGCACCGACCCCGACCAGCGGGCCGCGCAGGCGGGGCAGGGCAGGGCACTGGCCGCGCTGGGCCGGGCCACGGAGGCGCTGAGCGCCTACCGGGCGGCGCTGGCGAAGCAGCCGGTTCCGGAGTACGCGCTGGAGCTGGGCGAGCTGTACGAGTCGCTGGGGCTCGGGCAGGCGGCGCGGGTGCAGTACGACCTGCTGCGCGAACGGGTCCGGACGGCGGCCGCGGGCGGGGTGGACGAGGAGCTCACGCTCGGCCTGTTCGAGGCCGATCACGGGGATCCGGCGGAGGCGGTGCGGCGGCTGCGGACGGAGTGGAAGCGGCAGCCGGGCATCGCGGTGGCGGACGCGCTGGGCTGGGCGCTGCACCGGGCCGGGAGCGATGAGGAGGCGCTGACGTTCGCCGTGCGGGCGACGGACAGGGAGCACGGCGGCGGGGTGCGCAGCGCCCTGTACGCCTTCCACCGCGGGATGATCGAGCGGGACCTGGGGCTGTCCGGTCCCGCTCGACGGCATCTTCAGGAGGCCCTGCGGATCAATCCGTACTTCTCGCCCCTCCAGGCGCCGGTGGCCCGCCGGGCGCTGGGGACGCTGGGCGAGCCGCCGGCGGAGCCCCTGCCCGAGATGTCCGGGGACACGGAGGGGGCGGAGGAGCCGGAGGGGTCGGAGGAGCCGGAGGAGTCGCTGGGGTCGGCGGAGTCGGCGGAGTCGCTGGGGTCGGCGGAGTCGGAGGAGTCGGAGGTCCCCGACGGGGCCGAGCGGCGCTAGGGGCGCGGGGAACTGCGCCACCGGCCACACACCACCCGCACCCCACCGACGCCAGTCACCGCCCCCGAACGAACCCGGACCTCAACCCAGCGCCGCGGGCAAGGACGCTGGGCGAGCCGAGGAGCCGCAGGAGTCGCAGGACCCCGACGGGGCCGAGCGGCGCTAGGGGCGCGGGGAACTGCGCGACCGGCCACACACCACCCGCACCCCACCGACGCCAGTCACCACCCCCGAACGGACCCGGACCTCAACCCAGCGCCGCGGGCAAGGACGCCGCGTGGGTCACGATCAGGCCGGACACCGCCCGGGTGAGGGCCACGTACAGCCGCCGCGACCCGCAGCCCTCAGAGGTTGCCGCGCTTGGCCTGTTCGCGCTCGATCGCCTCGAACAGGGCCTTGAAGTTGCCCTTGCCGAAGCCCATGGAGCCATGGCGCTCGATGAGCTCGAAGAACACGGTCGGACGGTCCTGGACCGGCTTGGTGAAGATCTGCAGCAGGTAGCCGTCCTCGTCGCGGTCGGCGAGGATCTTCAGCTCGCGCAGCGTCTCGATCGGCACGCGGGTGTCGCCGACCCACTCGCCGAGGGTGTCGTAGTAGGAGTCCGGGGTGTCCAGGAACTGGACGCCGGCCGCTCGCATGGTGCGCACGGTCGCGACGATGTCGTTGGTGTTCAGCGCGATGTGCTGGACGCCGGCGCCGCCGTAGAACTCCAGGTACTCGTCGATCTGGGACTTCTTCTTGGCGATGGCGGGCTCGTTGATCGGGAACTTGACCTTGAGCGTGCCGTCGGCGACCACCTTGGACATCAGCGCGCTGTACTCGGTGGCGATGTCGTCGCCCACGAACTCCTTCATGTTCGTGAAGCCCATGACCTTGTTGTAGAAGCCGACCCACTCGTTCATGCGGCCGAGTTCCACGTTGCCGACGCAGTGGTCGACGGCCTGGAAGGTGCGCTGGGCGGGCGGCTCGACGATCGGCCGGGCGGCGACGTAGCCGGGCAGGTACGGGCCGTCGTAGCCGGAGCGGTCCACGAGGGTGTGCCGGGTCTTGCCGTAGGTGGCGATGGCGGCGAGGACGACCGTGCCGTGCTCGTCCTTCACCTCGTACGGCTCGGCGACCGAGGTCGCGCCGTGCTCGATGGCGTAGGCGTGGGCGCGGCGCGCGTCCGGGACCTCGATGGCGAGGTCGACGACGCCGTCGCCGTGCTCGGCCACGTGCTCGGCCAGAAAGCGGCCCCAGTCGGTGCTCGCCCTGATGACCGAGGTGAACACGAAACGGGCGGAGCCGTTCTCCAGGACGTAGGCGGCCGTCTCCCGGTTGCCGTTCTCCGGTCCGGAGTACGCGACCAGCTTCATGCCGAAGGCGGTGGAGTAGTAGTGCGCCGCCTGCTTGGCGTTGCCCACGGCGAAGACGACCGCGTCCATTCCCTTGACCGGGAAGGGGTCGGCCTGCCGGGCGGTGTCGGGAGTGTGGTGAGTGGTCTGCGTCATAGCCGAAGCCTCGCGCCGCTCTGCAAGGTGCGCAATAGTTTGCTTTTTCACTGCACAATCTGTGCAGTGACACCAGGGAACTGGCAGGCTTTCTGTACAGGATGACCATCCGGGAGACAGACATGGCGATCGATCATCTGGACGGGCGCATCATCGTGCTGCTGGCGCGCGAGCCGCGCATAGGCGTGCTGGAGATGTCGCGGCGGCTGGGCGTGGCGCGCGGCACGGCACAGGCGCGGCTGGACCGGCTTACGTCGAACGGAGTCATCCGGGGGTTCGGCCCCGACGTCGATCCGGCGGCGCTCGGATACCCGGTCACCGCGTTCGCCACGCTGCAGATCCGGCAGGGCCAAGGAGCCGATGTCCGGGCGCACTTGGCGACGGTTCCGGAGGTGCTGGAGCTGCACACCACCACGGGCGGCGGGGACATGCTGTGCCGGCTCGTGGCGCGCTCCAACGCCGATCTCCAGCGTGTGATCGACCGGGTCGTCGGTTTCGATGGGATCGTCCGGGCCTCCACCGCGATCGTGATGGAGAACCCTGTGCCGCTGCGGGTGATCCCACTCGTCGAGCACGCCGCACAGGCCGCGCAGGCGGCGGAGGACCGGGAGGGACCGACGCGACCTTGAGGTGAGCGCGCTTGAACTTCTGGGAGTACCTCGGCGACCACCGCCGGCAACTGCTCTTCGACGCCTTTCAGCAGGCCAGCGTCGTCTTCCAGTGCATGGTGGCGGCGACCGCGATCGGCGTGCTGATCGGCGTGCTCACCTATGCCGGCGACTGGACCGGGAACCTGGCCACGACGACCACCTCGACCATTCTGACCGTCCCGTCGCTGGCCATGATCGGTCTGCTCATCCCGATCGTGGGCCTGGGCGTGCCGCCGACCGTGATCGCTCTGACGCTGTACGGGCTGCTGCCGATCGTGCGCAACTCCATCGTCGGCCTGCGCGGGGTGGACCCGGCGCTGGTGGACGCCGCCAACGGCATCGGGATGTCCCGGAAGATGCGGCTGGCCCGGGTGGAGCTGCCGCTGGCGTGGCCGCCGATCCTGACCGGCATCCGGGTCTCGACGCAGATGCTGATGGGCATCGCGGCCATCGCCGCCTACGCCTCCGGTCCGGGCCTGGGCAACGAGATCTTCCGCGGGCTGGCCTCCCTGGGCAGCAAGAACGCGCTCAACCAGGTGCTCGCGGGGACGCTCGGGATCATCGTGCTGGCTCTGCTGTTCGACGCGGCGTACGTGCTGCTCGGGCGGCTGACGATTCCCGGGGGGACTCGTGTCTGACGCATCGGCCACCGGAGCCACGATCGAGCTGGAGAGCCTCACCAAGCGCTATCCGGGCAATCCGCAGCCGTCCGTCGACAACGTCGACATGGAGATCGAGGCGGGCGAGACCGTCATCTTCGTCGGTCCGTCCGGGTGCGGTAAGTCAACAACGCTCAAGATGATCAACAGGTTGATCGAGCCGTCCAGTGGTCGCATCCGGATCAATGACGAGGACGTGACCGACATTGATCCGGTCAAGCTGCGCCGCAAGGTCGGCTACGCCATCCAGTCGGCCGGTCTCTTCCCGCACATGACGGTCGCCCAGAACATCGGCCTGGTGCCGAAGATGATCGGCTGGCCCAAGGCCCGCGTCAACGAGCGCGTGGAGGAGCTGCTGGACCTGGTGGGTCTGGACCCCGCCGAGTTCCACGGCCGCTATCCGCGCCGGCTCTCCGGCGGCCAGCAGCAGCGTGTCGGCGTGGCCCGCGCGCTGGCCGCCGACCCGCCCGTGCTGCTGATGGACGAGCCGTTCGGCGCGGTGGACCCGATCACCCGCGACCACCTTCAGGACGAGTTGATCCGCCTTCAGCGCGAACTGCACAAGACGATCGTGTTCGTCACCCACGACTTCGACGAGGCGATCAAGCTGGGCGACCGGATCGCGGTGCTGCGCGAGCGCTCGCACATCGCCCAGTTCGACACCCCGGAGGCGATCCTCACCAACCCGGCGGACGACTTCGTCTCCGGCTTCGTCGGCGCGGGCGCGGCCTTGAAGCGGCTCAACCTCACCCGCGTACGGGACGTGGAGATCACGGACTACCCGACGGTGACGGTCGACGGCCCGCTCCAGGACATCTTCGACCGGCCGCGTTCCCGGGAGTCCCTCCCAGGCCCATCCGGCAATGGGGGAGGCGCCGACGAGATCCTGCTGCTCGACAAGAGCGGCCGCCCCTACAGATGGCTGCGGCGCGGCGACCTGATGCGGGCCGGGGGCTCGCCGGCCCGCGCGGGCACGCTCGTGCGCGACACGGTGTCCCAGGACGCGACGCTGCGCGACGCCCTGGAGGCGGTGCTCACCGCCGGCACCGGGCGGGTGGCGGTGACCGGGCGGTGCGGGGAGTACACCGGCGTGGTCGACATGGAGACGCTGATGAACTCCGTGCGCGAACTGCTGAAGGCGGACCGGCTGGACGCCCTGGAGCACCGGCACGAACTGGAGGAGTTCCGGTCCGGGCGCACCCCCGCCGAGCGGGAGGGCGACGGAGGGGAGAAGAAGGCGTGAGCACGCCCGAGCTGGAGGAGCGGGAACCGGAGCAGGTCACCGCGCAGGAGCAGGCGGCCGCTCCCCCGCCGGCACGGCCGGCGCCGCGGGTCACCTGGCGGAAGCTGACCCTCCTGCCGGCCTTCCTGATCGTGGTGCTGCTCACGACCTGGCTGTGGTTCGAGCAGGCCGAGCTGGACACGATCTCGGAGAACGCGATCGCCGAGGACGAGGTGTCCAAGGCGCTGTGGCAGCACATCCAGCTCACCGCGATCTCCACGTTCTTCGTGCTGATCATCGCGATCCCGCTGGGTGTCGTGCTGACCCGCAGGAGGTTCCGCCGGGCCACTCCGGTGGTGATGACCCTGGCCAACGTCGGCCAGGCCACCCCCGCGATCGGTCTTCTGGCCCTGCTGGTGATCTGGCTCGGCATCGGGCGCCGGGCCGCGCTGATCGGCATGATCGCCTACGCCGTGCTGCCGGTGCTGTCGAACACCGTCGCGGGCCTGCGGGCCAACGACCCGACCCTGCTGGAGGCCGGGCGCGGCATCGGCATGTCCTCGCTGGGGGTGCTGACCCAGGTGGAGCTGCCGCTGGCGGTGCCGCTGATCCTGGCGGGTGTCCGCACGGCGCTGGTCC
This sequence comes from Streptomyces sp. NPDC006458, assembly GCF_040612135.1. NCBI lineage: Bacteria > Bacillati > Actinomycetota > Actinomycetes > Kitasatosporales > Streptomycetaceae > Streptomyces > Streptomyces sp. NPDC006458. The sequence continues at coordinate 98,658 of NZ_JBEXPR010000014.1, read as the reverse complement.
TCAACGTCGGCACGGCGACACTGGCCACCTTCGGCGGGGGCGGCGGCCTGGGTGTGCTGATCACCGCGGGGATCACCACCCAGCGGACGCCGGTGCTGGTGCTCGGCTCGGTCCTCACCGTCTCGCTCGCCCTGCTGGTCGACTGGCTCGCCTCGCTGGCCGAACTGCTGCTGCGGCCCCGCGGGCTGGAGGCCGTGCGATGAGGGGGCCGGGCGGCCGGAGGGGGCGCCGGGCCGCGTTCCTCGCCCCGGCGGTGCTGCTGCTGCTCGCGGCGCTGCTGCCGGGCTGCGGCCTGACCAGCGGCTCCCCCATGGTGGACGACGTGGAGCCCGGTTCGATCGGCCGGGGCCGTCCGCTGGAGGGCGCCGAGCTCACCGTGACGTCCAAGTCGTTCACCGAGAACCTGATCCTCGGCGCGATCATGGGCATCGCCTTCCAGGCGGCCGGCGCGGACGTCCTGGACCGCACCGGCATCCAGGGCTCGATCGGCGCGCGCGAGGCGGTCCGCAACGGCGACGCGGACGGCATGTACGAGTACACGGGCACGGCCTGGATCACGTATCTCGGCAACAGCGAGCCCATCGACAACGCGCAGAAGCAGTGGGAGGCCGTGCGCGACGCAGACCGGAAGAACGGGATCACCTGGCTGCCGCAGTCCCGGCTGGACAACACCTACGCCCTCGCGATGAACCGGGGCAGCTTCGAGAAGTACCGCACCAGGACCCTGTCGGACGTGGCCGCGCTGTCCCGCTCCGACCCGGGCGCGCTCACGCTGTGCGTGGAGAGCGAGTTCGCCAACCGGGTGGACGGGCTGCGCGGCATGCAGCAGTCGTACGGGATGGACGTACCGGCGTCCCGGATCACGCAGATGGACAGCGGGATCATCTACACCCAGGCGGCGAAGGGCAGTTGCGCGTACGGCGAGGTGTACACCACCGACGGGCGCATCAGGTCGATGCGCCTGGTGGTCATGGACGACGACAAGCACTTCTTCCCCGACTACAACGCCGCGCCCGAGATCAACTCCAAGGCCGTGGAGAAATGGCCGGCCATCGCGGAGGTCCTGAACCCGGTGACCGCGAAGCTCGACAACACGGTGGCGCGGAAGCTGAACGCGCGGGTGGACGTGGACGGGGAGGATCCGCACGCGGTGGCGCTGGACTGGATGAAGGAGGAGGGGTTCGTGACGGAGGGGTGAGGGCGAGGCTGCACGGCGCGAGGCTCACAAGGAGTTTTCTTACAAAGGGTTCTTTGCAAAGGATTCCTTGCAGAGAAACCATTGCAGAGACTTCTTTGCAACGCTACCTTTGCATGCATGGACGAGCCCAAGGAAGCGGCACCCGCCGACGAGCCCCGCGAACCCCAGGTGCGCACCCTCGACGCCCGCTCCCTGCGCGGGCTGGCGCATCCGCTGCGGATGCAGCTGCTCGACGCGCTGCGCTTCGGCGGACCCGCCACCGCCTCCCAGCTCGCCGGAAAACTGGGCGAGTCCAGCGGCTCGACCAGCTACCACCTGCGTCAGCTCGCGGCGTACGGATTCGTCGAGGACGCCCCGGAGCACGGCAAGGGCCGGGAGCGGTGGTGGCAGGCGGCCATCCGGGGGCTTGAGTTCGACGACACTCTGCTGGACGACCCGAACCCGGCCGTGCGCGGCGCCGCGGACCTCTATCTGCACGAGGTGGCGACCACGCACGCGCGGGAGCTGTCGACCTGGCTCGGCAACCGTGAGCGGTACGCCGAGGAGTGGAACCGCGCCACCGACATGAGCAGCATGACGCTCCGGCTGACCGCCGAGCAGACCCGCGAGCTGATCGAGCAGATGCACGCCCTGGTCGACCGGTTCCGCGGCAAGGACGATCCGGACGCGCAGACCGTCCGCGTCCACACGCACACCTTCCCGCTCATCAGCGAGTGAGCCACCGACCGATCAGCGACTGAGCCACCGACCGAGAAGGGCACCTGAGATGCGGAACCTCGACCTCACCCGCTACACCGGCCTGCGCGACGAGGCCGACACCCACCGACTCGCCCAGGACGGCCACCGCCCCGCCGAACTGCGCGAGCGCCTCGGCTGGGCCCTCGTGGAAGTGGGCCTGCGGATGGCCGTTCCGCAACGCAGGCCCGCCCTCGCGAGCTAGCTCGGAGCTAGCTCGGCAACCGCGCACGGGCCCCGCGAGCCGGCTCAGCAGCTCGGCACGGTCCCCTTGCCCGACTCCAGGGCCACCAGCGCGTCCACCGCGCCCTTCAGGGACGTCACGGGGATCAGCCGGAGCCCCTTCGGCAGTTCCGACTCCGCGTCCGAGCACTCCGCCTTCGGCACCAGGAACACCGTCGCTCCGTCGCGCCTCGCCGCCTGCGTCTTCAGGGCCACGCCGCCGACGGCGCCGACCTTTCCGTCCGGGTCGATGGTCCCCGTACCGGCGATGGTGCGGCCGCCGGTGAGATCGCCGCCGCGGCCGTCGCCGTTCAGCTTGTCGACGACACCCAGCGAGAACAGCAGGCCCGCGCTGGGGCCGCCGACGTCGGCGAGCTTCAGGCTGACCTTGACGTCGTCCGAGTCGAGCTTGAGGTAGTTCAGGGCGGCCTCGGCGGCGTCGTCCTGGGACTCCTTCATCTGCCGGGTGTTGTGCCGCTCGATCTCCTCGACCGAGTCCCCGGTCGGATACACCGAGTCGAGCGGCATGACCGCCCGGTCGGTGCGGAACCAGCTGTCGACCACGTCCGGGAGCGAGACCCTCGCGTCCGGGCTGGTCGCCTCGATGGTGGTCATCCGCAGCTGCCCACTGGTGTCCCGGGTCGGGGCCCCCGAGATCGTGATCACCGGGGTCCCCCTGTTCTCGCCGAGCACGTTCGCCGTCAAGCCCGGCTGCGCCAGCGCGAACGGCAGCGGCGCGAACAGCGCCGTGGCGACGAGGGCCACGACGGGCACGGCACAGACGGCGACGGCCCAGGGGCGCGTGAGACGAGAGAGCACGGGGTCAATCTAACGTGGCCGCCGGGGCGGGCCGGGCGCCGGTCAGCCCCCGTGCGTAACCGCCACTCGTGTGAAGCCGGCGCAGCGCCCCGGGCAGGGGCTCGATCGCGATCCCCGGCCCGTCCGGCACCAACAGGGTCACGGGTCTCCCGGCCGCTGGCGCTGGTTCCCGGCCTCTGAGAGGACGTACGCACGCCTCTGACACCGAGGCCGTGTCTCAGCGCAGCGCTTCCGCGACCTCCCGGGCCGCCTCGACGACGCGGGGCCCGACCCGCTCCGGTACGGCGTCGGCCAGCATGACGACACCGACGCTGCCCTCGACACCGATGACCCCGAGCAGGGGCGCGGCCGCGCCGCTGGCACCGGCTTCCAGCTCCCCGTGGGTCAGCGTGCATCCGGGATCCTCGTACGGGCTCAGCCGCGCGGAGAGGATCGCCTTACCCGCGGCTCCCCGGTCCAGGGGGTGGCGGAACCCTGCCCGGTAGGCCACGTGGTAGTCAGTCCAGGTCGGCTCCACCACGGCGACGGCGAGCGCCTCCGCCCCGTCGACCAGGGTCAGATGCGCGGTCGCGCCTATGTCCTCGGCGAGCGACCGCAGCGAGGGCAACGCGGCCTCCCGCACCAGCGGGTGCACCTGGCGGCCCAGTCCCAGCACACCGAGTCCGACACGGGCACGCCCGCCGAGATCACGCCGTACGAGCGCGTGCTGCTCCAGGGTGGCCAGCAAGCGGTACACGACGGTCCGGTTGACGCCGAGTTTGTGAGAGAGCTCGGTCACCGTCAGGCCATGGTCGGTGTCGGCCAGCAGCTTGAGGACCCTGAGTCCCCGGTCGAGCGTCTGAGAGGTCTCCGCGGTCACGACGCCCACTCCTTAATGGTGAGGTCGGCAGCCCCTCGCGGCGAATGCGTCGCGGAGTCCCGTCAGCGACGCGCGTCAGAGGCCGCCGATCGGCGGACGGCCCGGCTTGTCCGGGCCCAGTCGCTTCACGGCTGCGCTCCGCGGCGGCGCTGCCACGGGGCGTATGCGTAGCGGGACATTAGCGAAGCGGGTTCGCTGAGCGGAAGGCTCCGTCCAGAATCCGGTCAATGGCCGGGGAGGACTGCTTGCCTTTGTCCTGAAAGTTCAACGCACCGTGACGCACCGAGCACCCCGAAAAAGCCCCCGAGGAACCACGCGACCAACCCCGAAAAGAGGCACACGGAACAGGCCGACCGGTCCCGAAACGGGGCGCGGGGAACAGCGCGACCGGTCCCGAAACGGGGCGCGGGGAACAGCGCGACCGGCCACACAACACCCGCACCCGAAACACAACCGAAGGACCCGCCCAGGCACAGCCCCCAGGCACAGCGCCCAGCGTCACCGCATACGCGTGGCCCACTCCTGCACCTTGGCGATCCGCTGCCGCAGTTGCCCCGCCGTCGCCTCCGCGCTGGGCGGTCCACCGCACACCCGGCGCAGCTCGGTGTGGATCACTCCGTGCGGCTTGCCGCTCTGGTGGACGTAGGCCCCGACCATCGTGTTGAGCTGCTTGCGCAGCTCCATCATCTCCTTGTGCGTGACCACCGGGCGCCGCTCGGCGGGCAGTTCCAGCAGGTCGGCCTCGGCGTCCGGCTTCTTGCGGCTGTGCGCGATCTGCCGTGCCTGCCGCTTCTGCAGCAGCAGTTGGACCTGTTCGGGTTCGAGGAGCCCCGGGATGCCGAGGTAGTCCTGCTCCTCCTCGCTGCCGGGGTGGGCCTGCATGCCGAACTCGGCGCCGTTGTACATGACTCGGTCGAACACCGCGTCCGACTCCAGCGCCTCGAACGGCAGCATGTCCTGCTCGCCGGTGTCCTCGTCCTGCTGCTGCTCGGCCTCCTGGAGGAGCTTGTCCTCCTCGGCGTAGGGGTCCTCCTCGCCGTCCTTCTTCGGCCGGTCCAGGACGTGGTCCCGCTCGACCTCCATCTCGTGGGCGAAGGTGAGCAGGTCGGGCACGGTCGGCAGGAACACGGACGCCGTCTCGCCGCGCCTGCGCGAGCGCACGAAACGCCCGACCGCCTGCGCGAAGAACAGCGGCGTCGAGATCGTCGTCGCGTACACCCCGACCGCGAGCCGGGGCACGTCGACGCCCTCGGACACCATGCGGACGGCGACCATCCAGCGGTCGTTGCTGCCGCTGAACTGGTCGATCCGGTCCGATGCGCCCGCGTCGTCCGAGAGCACGAGTGTCGCTTTGGAGCCGGTGATCTCACGGATCAACTTGGCGTAGGCGCGCGCCGAGTCCTGGTCGGAGGCGATGACCAGGGCGCCCGCGTCCGGGATGGCCTTGCGGACCTCGGTCAGCCGCTGGTCGGCGGCGCGCAGCACGCTCGGCATCCACTCGCCGCGCGGGTCGAGCGCGGTGCGCCAGGCCTGGCTGATCGCGTCCTTGGTCATCGGCTCGCCGAGCCGGGCCTCGATCTCGTCGCCGGCCTTGGTGCGCCAGCGCATGTTGCCGCTGTAGGAGAGGAATATCACCGGGCGCACGACGTGGTCGGCCAGCGCCGAGCCGTAGCCGTAGGTGTAGTCGGCCGAGGACCGGCGGATGCCGTCCTGGCCCTCCTCGTACGCCACGAAGGGGATCGGGTTGGTGTCCGACCGGAAGGGCGTACCGGTGAGCGCGAGCCGCCGTGTCGCCGGTTCGAACGCCTCCAGGCAGGCCTCGCCCCAGGACTTGGAGTCACCGGCGTGGTGGATCTCGTCGAGGATGACGAGCGTCTTGCGCTGCTCGACCCGGTTGCGGTGCAGCATGGGCCGTACGCCGACACCGGCGTAGGTCACGGCCACGCCGTGGTAGTCCTTGCCGAGCGGGCCCGCGCTGTACTCCGGGTCCAGCTTGATCCCTATCCGGCCGGCCGCCTCCGCCCACTGCTTCTTCAGATGCTCGGTCGGCGCGACCACGGTCACCTGCTGCACGACGTGGTGGTGCAGCAGCCAGGACGCCAGCGTCAGCGCGAAGGTCGTCTTCCCGGCGCCTGGTGTGGCGACCGCGAGGAAGTCGCGCGGCTGCTCCTGGATGTACTTCTCCATCGCACCCTGCTGCCAGGCCCGCAGCTTGCTCGCGGTGCCCCAGGGGGCACGGCCGGGGAAGGCGGGTGACAGGTGGTGGGAGTGGGAGGCAGAAGCGGCGGTGGTAGTCACGGTCTCCGTACGGGGGTCGAGCTCGGCTACGTATGACAACCGGGCCACCCTACCGGCGCCCCGGCCGCGTCAACGCGCGAACACCGCCGGGTCACCACCGGGTGGGACTGACGTCACAACGCCTGCGGCAGCCCAGCGATCTCGTCCTCGCGGTGCGGGCAGCCCGCCCCACGGGGCGACCGGGCGCTGGGACGGCGAGCGGCCCCGGTCGGCGACGGGGCGCCGGCCGGGGCCGCTCGGCCTCAGGCGCGGGCGGAGACGATGAGGGTGCCGATGTGGCCCTCCTTCGGGGCCGCCACGACCCAGGCCTTCGCGGTGGAGAAGCCGGCCCGGAGCAGATGCCGCTCCCACACCGCAGGCTTGTAGCTGTACCGGTAGGTGAACATCGCCTTGCCGGCGAAGCCGCCCTTGTACATGCCCTGCGGCCCGTAGGCGCCAGGGATCGCCGGGGGCTGGGAGAACACGAACACCCCGCCCGGGCCAGTCGCTGGCGCACGAGGGGGAAGAGGCGCGACGGATCGGTGAACCAGGCCGCACCGAAGATGGAGTACACGGCGTCGTACCGGTCCTGGTCGGCGGCGAGCCAGTCGAGGACTTCCGCCTGTGCGAACCGGACGCCGAGCGGCGCCCAGCGCTCGCTGGCCAGCTGCACCATGCGGGGCGACAGGTCGACGCCGGTTGCCTTCACGCCCTGCTGGGTGAGGTGGGCGAGGGCGCGGCCCGTGCCGCAGCCGATCTCCTCTGTTGAGTTGCGCCTTGGGGTCTCCCCTTGGCTTGCAACTATGCTTCACGCCAAGCGAAACTGGCCAAGTTGACTGTGCCTAGTTTGGGTGGCATCATCGGGAGCATGACGACCGACCCGCTCGACACCGTCCGCGACACCACCGCCGCACGCGACCGCGCACTCCAGGCCGCCGAAGCCGCCCGCACCGCCCAGCACGCCGCCATCGCCGAAGCGGCGCGACAGGGAGCCAAGCAGCAGGACATCGTGAAGATCACCGGCCTCACCCGCGAACGCGTCCGGCAGATCACCCGGGCTGCGGGCATCCAGTCACAGAGATGACGAAACGCCCCCTCCCGCGCCGCAGCGCGAGAGGGGGCGTCGTGGTTCATCGGGCGAGCGCCTGGTAGAGCGCCACAGCAAGCGCAGCGAGCGCGGTGAGCGCAGCGAGAGACCGGCAGCGGCCACCGGCCCTTCCTCCGGCGTGGTGACGCGCGGCTCGATGTCGGTGCTCTTCGGCATGTTCTCCAGAGCCCGGAGGCGGGTCTCGTGGTCGGCAAGATCCGTCCGGATGTCCTTGGTCTCGTTGAGGATGCCGTCGATCTTCGTCTCGATCCGGCCGACCGCAGCCGCCAGCCCCCTCACCTCCTGGTACATCTGTGCCGGGCTGATGTACACGCCCGGGTCTGGCGTGGTCATCGAGACGCCCAGGTGAGGCTCGCCGGGTCCGCGCCAGCGGAGCGGCCCACCACACCGTGAGGTCAGCGGCCTCGACGGCGACCAGGCCGAGCGCGGCCTCCGCGCCGGTCCATCCCGCGCGCTCGGCGAGGTCGAGTATCAGCTTGCTGGTCAGATCCTTGGTCGTACGACCGCCATGGCCGCCGCACCCCGCCCGGACGCCTTTTATGAACGGCGTATGGCAGTGCTGTTGCAGCCCCGCCCGTTTACTTGAGTCCCCGATTCACCTCGCCGTACGGTCGTTTCACCGAGTCCGGCAGGGGCCGACACCCCGAACGGATTCGCCGCCGACCGTGTGCCCGAATGGCTCAGGGAGTCGCCTGCAAAGCGGCTTACGCGGGTTCGATTCCCGCCACGGTCTCCAAGTCCCGGCCGCACGTGGTGACTTCTCCACGCGCCGGCCGAAGCGGGGCCCGCCGCACATGCCGGGCCCCGCCCGGCGCCGGACAACAGGCCCTGCAGGCCGTCAGTCAGGCCCTACGCCGGACCGATTCCCGTCGAAGCCTCCAACAGCGCGCTCTCCCGGCGCACTTGCCACAGGTAGAAGGCGAGCGTGGAGACGTCGGTGGACAGGGGGTGCAGGGTGCCCTCCGGCTCACTCCAGTCGAGGACGGTGCCCGTGCGGCCGTCCAGGACGACTGCGCTGTCCGCCGTGAGCCGGCCGAGGCGGATCAGGTGGGCGACGTCACAGGCCGCTCCGGTCGGCGGGGTCAGGTCCGGGCGCTCCTCCGCGCAGTACTCCAGGACCGGGGCGAGCGGTATGTCCGTGTCCAGGCGGAAGAGGAAGCCCTCCTCCGGCAGTCCGGTCTCGCGCAGGAAACGGCGCGTCGCCTCGTGTGTGAGGGCCGCCGGGAAGTCGACGTCCTCGAAACGCACCACCCGGCCGCGGCCGAACTCCCGGTCCAGCAGGCGGTAGGGCAGATCGAGGGCCAGCCCGGACCGGCCCTGTGCGAACTTCGGCGGCAGCCGCAGTGACGGCTCGCAGCTCAGCAGACTCATGATTCCCCCGTGCGTGGTCGTACCCGGGCACGGCAGCCACCCCCAGGGGCCGCCTCGCCCACTGCCAGAAGACTACGCGCCCCCACTGACAACGCCCCGCCCGATGGAAAACCCGGGCCCCCGCCTCACTGCCCGGCGACCACCACGGCCGCCTGCGGCCGGATCGGCAGCCGGTTCACGGGCCGGCCCGTGGCCGCGCGCACCGCGGAGGCGACGGCGGCCGGGGAGGCGACCACCGGCACCGCGCTGACCGCCTTCGCGCCGAACGGGGCCACCACGTCCCGCTCCTCGACCAGCTTGACGACCTTGATGTCCGGCGCGTCCAGGGCCGTCGGCAGCGCGTAGCCGGTGAGGTCCGGATGCCGGATCGTGCCGCGGGGTGTGCGCAGGTTCTCGGTGAGCGCGATGCCCACGCCCTGGGTGACACCGGCCTCGATGCGCGCCGCCAGCTGGGCCGGGTTGAGCACCCGCCCCACGTCCTGCGCGACGGCCAGCTCCACCACCCGCACCGAGCCCAGTTCGACGTCGACGTCCACCACGGCCCGGATCGCGCAGAAGGCGAGCCCGACGAACGCGTCGCCCTGTCCCGCCTCGTCCAGCGGTTCGGTGGGATGCGGGCGGCACTGGGCCGTGGCCCACAGTTCCTTGCCCTCCATCGCCTCCGTCACGGTGGTCGACAGGACACCGTCGTAGGAGGTGATCTTGCCGTCGGCGATCTGGAGCAACTCGGTGGACATGCCGAACTTGTGCGCCAGCGGCTGCAGGAGCTGGGTGCGGACCATCTTGGCCGCGCGCTCCACCGCGCCGCCGGACACCCAGGTGTGCCGTCCGCGGCAGCCCGGACCGGCCGGCGGCTGGTCGGTGTCCACGGGCGCGACGTGCACCTCGTCGACGCCGAGCGTCTCCTGCACGATCTGCCGGGCCAGCGTGCTGAAGCCCTGGCCGGTCTCGACGGCCGCGCACAGCACCGTCGCGACGCCGTCGTGGACCTTCACGGTCGCCGTGGAGACCTCGTCCGCGCCCTCCGCGCCGAGCATGTGCACCATGCCCAGGCCGTAGCCCACGCCCCGGCGCACAGCGCCCGGCTCACCCGCGCCCTCGGGGCCGCCGGGCAGCAGCCACTCGTCCTCGGGGGTGTCCTTGGGCAGCGGGGGCAGCGGGAAGTCCCGTACGGCCTGGAGGAGTTCGGCGACCGGGGCCGGGCAGGTCACCGTCTGGCCGATGGGCAGCACGTCGCCGGTGGCCAGCACGTTGCGCAGGCGCAGCTCGGCCGGGTCGACGCCGAGCTTCTTGGCGAGCTTGTCCATCTGCGCCTCGTAGGCGGCGCACACCTGCATGGCGCCCTCGCCGCGCACATGGCCCGACGGGGGGTTGTTGGTGCGTACGGCCCAGCCCTCGATGAACGCGTTCGGGACGACGTACGGCCCGCAGGCGAAGGAGACGGCCGCGGCGAGCGCCTCGGAGGAGGTGTCGGCGTACGCGCCCGCGTCGAGCAGGATCTGCGCCTCGACCTTGACCAGCTTGCCCTCGGCGTCGGCGTGGTGGCGATAGCGCAGCAGCGTGGGGTGCCGGTGGGCGTGGCCGAGGAAGGACTCCTCGCGGGTCGCCGTCAGCTTCACCGGGCAGCCGGTCTTCAGCGCGAGCAGGCCGAGCGGCAGCTGGAAGCCCTGGTCCTCGCGGTCGGCGGTGGCGCCGGGCACACCGGTGACGACGATCTTCACGCGCTCGGGTGTCAGGCCGTAGCAGGCGGCGAGGGTGTCGCGGTCGGCGTGCGGGTCGGTGGAGGCGATGTAGAGCTCGACGCCGCCGTCCGGGCGCGGCACGGCGAGGCCGGCCTCGGCGCCGATCGGGGCGGGGTCCTGACGGCCGATGCGGTACAGGCCCTCGACGACGATCTCGCCGTCGGCCTCCGGGTCGCCGTGACGCAGCGGGATGTGCCGGATCAGGTTGCCGTCGGGGTGCAGCGCCTCGGCCTCGAAGGCCTGCTCGGGGTCGGTCACCGGGTCGAGCACCTCGTACTCGACGATGACGGCCGCGGCGGCCATCCGCGCGGTGTCCGGGTGGTCGGCGGCGACGGCCGCGATGGGCTCGCCGTGGTGCCGTACGACCTCGGAGGCGAAGACCGGGCGGTCGGCCGTGCCACGGCCGTGCACCGGGCTGCCGGGCACGTCCTCGTGGGTGATGACCGCGCGCACGCCGGGCATCTCGCGCGCGTGGGCGGTGTCGATGGACTTGATGCGCGCGTACGGGTGCGGGGAGCGCACCACGGCCGCCCACAGCAGGCCCTCGGCCCACAGGTCGGCCGCGTACGGGAAGGTGCCCTCGGTCTTGGCGCGCGCGTCCGCCGGAGGCAGGGAGGAGCCGAGGCCGTGCGGGATCGGATCCGGGGCGGGGGCCTCCGCGGCGGTGGTCGCGGTGGCGGCTTCGTTGCTCACGCCTGGCCTCCGTCCTGTCCATGTCCGTACGGCTGCTCGTGCGGGCCGGGTGCGCCGAGGCCGCCCTCGAACGCCGACGGGTTGACGCCGCCCGCGCCCGGTCCGGCCTGGTGGGGAATACGTGCCGTGTCGCCGTCGTGTTCGCCGTCGGCCCCGTCGAGCGCCTCACGCTCGGCGACGACCTCCTTGACGGCGTCCAGGACACCCCGGTAGCCCGAGCAGCGGCACAGGTTGCCGCACAGTGCCTGGCGGGTCTCCAGCTCGGTCGGCGCCGGGTTGCCCTCCAGCAGGTCGTGCACGGTCATCGCCATGCCCGGCACGCAGAAGCCGCACTGCACGGCCCCGCACCGGGCGAGGGCTCGCTGCACGTCGGAGGGCTGCCCGTCGGCGGCCAGGCCCTCGACGGTGCGCACCTCGCTGCCGGCCGCGGTGGCCGCGGGCACCAGGCAGGAGGCCACGAGCCGCCCGTCGACCTGCACGTTGCACGCCCCGCACTCGCCCTGCGAGCAGCCGTCCTTGGCGCCCGCGAGTCCGAGCCGCTCGCGCAGCACGTACAGCAGCGACTCGCCGATCCAGGCGTCCGTGACGGGCCGGTCGGCGCCGTTGACCCGAAGCACGTACGAGGCGAGGGGGTGCTCCTCGCCGGGGGGCGGGGGCAGTTCCTCGGCAGCGGGGTCCTCGGCGTCGGCCGGGGACGCGCCTTCGGCCGGGTCCTCGGTGTCGTCCGCGCGCGGGTGACCGTCCTCGGCGGGAGCCTCGGCGGGGGCCTCGGCGTCCGCGCCCGGCTCCTCGGGTGCCTCCACGGTCTCCGCGGCCGTGTGGGCGCCCGGGAGTGCCTCGGAGCCCTCGGGAGCGGCTCCTGCGGCCTCCGTGGCCCGCGGGGCCTCCGTGGCCGTCTCGTGGGCCGCCACGGCGGCCGGGGCGGCCGAGTCGGCGTGCGGGTGCGGGTGTTCCGGGGCGTAACCGTCGTGCGGGGCTTCGGCGTCCGGTCCGGCGGGCGCCTCGCCGGGGAAGGGTTCGGCGGCCGGGGCGTGCTGTCCGCCCCAGGTCCGGTCCTCGTCCTGCGGCGTGGCCCAGGGCGCGGGCGCGCCGCCGGGGAGCGTGGCCGGGGCCGTGCCGCTCCACTGCTCGACGAGCGTGGAGGTGGTGTACTCACCCGACTCGTCGGGCAGGTCGCCGTTCGCCACCGGGATGGACCACTGCCCGGTCACCTCGTGTCCGGGCGCGGGCTCCTGGACGGTGGTGTCCTCGAAGGTCCACTGCCCGGTCGCGCCGGGGTTGTACGTGAACCGGTCGTCGCCTGCGGTGCCCTGCTCGGGCGCGGGCCAGTGCGTGCCGTCGGCGGCCCCGGGCTGCGTCGCCCAGGTGCCGGTGGCCGAGGGGTCGGTGGCCGCGTCCGCGGCGGGGGCCACGGCGATCTGCGGCGGCACATAGCCGTGGCCGGGCGCGGCGAGCGGGCTGTCACCGGCCAGCAGGGCCTCGATGCCGCCCTCGGGGAGCTTCACGAAGGCGGTGGCGCCGTCGTCGTAGTCGCCCTGGGGCAGCGGGTCCCAGCGGCTCGGGCCCTGGGGCGCGCCCTCTCCGTGCTGGTCGTCGGTCACGACAGCGCCCTCCCCAGTGCTCGTCGGGCCAGCGCGGCGACGGTGCGCCGCAGGTGCAGTACGGCGGGCGGCAGCGGCTGCACCGAGCCGTCCTCGGCCGGGACCGGGTCGGGGATGCAGGCCGTGGCGACGTACTCGCCGAAGGCACCGAGCGCCTCGGGGACGATCGCGCGGTCGTTGTCCCAGTCGATGAGCTGGGCGATCCACTGCTCGGCGTCCAGCGGCCTGAGCGGCATCGGCGCTATGGCGCCCACCGCGCAGCGCACGCCCCGGCGGGCGGGGTCGAGGACCAGCGCGACGGACGCGGCGGCGCGGCCGGGTCCGGTGCGGCCGGTGGCCTTCAGGAAGACCTGCGGGGCGTGCAGCAGCGGCACGCGCACGTAGCCGATGAGTTCGCCGCCGCGCAGCATCTCCATGCCGGCCAGCAGGTGCGAGACGGGGATCTCGCGGCGGGCGCCGCCCGGCCCGGCGACGACGACGGTCGCCTCCAGGGCGGCGAGCACGGGAAGGGCGTCGCCGGTCGGGGCGGCGGTGGCGATGTTGCCGCCGAGGGTGCCGGCGTTGCGGATGTGCGGCGGTCCGGCCGCGCGGGCGGCGGCGGCGAGCGCGGGGATCAGGGCGGCGAAGTCGGGCCGCCCCATGCGCGCGTGGGTGAGTCCGGCGCCGAGCAGGGCGTGGCCGTCCTGGTACTGCCAGCCGCGGATCTCGCTGATCCGGCCGAGGCCGACCAGCGCGGTCGGCCTGAGCTGCCCGGAGTTCACGGAGGTCATCAGATCGGTGCCGCCCGCGACGGGCACGGCGGCGGGCATGGCGGTGAGCGCCGCCACGGCCTCGTCGAGTGTCGTGGGCAGCGTGACGGCCTGCGCCGCCTGCGGTGCGTGCGTGGTCAAACCGGCTGCCCCTTCCCGCTGCCCCACCTGGTCCCACCTGTGTTGCCGTACGGTACGTGCAGACAAGGCGGACGTGGCAACTCTGGCACATCATCGCAGGGGGCGAACGCGGGGGTCCGCTAGGAGGCATTCGCCCACCTCATCGAGGAGATGGTCCGTTTTCGCACGGCATCGCCGGTGCGCGCGAAATGGCACTCTTCGGTGACACTTAGCCGCTTTTACCATTATCGGTTCGGCGACGGTCCCTCCAGCGGGCGGCCGAGGACTCCGGGCCGCCTCTGCCACGGCAGGGGCCCGGCCGGTGGCCGGTAACCGACACCCAGGGCGTCGAGCCGCCGGTAGTGCGCGGCCATCCGCTCCTCGAAGCCGGCGAAGTCCCGCTCCGCCGGGTCGAGCAGCGCGCTCCAGGCCACCTCGGCGAAGGCCGCGAGGCGGGGGAAGACCTGGTAGTCCACGCGCGCCTGGTCCTCCATCACCTCGGTCCAGACATTCGCCTGGGTGCCCAGCACATGCCGGGCCTCGGCCTCGGTGAGCGCGGGCGGAACGGGTTCGAAGCGGTAGACGTCCTCCAGGGTGCGGACGTAGCCGATGGGGACCGGCTCGTCCTCGCCGCCGTCCTGACGGTGGTCCAGATACACCTGCTGCTCGGGGCACATGACGACGTCGTGCCCGGCCCGCGCGGCGGCGATCCCGCCCGCGTAGCCGCGCCAGGACGACACGGTCGCACCCGGCGCCAGTCCGCCCTCCAGGATCTCGTCCCAGCCGATGAGTCTGCGCCCGCGCGCGGACAGCCACTTGTCGAAGTGTCCGATGAACCACGACTGGAGTGCGTCCTCGCCGGCCAGTCCGAGTTCCTCGATACGGGCCTGCGCCGCGGGTGAGGCCCGCCACTGGTCCTTGGGGCACTCGTCGCCGCCGATGTGCACGAACTCGTCCGGGAAGAGGTCCAGGAGTTCCGTGAACACCCCTTCGTAGAAGCGCAGGGTGTTGTCAGTGGGGGCGAGTACGTTGGAAGAGATCCCCCAGTTGTCCCAGACGGTCAGGGAGGTGGTGTCGATGACGTCGGTGTTGCCGAGTTCCGGATACGCGGCGATGGCGGCCTGCGAGTGTCCCGGCACGTCGATTTCAGGGACCACGCGGATATGCCGCTCGGCGGCGTAGGCGACGATCTCCCGGATGTCGTCCTGGGTGTAGTGACCCCCGTGCGGCTTCTCCTCCCACAGCGGCGAGGCACGGTGGCCGAATTTCGTACGGGAGCGCCAGGAGCCCACCTCGGTGAGCCGCGGGTGGCGCTTGATCTCCACGCGCCAGCCCTGGTCGTCCGTCAGGTGCAGATGCAGCACGTTGAGTTTGTGCGCGGCCATCAGATCGAGGTGGCGCAGGACGCCGTCCTTGGGTGTGAAGTGCCGGGCGACGTCGAGCATGAGACCGCGCCAGCGAAAGCGCGGACGGTCCCGGACCTCGATCAGGGGCAGCCGCCACCGCCGGTCCGGCAGGGGCGCGCGGCGGAAGGCGTCCGGGCCGAGCAGCTGACGTAGCGTCTGCGTGCCCCAGAACAGACCGGCGGGCCCGCCGCCCACGAGGTCGACACCCCGCGGGGTGACGGTGAGGCGATATCCCTCTTCACCGAGGTCCTCGCCCACCGCGGCATCGACGGACAGGCGCACGAGGTCCTCCTCGTCGGCCCGTCCGGGCGCCAGCGGCAGGCCGGTTGCCGCGCCCAGCGTGGCGCGCAGCAGGCGTTCGGCCCGTTCCGCGCCCTCGCCCGCGGCCAGCCTCGTCGCCGGCCCCAGCTCGAAGGAGCCCGGCCCCTGGACCGTCACCCTGCCGGGCTCGGGAATCAGATCCGTCTGTGAAGTCACGTGAGTCCTTTACCGCCCCGCCCGGCCCGAAGAACCAGACGCCGTTGTACGCGTACGAAGAACACCGGCACCGGAATGGTCGGCACTGCGGAAGCCCGCCGGAGGAATCCCGCCCGGCCCGCCCCGTTTAGGTGCGCGGTCTCCTCCAGCCTCTCGGCAACGGCTTTCACGAACCCCCGCGGCATCCAGATCGCGAACGGCGGGGAGAAGGCGAGGTGGGGCAGGATCGGGTGCCCCAGAGTGGTCAGCCGACCGAAGTCCCGCATGAGGAAGGACATCGGGATCCTGAGGGCCTCCACAGGCACCATCCGGGGCCACGAGGAACAGCACCGGCAACGCCGTCCGGAAGCGGAAGCGGAACCGGAATCGCGTCCCGGCCACCGCGGCGAGAAAGGCGATCACCGCCGAGGCGATCACCGCACTCGCCGCGACGAGCACGCCGTTGAGGAAGCAACGGCCGAATTCGGCGACGCGGGAGCACGCCCGCCAGGGCGCCTTCCCCCTGCCCGCGCGGCAACACGCCCCTCACAGCTCCTCCCCCTCCCCGCGCGGCAGCCGCAGATACACCAGCTCCTCGAACACATCCGTGCGGCGGTAGAAGGCGCGCACGCCGACGAAGAGCGGAGCGCCGTAGACCCGGGCGCACGCCGACGAAGAGCGGAGCGCCGCGCAGGCGGCGAGAACGAGGGCGGCGAGGGCCGGAGCGGCCGAGCGGAGGGACGGTTTCAAGGAGTGGCCCTCCACGGCGTTGCGGCATACGCAATGACGGTTTCGCTCCGCACAACACCAACGAGGCTAGGTGCTGGCCGACCAGATCCACAAGAGGTCTGAACCAATTCGTGCCCGCCTGGCCGGTCGCACACCCAGCCGCCCCGGGCCTGAGGCGCGTGCCGCCCCGGGCCTGAGGCGCGTGCCGCCCCGGGCCTGGGGCGCCTCAGGAAGCCGGGGCACACAAAGGCCCCCGGGAGCGCGTCGCATCGCGCTCCCGGGGGCCTTCGGACGTATGGCCGGGCGGGCCGGGACTACTTCTTGTCGCCGCCCTTGCCCTTGTCGTCCCCGCCGGATCCCATGGAGTCGTAGATCTCCTTGCACATCGGGCACACGGGGTACTTCTTCGGGTCACGGCCAGGCACCCACACCTTGCCGCAGAGCGCCACGACGGGGGTCCCGTCGAGCGCGCTCGCCATGATCTTGTCCTTCTGGACGTAGTGGGCGTAGCGCTCGTGGTCGCCGTCGCCGTGGGAAGTCTGCGGCGTGGGCTCGACGAGGGTCCCCGTACCTGTCCCGCGCTCGGGCTCAAGAGTGCTCATACGGCCAAGGGTACTGAAGCTCACAGGCATCAGTTCAGCGAAGGGTCGTCCGGGTACGTCGCCACCATGGCCAGGTCGCCGCGCTGGCGGCGGAGCACTTCGCGCCAGAGTCTCTCGGGGGCCGGGGAGGAGACATCGCCCGGCTCGGACTCGACGACGTACCAGGCGCCGTCGACCAGTTCGTCCTCCAGCTGGCCGGGGCCCCAGCCCGCGTAACCGGCGAAGATGCGCAGTGAGCCGAGGGCCGAGGCGAGCAGTTCGGGCGGGGCCTCCAGGTCGACGAGGCCGATCGCGCCGTGCACCCGTCGCCAGCCGAGGGGGGCGCCCTCGACGGCGGAGCCGCCGGGGATCACCGCGACCCCGAGCGCGGAGTCGAGGGAGACCGGGCCGCCCTGGAAGACGACCCCGGGCTCACCGGCGAGGTCCGCCCAGGCCTCCAGGATGTCGGCCACCCCCACCGGCGTAGGACGGTTGAGGACGACACCGAGGGAACCCTCCTCGTCGTGGTCGAGAAGGAGCACCACCGCGCGGTCGAAGTTCGGGTCCGCCAGGGCGGGCGTGGCCACGAGCAGCCGCCCTGTGAGCGAGGACACCTCGGTCATGCCAGACATGATCCCGCATCTTGCCTCGGCGTGGAGGGCCAATCGCGCTTCGCGAGGGTGCGCAGCTCAGGGGAGAGGCGCGCGCCGCGGGCGCGCGGTGACCCCATGTGCCCACGGAGAAACGGTTCGTGTTGTGACAAAGCCATGACGCTCCTGGGGCCTCCTCGGGCTTACGGACCCGGGGGCGACGGCGATTACTCTGTCTCTCTGGCCCTGCCCGACTCCATGGAACGCGAGATTCATGACCGTCAACGACGATGTCCTGCTTGTCCACGGCGGCACCCCGCTCGAGGGCGAGATCCGTGTCCGCGGTGCGAAGAACCTCGTGCCGAAGGCCATGGTCGCCGCGCTGCTGGGCAGTGCGCCGAGCAGGCTGCGCAATGTTCCGGACATCCGCGACGTGCGTGTCGTACGCGGACTGCTGCAGTTGCACGGTGTGACGGTCCGCCCCGGTGACGAGCCGGGCGAGCTGGTGCTCGACCCGTCGCACGTCGAGAGCGCGAACGTCGCTGACATCGATGCCCACGCGGGCTCGTCGCGCATCCCGATCCTGTTCTGCGGCCCGCTGCTGCACCGTCTCGGCCACGCCTTCATCCCCGGCCTCGGCGGCTGCGACATCGGCGGCCGGCCGATCGACTTCCACTTCGAGGTGCTGCGGCAGTTCGGCGCGACGATCGAGAAGCGCGCCGACGGCCAGTACCTGGAGGCTCCGCAGCGGCTGCGCGGCACGAAGATCCGGCTGCCCTACCCGTCGGTCGGCGCGACCGAGCAGGTGCTGCTGACGGCCGTCCTCGCGGAGGGCGTCACCGAGCTGTCGAACGCGGCGGTCGAGCCGGAGATCGAGGACCTCATCTGCGTCCTGCAGAAGATGGGCGCGATCATCGCGATCGACACCGACCGCACGATCCGCGTCACCGGTGTGGACAGGCTCGGCGGCTACACCCACCACGCCCTGTCGGACCGGCTGGAGGCCGCCTCCTGGGCGTCCGCGGCGCTGGCGACCGAGGGCAACATCTACGTCCGCGGCGCCCAGCAGCGCTCGATGATGACGTTCCTGAACACCTACCGGAAGGTGGGCGGTGCCTTCGAGATCGACGACGAGGGCATCCGCTTCTGGCACCCGGGCGGGCAGCTGAAGTCCATCGCGCTGGAGACGGACGTGCACCCCGGCTTCCAGACCGACTGGCAGCAGCCGCTGGTGGTCGCCCTGACGCAGGCCACGGGCCTGTCCATCATCCACGAGACGGTCTACGAGTCCCGTCTCGGCTTCACCTCCGCGCTCAACCAGATGGGCGCCCACATCCAGCTGTACCGCGAGTGCCTCGGCGGCTCCGACTGCCGCTTCGGCCAGCGCAACTTCCTGCACTCCGCGGTGGTGTCGGGGCCGACCAAGCTCCAGGGCGCCGACCTGGTCATCCCCGACCTGCGCGGTGGTTTCTCGTATCTGATCGCCGCCCTCGCGGCCCAGGGCACGTCCCGGGTGCACGGCATCGACCTGATCAACCGCGGCTACGAGAACTTCATGGAGAAGCTCATGGAGCTCGGCGCGAAGGTCGAGCTGCCCGGCAAGGTGCTCGGCTGACGGTCCACAGACGCCGATGGGGCGGTCACCCGAGCTCGGGTGACCGCCCCATCGGCGTCTAGTACAGCGCCCTGAAAGGGGCGCGGGCAACTGCGTGACCGGCCACGGCGGGCCCGCAGTCGCCCGCGGCGCCAAGCCAGAACGGCGCTGGGACGGGCTTAGTTACCCTTGGCCGCTTCCTTGAGCTTGGAGCCCGCGGAGACCTTCACGCTGTAGCCGGCCGGGATCTGGATCGGCTCGCCGGTCTGCGGGTTGCGCGCGGTGCGAGCGGCACGGTGGGTGCGCTCGAAGGTGAGGAAGCCAGGGATGGTGACCTTCTCGTCGCCCTTGGCGACGACATCGCCGACGACCTCGGCGAACGCGGCCAGCACCGCGTCGGCGTCCTTGCGGGTCACCTCGGCGCGTTCGGCCAGCGCGGCCACCAGCTCACTGCGGTTCATGTTCTTACTCCCGTGTTCTTCTTGCCGTTGGGGCGTGCCACGCGGCGGAGCCGCAATCCGACACAGCGAAGCCGATGCTGCCAGGGCCCTCGGACAGTCCCCGGACCCGGGTCCGTCGTCGGACGCTCGCGCCCAGGCACGCATCCTGCCTCTACCTGCGGCGGTAAAGCCAATCCGGCACCCGCAGGAGTCGTGAGAACACCCTTGGGAGTCACACGAAAAGAGGGCCCGAGCCTGGCCGACACCCTAGAGGGAGTTCGGCCGGGCCCGGTTCCACGACGCGCCGTGGAGCGGGCGTGGTGAGGTTCACAGCGGGTCCGCGGTGCCGCAAGGCGTGCGCCACCGCCCCCACAGGGCCCTGTGGGGCCCGAACGCCGGCCGTCCGGCCTTCGGACCGCCCGGCGCCCCCGCGTGACGCCCGAGGCGGCCCGCACGGCTTCGGCCGTACGGTCCGGAGATCCCCCGGAAGGCTTGCGCCGTACGGCGTCGGGGACGGCCCCGAGCAGCCAGCGCGGCCCCGGCCGCGCCAGACCCTCGGCGGGCCCGTGGTCCGGCCGGGCGAACCACGGTCACACCGAGGGTCTGTGGTCCGGCCGGACGGGAGGCCCGGCCGCAGCCGGAGCCTCGCTCCGCGCGTGTGTCGTCGTGCCGCAGGCTCAGGCGTGCTGGGCCGCGCCCGCCGCCTTCGCCGCCTCGCGCACCGCGCCCGCGACGGCGCCCGCGACCTTGTCGTTGAAGACGGACGGGATGATGTAGTTCGGGTTCAGCTCGTCCTCGGTCACCACGTCGGCGAGCGCCTTCGCGGCGGCGAGCATCATCTCGGTGTTGACGGTGCGGGACTGGGCGTCCAGCAGGCCGCGGAAGACACCGGGGAAGACCAGCACGTTGTTGATCTGGTTCGGGAAGTCGGAGCGGCCGGTGGCCACGACGGCGGCGGTCTGGCGGGCGATCGCCGGGTCCACCTCGGGGTCCGGGTTCGCGAGCGCGAACACGATCGCGTCGTCCGCCATGGCGGCCACGTCGGTCCCGTCGAGGACGTTCGGGGCGGAGACGCCGATGAACACGTCGGCGCCGCGCACGGCCTCCCTCAGGGTGCCCGTCAGCCCCTCGTGGTTGGTGTTGTCGGCGATCCAGCGCAGCGGCGAGTCCGCGGGGGCGTCCAGAAGATCGGCCCGGCCCGCGTGCACGACGCCGTGGATGTCGGCGACGACGGCGTTCTTCACACCGGCCGCGAGCAGCAGCTTGAGGATGGCCGTACCGGCCGCGCCTGCGCCGGACATGACGACCCGGATGTTCTCGATGGCCTTGCCGGTCACCCGCAGGGCGTTGGTCAGCGCGGACAGGACGACGATCGCCGTGCCGTGCTGGTCGTCGTGGAAGACCGGGATGTCGAGGGCTTCGCGCAGCCGGGCCTCGATCTCGAAGCAGCGGGGCGCGGAGATGTCCTCCAGGTTGATGCCCGCGAAGCCGGGGGCGATCGCCTTGACGATCTCGACGATCGCGTCGGTGTCCTGGGTGTCCAGGCACAGCGGCCAGGCGTCGATGCCGGCGAACCGCTTGAACAGGGCCGCCTTGCCCTCCATGACGGGCAGCGCGGCCTTCGGGCCGATGTTGCCGAGGCCCAGCACGGCGGAGCCGTCCGTCACGACCGCAACGGAGTTGCGCTTGATGGTGAGGCGGCGGGCGTCCTCGGGGTTCTCGGCGATCGCCATGCAGACGCGGGCCACCCCGGGCGTGTAGATCATGGACAGATCGTCACGGTTGCGGATGGGGTGCTTGGACTGCATCTCGATCTTGCCGCCGAGGTGCATCAGGAACGTACGGTCGGAGACCTTGCCCAGCGTGACGCCCTCGATGCCGCGCAGCTCCTCGACGATCTCGTCGGCGTGCGCGGTGGAGGAGGCCGCGATGGTGACGTCGATACGGAGCTTCTCGTGGCCGGACGCGGTGACGTCGAGGCCGGTCACCGAGCCTCCGGAGGACTCCACGGCGGTGGTGAGCTGCGAGACGGCGGTTCCGCTCGCGGGCACCTCCAGCCGGATCGTCATCGAGTAGGAGACGCTGGGCGCCGTTGCCATGGCCGCTTCCTCTGCTTTCACCGTGTCGCGAAGTTGTGCCGTCCGATCGTCGCACCTACCAACCGGTACGCGGTAGCCGCCCTGGATTGCGGACGTTTTGTTCATGGAGTAACGAGAACTTCGGAAAATTTATTCCACGATACGAGAATCAACCTCCCGATGTCACCCAAAACGAAGAGGCCCACGTCACATCGGACGTGGGCCTCTCCTACGTTCATGACACCGACCCGCCATGCTCGCCTCGCGGCAAGTGGTCGCTCGCAGCGACTAAGGTTGGGCCCGGGGGCTTGGATCGGGCCGGTGTCACGCCAAGGCTAACAAACGGATCCCGCGGGGCCATTCCCGTGCGGGAAAAGATCCCTCGGTCAGTCCCGCAACAGGTCCGGCACCCCCGCCGCGTCAGGCTCGTCCCGCTCCGCCGACACGACCGTCAGCTGCTGGGTCGCCCGGGTGAGGGCGACGTACAGCACCCGCAGGCCCGCCGGGGACTCGTCGGCGATCTCCGCCGGCGAGACGACCACGGTCGCGTCGTACTCCAGACCCTTGGCCTCCAGGCTGCCCAGCGCGACGACCCGGTCGCCGAGCCCGGCCAGCCAGCGCCGCGCCTCCTCGCGCCGGTTCATCGCGACGACCACGCCGACCGTGCCGTCGACCGCGGCCAGCAGCCGCTCGGCCTCCGCCCGCACGCTCTCGCCCAGGGAGTCCCCGACCACGGCGAAGCGCGGGACGACGCCCGTGGACCGTACGGCGGACGGGGACGTGGCGCCCGGCATGGCCAGGGCCAGCACCTTCGCGGCCAGCTCGGCGATCTCCGCGGGGTTGCGGTAGTTCACCGTCAGCTCGAAGCGGCGGCGCGGGCGGGTGCCCAGGGCCTCGTCACGGGCCTCGGCCGCCTCGTCCGGGTCGGACCAGGAGGACTGGGCCGGGTCCCCGACGACCGTCCAGGTGGCGTGCCGGCCGCGGCGGCCGACCATGCGCCACTGCATCGGCGTGAGGTCCTGCGCCTCGTCGACGATGACATGGGCGTACTCGACGCGTTCCTGGGCCAGCCGCTCGGCCCGCTCGCGCTGCGACTCCTCGCGCACCGGCATCAGCTCCTCCAGGCCGGTGAGCTGGTCCAGCGGGTCGAGGTCGCGCTTCCTGCGCGGGCGGGCCGGGGCGCCGAGGATCGCCTGGAGCTCGTCCAGCATGGCGATGTCGTGCACCGTCAGGCCGTCGCGCCGGAGGGAGCGGGCGACCCGGCGGACCTCGCCGGGGTTGAGGACACGCCGGGCCCAGCGGCCCAGCCGCCGCTCGTCGGCCATGGCCGCGAGCACGCCCTTGGGGTCGAGTTCCGGCCACCAGGCGTCCAGGAAGGCGACGAAGGAGTCCTCCCCGGTGACGTCCTCGTCGAAGGAGGAGCGCAGCTCGGCGGCCAGCTCCGCGTCCGTGTGCCGGCCCGCCGCGCCGGACCGCTCCCACAGGGCGTCCAGCAGCAGCTTGCGGGCCCGCGGACGCAGCAGGTTGACGGGGGCCGTGCCGCTCAGCGCGGTGCGTCGGACGCGCTCCAGATCGGCGGCCTCCAGCTCCAGCCGGCGGCCGAACGCGACGACCCGCAGACGCTGCGGAGAATCGTTCAGCTCAAGTGCGCCGCGCGCGGCCTTCCGCAGCACCTTCAGCATCCGGTACGACCCTTTGGCGCGGGCCGTGGCCGGGGCGTCGTACAGCGTGGCCTCGGAGCCGTCGACGAGCGAGCCGATCGCCCGGATGGCGACCTGGCCCTCCTCGCCGAGGGAGGGCAGCACGCCCTCGGTGTACGCCACCAGCAGCGGGGTCGGGGAGACGATCAGGATGCCGCCCGCGTAGCGCCGCCGGTCCTGGTAGAGCAGGTAGGCGGCCCGGTGCAGGGCGACGGCGGTCTTGCCGGTGCCCGGTCCGCCCTCGACGTACGTCACGGAGGCCGCGGGCGCGCGGATCACCAGGTCCTGCTCGGCCTGGATGGAGGCGACGATGTCGCGCATGGTGTGGCTGCGGGCCTGGCCGAGGGCGGCCATCAGGGCGCCGTCGCCGATGACGGGCAGCTCGGCCCCGTCGAGGAACGCCTTCAGCTCGGGACGCATCAGGTCGTCCTCCACGCCGAGCACCTTGCGGCCCTTGGAGCGGATGACCCGGCGGCGTACGACCCGGCCCGGGTCGACCGGTGTGGAGCGGTAGAACGGGGCGGCGGCGGGCGCCCGCCAGTCGATGACCAGCGGCGCGTAGTCCTCGTCGAGCACCCCGATCCGCCCGATGTGCAGGGTCTCGGCGATGTCGGCGGTGCTGTCCGGCCGTACGGCGCCCTCGGCGGGCTCGACGGCGGTGTAGGCACCGTCCGGCCCCTTCTTGCCGTCCTTGCCGACCAGGAGGTCGATACGGCCGAAGAGGAAGTCCTCGAACTCGTTGTTCAGCCGGTTGAGATGGACACCCGCCCGGAAGACCTGTGCGTCCCGCTCGGCGAGCGCGCCGGGCGTGCCGACCTGGCCGCGCTGGGCCGCGTCGTTCATCAGGAACTCGGCCTCGTGGATCTTCTCCTCAAGACGCCGGTATACCCGGTCCAGATGTTCCTGTTCGACGCTGATCTCCCGGTCCCGGACCGAGTCCGGGACCTGGTCGAGCGCGGTCTCCTGTTGAGCCTGTGCGGCCACCGGGCCCCCTTCTGACGTGCTGGGCAGCCGTCAACCGTACGCGAAGGGGACCGCCGTCGGCTACGCGTCCACCTCCACGAGACGCTTCCCGTCGAAGGTCATCACCTCGAAGTGGTCGATCTCGTCGGGGTCGAAGGCGGCTCCGCCGTGGACGTAGAGCGGCTGACGGGCCTGCTCGGCGGCCGAGTCGGGGATGCCGTAGCCCCAGTTCGGGACGCCCCAGGAGGTCACCGTCTCACGCTCGCCGTTCTTGCCGACCGCGATCAGGGAGCACTTCTGGGGGCCCTTGACGTTCTTCAGCTCCAGCACGGCGTGCGTGCCCCAGGCCTTCTTCTCCAGCGCGACCGTGGCGCTGACCTGGGTCGTCGGGTCGGTGGCCCGCAGCTTGTCGTGCATGACGTCGAAGGCCTCCTTGGCGGGGCTGGACGCATGCGCCTCGACCTTGGTGCCGGTGTCGCCGCCGGAGGTCGCGACCGCCACCAGCGGGCCGCCGATGATCAGCGCGGCCGCGGCCGCCACGAGGTAGAAGCCGCGCCTGCGCTTCTGCGCGCGCCGCTCGGAGACCTCGTCGACCAGCCGCTCCACCAGCCGCGGGCTGGGCCTGGCCGACAGCGACTCACCGATCGCGGGTGTGCCGGTGCCCGGCAGATCCGCGAGCGCCGCGAGCATGGGCTCCATCCCGGCCAGCTCGTCGAGCTGCTGGCCGCACCACTCGCAGCCTGCCAGGTGGGCCTCGAAAGCGGTTGCTTCGGCGTCGTCGAGAAGCCCCAGCGCGTAGGCGCCGACGGTCTCGTGTTCGTTCGGGCCCTGTGATCCCTGCATGGGACCAGGATGTCCGCTTCCGCCCGGGCCGAATCCCCCGTAAGTACTCATCACGCCGTCACCCCCCGCTCCTCCAGTGCCAGCTTCATCGACCGCAGGGCATAGAACACCCGAGAGCGCACTGTGCCGCTGGGTATACCCAGCGTAGCCGCCGCCTCATTGACCGTACGCCCCTTGAAGTACGTCTCGACGAGCACCTCCCGGTGGGCCGGGGTCAGGTCGTCGAGAGCATCGGACAACGTCATCAACCACAGCGCCTTGTCGATCTCGTCCTCCGCGGGGATGACCTCCAGCGGCGACGGATCGACCTCCTGCGGCCGGGCCTGCCGGCTGCGGTGGCCGTCGATGACGATGCGGCGCGCGACCGTCACCAGCCAGGGGCGTACCGAACCGGTCGCACGGTTGAGCTGACCGGCGTTCTTCCAGGCACGGATGAGCGTCTCCTGCACGACGTCCTCGGCACGCTGCCGGTCGCCGGCGACCAGGCGCAGCACATACGCGAGCAGCGGTCCGGCGTGCTCCTGATACAGCGCGCGCATCAGCTCCTCGTCAGGTTCCGAGGGCTGGGACATGCGATGTCGGGCCCTCGTTCCACGTTCTCTGGCCACGGCCGCATCCTTGCGCACGCCCACCTCCGGTGTCCGGGGGTTCCCCCAGTCGGTCGCTCGACACCGGGTACGGACGTGGGGGCGGGTGTGTTCAAAGCGCGGCGGCAGTTTTCCGCGAGGTCAGGCGACGAGAGGGACATGCGGGCACATTCCCGCCACATTTTCTTCACATTTCCCGGAGTTGGGATCGAGGGGTGTGACGGAGGCCACGAGGCGGGGATCGAGGGGCTGGGGCCGGTGAGTGTGACGAGAGTCTCGGCCGGCGGAGGGTTTCGCCGGGCGGTCCGGGACCAGCGGCACCTGGTGAGTCGGGGGCAGGGGTGGGCGAGTCGGGTCTCATGCGCGGGCGAGGGCGGCGCGGCGGCGGTGCCGGGCGACCCGCTCCCGGTTCCCGCACACCTCACTGGAGCACCAGCGCCTCCTGCGCCCCCGGGACGTGTCGACGTACACGAGGGGGCAGTTGTCCCCCGCGCACCGCCGCAGCGCGGCCAACGCCGCCGGATCGGTGAGCAGTTCCACGGCGTCCCGCGCAACGGCCCCCACCAGAGCGGCGCATTCGGGCCTGCCGTCCAGCGCCCGTACGAGGCTGCCGTCGGCGGCGCGTTCGGCGTGCGGCGCGGGAGGCGAGGGAAGGGCGAGGAGGTTGAGGCGCGCGAGGGCGGGTTCGTGCGCGGGTCTCCCGCCCAGCTGCGCGTCGACCAACGGCACGACGACCGCCCGCAGTTCACGGAACTGCGCGGCCCATCGGGCGTCGGCGTGATCGAGCCGCGTCCCCCGCGGGACCAGGCCGCTGCCCACGATCCAGGCCCGCAGCACCTCCACCGAGCCGAGGCGCTCGTGCGGGTGGGCGGTCGCCAGCAGATCGAGACAGATCCGTCCGGCGTCGAAGCGGAGTTCATGGGGAACCGTGGGTGTACCCGGGACCACTGCCATGCGCCTGTCACCGCCTAGCGGTTGGAACAAGGAGGGGGAGGCGTTCCGTTCGCTCCCCTACACAGTGCCTGCCCGCGGGGGCGGTGGGTAGGCCTGGGGCGGACGCGGGTGCGGCCGGGCGAGGGGATGCCGGTGGGTGGACGCGGGTGCGGCCGGGGGAGGGGATGCCGGTGGGTGGACGCGGGTGCCGGTGGGCGGACTTGGGTGCGGCCGCGCGAGGGCATGCCGGTGGGTGGACGCGGGTGCCGGTGGGCGGACTTGGGTGCGGCCGGGCGAGGGGAGGCCGGTGGGTGGACGCGCGCGTATGGCCACGCGAGCCTGGACGATGTCGCCGTACGGCCGGGCCCCGTTGACTGGACGCATGACGACACGGAGCAGAACCGCGGGCCCGATACTCCTCGCGGCAACGATCCTGGTGGGCCTGATGGCCGGCACCTTCTTCATCTTCGCCTGCGCGGTGATGCCCGCCCTGTCGCGGAGCGAGGACCGGGTCTTCGTCCAGGTCATGCGGGACATCAACGACGTCATCCAGAACCCCCTGTTCCTCCTCGCCTTCATGGGCGCCCTGCTGCTGTCCGCCGCGGCGGCATGGCAGTCCCGCGCCGAGCCCCACCGCTGGTGGACGTGGAGCGGCTGCGCGGCCTACGCCCTCGTCTTCCTCGTCACCGTCGTGGTCAACGTCCCCCTCAACGACCAGTTGGCCTCCGCGACGGGCTCCGCGACGGCGGCCCGTGCGGATTTCGAGGACGCGTGGGTGGCGTGGAACGCGGTGCGGGCGGGGCTTTCGGTGGCGGGGCTGGGGCTGCTGGCGGCGGCGCTGACGGTGCGCGGCCGACGGTGAGTTCGGACACAGCCGCGACTCCGCTCTGCCCTGGGCACAGTTCGTCCTGGTGCGGTCCGTGGCGAGCCCGTTACGGTATCGCCTGATCCCCGAACCCCTCCCGCCCCACCAGGAGCCCTCTGTGATCCGCCCCCGCACCCGCCCCATGCTCGCCGCCGGAACAGTGGCCCTGTTCCTCCTCACAGCGTGCGGAGGCGAGGACGACTCCCCCAAGGCGAACGACAAGATCTCGGGCGCGGCCACCGGGGAGGAGACTTCGGCGTCGCCTACGGGGAGTTCGGCGGGGGGTGCGGAGAGGCCGGAGATCTCGTTGCCTTCGGATCTGACGTACTCCTTCGAGTGGTCGAAGACAGGCGACAAGGACAAGGACGCCGTCCTGAGCGACAGCCGGCAGTTCATCGAGGCGGTGGACATGGCGATCGCCGAACAGGACCCGCTGCACGCCGCGTACCGGTTCTACTCCGAGGGTGAGGCGGCCGCGTCGAGCCAGAAGTTCATCCAGGAGTTCGTGGACTACAGCGACCGGATCACCGGTACCAAGCGTTTCTACGACGCGAAGGTGCAGATCGACGACGACGGGACGGCCGGCTTCGTCTACTGCGAGGACCAGAACAAGGCCTACAACAAGAGCCTCAAGACCGGGAAGACATCGGTGACTCCGGAGTCGGACGACAACTACGTGCTCTACAACAGCAGACTTCGGGTGAACAAGCAGGGCGTCTGGGTCACCGAGAAGCTGACCTCTGAGCGGGGGAACGCCGCATGCCGTCCGTGACGTACCGAGGGGCGGCTGTGGTGGCGGCCGCCGCGGCCACCGTCCTGCTCTGTCCCGCCCAGGCGCTCGCGGGCTACGGCCACGGCGGCAGCACGAACGGCGGCTCCGACACATCCGCCTCGGGTGGCACCGACGGCAAGGGCGGACTCACCGCCACGGCGGGAGCCGTCGTCTTCGAACACTCCCGCAACGGGTCCGGACAGTCCGCCGGAACGGTGACGTCCACGACGACCTGGACCCCTCCGCCCTGCTACTACGCCCCCAAGTACACGCCCGACGAGCTGAAGGCGTACCTGGAACCGATCTGGCAGGCCGAGTCGACCGGCTACCAGTGGGACGCGGACCAGCGGGCGCGCTATGTGGAGGGACGTCCCTACAAGGACTTCAACAAGGAGAAGTCCGGCAAGGGCTACTGGTGGGACTCCTACGTCACAGAAGGCCGCGAGGGCGATCCCGGCGCACTGGCCTGCGACAAGCCGCCCTTCTGGGTGGACGAGGGCGCTCCCCCGCCGGCGGACGTCACCGAGGCCGTCACCCCCGAGATCCTCGCCCAACTCGCCTACGCCGAGATCCGCGTCCCCTCCACCGAGGTCGACCTCGCGCCCCAGGGCGTCACCAAGGTCAACCTGCCCACCTGGGCCTGGCTGGACGGCGCCGAGTTCAAGCCGGTCTCCGTCACCGCCTCGGTCCCCCTGCTCGGCATCCAGGCGACCACGACCGCCGAACCGGTCTCCCTCACCCTGGACCCCGGCACCAAGGACGCCGAGACCTACCCCGCGTCCGGCGTCTGCGACCTCACCGACGGCCATATCGGCGAGCCCTACGCCAAGGGCAAGGCCACCCGGACCCCGCCCTGCGGCGTCCGCTACCTCCGCTCCTCGGGCGACGCGACCTACCCCCTCAAGGCCACCCTCACCTGGAAGATCCACTGGACCGGCACAGGCGTAGCCGCCGCACAGAACCTCCCCGACGGCACGTTCGGCGCGGAACAGGCGGTGGTGGTGCAGGAGATCCAGGCGGTGAACCGGTGAGGTGCTGAACCGGCGGGGCGTCAGAACGACGCGGCCGTCCGGCTGGCCCCCTCACACATCCGCGTACTTCGCGTCCGAAGCCGGGTCCAGGGCCAGCCGGTACCCCCGCTTCACCACCGTCTGGATCAGCTTCGGTGCGCCGAGGGCCGTGCGGAGGCGGGCCATGGCGGTTTCGACGGCGTGTTCGTCGCGGCCCGCGCCGGGGAGGGCGCGCAGCAGGTCGGCGCGGGCGACGACCCAGCCGGGGCGGCGGGAGAGGGCGCGCAGGAGGGACATGCCGGCCGGGGGGACGGGGCGCAGGGCGCCGTCGACGAGGACGGCGTGGCCGCGGATCTCGACCTGGTGGCCGGCGACGGGCAGGGAGCGGGTGCGGGAGGGCAGTTCCTGGCAGAGGATCTGGACCAGCGGGCCGAGCCGGAAGCGTTCGGGCTGGACCGTGTCGACGCCGCGGGCCTGGAGCGGCAGGGCGGTGACCGGGCCGACGCAGGCCGGCAGGACGTCGTGGGTGAAGGCGGACAGCAGCTCCGGCAGCAGGCCCCGTTCGTCGGCCCGGGAGAGGAACGACTGCGCCGCCGGGGCGCTGGTGAAGGTGAGCGCGTCCAGGCCACGGGAGACGGCCGCGTCCAGGAGGCGGTCGACGGGGGCGATGTCCTCCGGCGGCATCCACCGGTAGACCGGGACGCCGACCACCTCCGCGCCCGCGGCCTTCAGCGCCTCCACGAACCCCGGCAGCGGCTCGCCGTGCAGCTGGATGACGATACGGCGGCCCTCGACACCCTCGTCCAGCAGCCGGTCGAGCACCTCAGCCATCGACTCGGAGGACGGGGACCAGTCCTCGGTCAGCCCGGCCGCCCGCACCGCGCCCTTCACCTTGGGCCCGCGGGCGAGCAGTTCGACCCCGCGCAGGCGGTCGACGAGCACCTCGCCCAGCCCCCAGCCGTCGGCGGCCTCGATCCAGCCGCGGAAGCCGATGGCGGTGGTGGCCACCACCACGTCCGGGACGCGGTCGATGAGGTCCTTGGTGGCGGCGAGCAGTTCTCCGTCGTCCGCCAACGGCACGATCCTCAGGACCGGCGCACGCAGAACCGACGCTCCACGGCGCTGGAGCAGCGCGCCGAGTTCGTCGGCGCGGCGCGCGGCCGTCACTCCGACGGTGAAGCCCGCGAGGGGGCCGTGCTCCGGTGCCAGCTGTTCCTCGTACATAACTCTCGTCCCGCACTTGAGTCATCGGGACCGACTGGCGGCCCCCTTTTGCACTACATGCGACCGAGCCTGTCAACGGTGCGTGACAGGCTCGGTGCTGCTTGATTGCGCTGGTGTTACGTCACACCTCGGCGTAGGTGAGCTGCGGCTTCGCTTCGGCGGTCGTCGCGGCCGCACCGCCGGCGGCAGGCCGGCGAAGGTATACGGCCCAGGTCACCAGGAAGCAGGCGCCGTAGAAGGCGAGGAAGGCGACGAACGCTCCGGTGCCGGTGCCGGCGGTCATGAACGACTGCCGGAAGGCGAGGTTGATGCCGAGCCCGCCGAGCGCGCCGACCGCTCCGATGAGGCCCATGGAGGCACCGGACAGGCGCCGGCCGTAGGCGGCGGCCTCCTCGCCCGTCAGCCCCAGGGCGAGAGCCTTGTTCTGGAAGATGCCGGGGATCATCTTGTACGTCGATCCGTTGCCGATCCCGCTGAGCACGAACAGCGCGATGAAGGCGCTGGTGAACAGCGGCAGGGACTCCTGCGTGCTCGCCACGATGATCACGGAGGTCGCCGCGGCCATGGCCACGTAGTTCCACAGGGTGATCTTCGCGCCGCCGTAGCGGTCAGCGAGCCAGCCGCCGACGGGGCGGATCAGGGAGCCGAGCAGCGGGCCGATGAAGGTGACGTAGGCGGCCTGGAGCGGCGTACGGCCGAACTGCGTCTGGAGCACCAGGCCGAAGGCGAAGCTGTAGCCGATGAACGAGCCGAAGGTGCCGATGTAGAGGAAGGCCATGATCCAGGTGTGGCCCTGCTTCACCACGTCCTTGGCGGCACCGGTGTCGTTCTTCATGGTCGCGAGGTTGTCCATGTACATCGCGGCCAGCACGGCGGCGATGACGATCAGCGGGATGTAGATCCCGAGCAGCACGCGCGGACCGCCGCTCGCGCCGATCACCGCGAGGGACACCAGCTGCATGACCGGCACACCGATGTTGCCGCCGCCGGCGTTCAGACCGAGGGCCCAGCCCTTCTTCTTGAGCGGGAAGAAGGCGTTGATGTTGGTCATGGAGGACGCGAAGTTGCCGCCGCCGACACCCGCGAGCATCGCGCAGATCAGGAAGGTGGAGTACGACGTCCCGGGCTCCATCACGATGAACGCGGCCACGCTCGGGATCAGCAGCATCGCCGCCGAGACGATCGTCCAGTTCCGGCCGCCGAAGATCGCTACTGCGAAGGTGTAGGGCACCCGCACCACGGCGCCGACCAGGGTCGCCATGGAGACGAGGAAGAACTTGTCGGCCGGGGTGAGTCCGTACTCGGGGCCCATGAACAGCACCATCACGGACCACAGGGTCCAGATGGAGAATCCGATGTGCTCGGAGAGGACCGAGAAGATCAGGTTCCGGCGGGCGACCTTCTCACCGGTCTCCTGCCAGAAGGCCTCGTCCTCCGGATCCCACTTCTGGATCCAGCGGCCTCCCCTGCCTGTGGCAGGGGGAGATGGGGCCGTACCAGATGCTGTCATGATGCCTCCACGGTGCTCCGGGCTCAGGGTGTTGCTGGGAGTAGCTGAGTCCCGAAGGTAGGGAGAGCGCGTTTCCGTGCTGTGCCTGTGGGTGACCGGAAGGGAACTTTGCTCTCACCCACAGGCGAGGACGGGTGAGAGGTCCTGACCACCGGGGTGATCGCCACGGCCACCACCGGGGGGCGGGAACGCCGCGGGGCGGACCGCCCGGGAAATCCCGTGCGATCCGCCCCGTGTCACCGCTCGTGCGGCCTCAGGCCGATTTCCGCCGTCGCGATCCCCCGCGCCCACGCGCGCGGGAACCGCCGGTCCCCGTTCCCCGGGCGGACCCGCCGCCCTGGGAAGACCCTGTGGGAGACGCGCCACGCGAGGCCCCGTTGGGCCACAGCCGTGGCTTGCGCTTCGCGGCCAGGTCCTCGATCCAGCCGAACGACAGGACCGCCAGTCCGATCAGGGGCCATACGAGGACGAACATCCAGATCATGTACGTCGAGTCGAGCGCCGCCACCGCCCGCTCGCTCTCCATGAAGGGAAGGCTGTAGATGGGGTCGATGATCGGCACGGTGGCCATGATCAGCATGTTGTGCCAGAGGTAGATCGTCACCGCGCGGTTGTTGGAGAGGGTGACGAGCTTGTCCCACTTGGCTAGGCGGCCTGGCAGTTCCTGCCAGGACGGGGAGTACTGCAGGAGGATGACGACGAACCCGAAGGACCAGGTGGCCTGGGCCAGCGGGATGTCGTTGAGGTCCCAGCCGTCGGGGCCCAGATGGCCCGAGGCCCACCACAGGCCGAAGGCCATCAGCAGGCCGGAGCAGGAGACCGCGACATAGCGCGGGATCTGCTTGAGCAGACCCTCCTGGTGGGCGAAGCCCAGCACCCAGCAGCCGCCGTAGACCGCGAAGTCGGTCACCGCGTTGCCCGTCTCGCCGGGGATCTTCACCACGCCCGTGCCGACCACGGCCGTCAGGGCCAGCGGGGCGAACACCGTCACCCACGGCATACGGCGGAACGCCCACAGCAGCAGCGGGGACGCCACCACGAACCACAGGTAGGCCCGCAGGTACCACAGCGGGCCGGCCGCCTGCACCGCCCAGGTGTCCTCCAGCAGGCCCGACTTGGAGCCGATGTGCCAGGGGAAGGGCGGGGCCCCGATCGGGATGATGTAGTTGATCATCTCGACCAGGGTGAAGGTCCCGTTGTGGTCGGGGTCCTTCACCGGGTTCCAGCCACCGGCGAACATCAGCGCCAGCACCACCACGCTGAACGCCCACAGCGGCGGCAGCAGACGCCGGACACGGCCTCTGATCACGCCCCAGGCCGGGCGGCTCAGCGAGCGCGCCATCAGCGAGCCCGCCAGCGCGAACATCACGCCCATGGAGGGGAACAGCACCGTCAGCCACGCCCAGCCGAAGAGGTGGTACACCACCACGCGGACCAGGGCGATGGAGCGGAGCAGATCGAGGTAGCGGTCGCGGCCCGGGGCCCGCTTCGGCTGCGCGGCCGCCGGGGGCCCGGCGGCCGGTTCCGGGTCGGTCGTCCGCTGCTGCGGTATACCGTGCGACGCCGCCTGGTCGGCGGTCGTCGGCCCACCGCCCTGACTCGGCAGCCCGCCGCCGTACATCGCCTCGTACGCGTCGCCATAGGCAGGCGTCCGCTCCGGCGACGGACCCGTGCCCGTGCCCGTCGAGTGTCCCTGGGTCATCCCACCGGCCTCCGATCGTCGCCAACGGCCGCGCGCTGACGCGGGACCGGACCGCCGGGCGCCTCCACGACACCCGTGCGGCGCAGTTTCTGCCAGCGCAGCCGGCCACCGGTGAGGGCGGTGATCCAGGACTGGAGCAGCACGACGTACATCAGCTGGCGGTACAGGATCTGCTGGAGCGGGAGCGAGATCAGATGGGTCATCCGCTCCCGGTCCAGCCGGAAGGCGTACGCGGCGCAGACGACCTGGATGGCCAGCACGCCCAACCAGGCCACGATCGTCTTCTGGGTCGGGCCGAAGACGATGCCGTACAGCAGGAACACGTCGATCAGGGGGGCCAGCAGCGGGGCCAGCACCATGAACAGCGAGACCAAGGGCAGGCCCACGCGGCCGAAGCGGCCCGACGGGCCCCGCTCGATCAGTGCCCGGCGGTGCTTCCAGATGGCCTGCATGGTGCCGTACGACCACCGGTAGCGCTGGGACCACAGCTGCTGGACGGTCTCGGGGGCCTCGGTCCAGGCACGGGCGTTCTCGGCGTAGACCACGCGCCAGCCGTCGCGGTGCATGGCCATGGTGATGTCGGTGTCCTCGGCGAGCGTGTCCTCGCTCATGCCGCCGACCCGCTCCAGGGCGGTCCGCCGGAAGGCCCCGACCGCGCCGGGGATCGTCGGCATGCAGCGCAGCATGTCGTACATGCGGCGGTCGAGGTTGAAGCCCATCACGTACTCGATGTGCTGCCAGGCGCCGATGAGCGAGTCGCGGTTGCCGACCTTGGCGTTGCCCGCGACGGCGCCGACGCGCGGGTCGCCGAAGGGCTGGACGAGCTCGCGGACGGTGGCGGGCTCGAAGACGGTGTCGCCGTCCATCATCACGATGATGTCGTGGCCGGCGTTGGCGAGACCGCGGTTGAGCGCGGACGGCTTGCCGCCGTTGAGCTGGCGGATCACCCGTACGTTCGGCACGCCCATCGCCTCGACGATGCGGGCGGTGCCGTCGGTGGAGCCGTCGTCGATGACGAGGATCTCGATGGGGTGCTCACTGGCCATCAGCGAACGGACCGTGTTCTCGATGCACTTGGCCTCGTTGTACGCCGGCACCAGCACCGACACCGGTTCGGTGACCGGCGGTCCCCAGCGGAAGCCGCGGCGCCGCACCCGGCGGGCATGGATGCCGGAGAGCAGCAGCATCAGAACGAAGCGGCCGATCACGAGGGTGCCGATGACGGCGAGGCCGGCCACCAGCCCGTCGGTGATCTTCTCCGAGGCCTGGACCAGGAAGATCCACGCCTTGCCCTTCCACAGGTCCAGCCCGGTGACCTCGGTGTGGGCGCTGGGCCCGCCGAGGGCCTCGGTGAGGTTCTGGAACTTGTAGCCCTTGGCCTGGAGCTCCGGCAGGAACTTGTCCAGGGCTTCCACGGTCTGGTGGCGGTCGCCGCCGGAGTCGTGCATCAGCACGATCGCGCCCTTGCCGTCCTTCGGCGTGGCGCGGCGGATGATCTCGTCGACGCCGGGCTTCTTCCAGTCCTCACTGTCGGTGTTGTTGACGACCGTGATGTAGCCGCGCCGGCCGAGGTACTCGGTCACCGGCCAGGAGTTGTCGTCCATGGCGTCGGAAAAGGAGGAGTAGGGCGGGCGGAACAGGGAGGTGCGGATGCCGGCCGCGCCGGAGATGGCGAGCTGGTTCTGCGACAGCTCCCAGTCGATGCGCTTTTTCGACTGGTACGACAGGTCGGGGTGGTTGAAGGTGTGCAGGCCGACCTCGTGGCCCTCCGCGACCATGCGCTCGACCAGCTCGGGGTAGCGCGAGGTCATGGTGCCGGTGACGAAGAAGACGGCGTGCGCGTGGTGCTTCTTCAGCACGTCCAGGACCTTCGGGGTCCACTCCGGGTCCGGGCCGTCGTCGAAGGTGAGGACCAGTCGGTGGTCCTCGACGCTCAGGGTGACGGCCCGGCCGCCGCGGGTGTCGATGACCGGCCCGCCCTTGAGGATCTTGTCGGGCACTTGGTCGGTGGCGGCCGGGGGCCGCACACGGTGGTCGGCCAGGATCTCGCTGTGCACATAGCCGCGCAGCATCAGCATCGCCATGAGGGCGACGAGGACGAGCGCGGGCAGAGCAAGGCGCATGGGGACACGGCGGCGCCGGGAGCCGTCTCGGGCTCCTCCGGCGGGGGGCCTGGGACGGCGGCTGCGGGATGCCATCAGAGGACGTACTCCGGGGACGTGGAGGGTTGTGCGGAAGAGCGCGTGGCGAGGGCGGCCGGTCCGGTGCCGTCCGACCCCTCGGCCACGCGGTCGGAGACGGTCGTGCCGGTCCCGCCGCCGGAACCGACGCCGACGCTCTCCGTCGGGCCGGGCGTGGTCGGTTCGGCGGTCGGCGTGGTCGGCTCCGGGTCGGGCTCGGAGGCCGTCGCCGTGGGCTCGGGGTCGGCCTGGGTGGCGCCGCCGCCCGGCCTGGGCAGGGTCGTCGCGGTGGCCGTCGGGTCCGGGTCGGCCGTGGTGTCCGGCTCGTCGGCCGTGGCCGAGGCGCCGGGGTCGGGCGTGCTGCCCGGCTCGGACGTGGTGCCGGCGGTAGCGGTCGGGTCGGTGCTCGGCGACGGGGACGGGGCGGCGGAGGGATCCGCCGTCTCGGTGGGCCGCGCCGGGGTGTCGACCTGCTCCGCGGGCTTGTCGCCCTTCTGGCCGGGGACGGGCAGCCAGGGGGCGTCGGAGCTGCCGGACAGGAGGGTGGCGACGATGACGACCGCGTACACCGCGCAGGCCAGTCCGACGGCGATGCCCAGGCGGCGGAAGGTGCGGCTGCGGCGTCCCGTCTCGTCGACGAAGACCGGCCCGTCCGCCGCGTCCTGCGCACCGCTTCCGCCCTTGACCGGGCGCAGTGTCACATCACCGAGCTGTACGGCGTCCATCTGCACCGTCACCTCGTGCGGGTCGTGCTGATGCGCGGAGGCGCCGGTCTCGCCGGACCGGGCCGGCTCGGCCATGTCGGCCCAGGGGTCGCGGGGGGTGGCGGCGGGGCCCGTCTCCGGGAAGGAGAGCGGTCCGCCCGCCGTCGGGAGTACGGCGGTCGCACCGGCGTCGGCCGCCTGGGGCGCGCGCAGCACGGTGGTGGAGTCGGCGCCGGGCGACGTGAACCGGGACGCGGTGACGGGCGGCAGGACGGAGGTCGCGTCGGCGTCGGGTCCCTGGGGGAACCGTACGGCGGTCGCCTCGGCGTCGAAGCCGGCGTGTGCGGGCGCGAGGCGGGCACCGTCGGGCTCGCCGAACCAACCGGCGCCGGACCCCGCGGGCCCGTCGGCCCTCGGCGTCCCGGGCGTCGCCGCCGCGCCGCCACGCTCCCTGCGCGGCAGCGGTCGATCGGCTGGCCCCGTCTCGGGCGACCTGCGCTGCCGTACGGCCTTCGGCGGCATGGCGGTCTGTTCGGCCCCGGGCTGGGCGTAGGGATCGGGCGTCGCGCGGTGCCGGCCGGCGGTGTTCGGCAGGAACTGCGTCTCCGCGCCCGGCGAGCCGGGCGGCGTCGACGAGGCCGAAGCGGTCGAAGAGGGAGTCGCACCTGAGGTCTGTGACTGACCCGTACCCGGCATGCCGGATGCGACCTCGGGCCACTCCGGTTGGGCGTCTTCTCGCCAGTTGTTCACGTGCGTACATCCCCCCACGGGACAGGTCTGGGGGCGCTCCGACGCCGAGCACCCGTCGACCGAATCAGGCCCCCCACCCGATCCGAGCGCCCCCTTTACCACACCGTGCTCAGGCCATGAATGTAGCGCACGTAGCGATGCTCTGGATCCAACGTCTCAGTCACGAAGCGACATGATCTTCGCATCGGTGGCCGGAATCCATCCCCCTTGCGGCGGCCGGAGCCAGCCCTCCTCCGCGGCGACCTGCGCCGCAGCCTGCCGCAACGCGTCCAGCGCGGGATGCACCAGCCCCTTTCGCCACACGAGTGACACCGGCGACAGAGGGATCGGGTCGACGAGCGGCCGCCGCACGGTGCCCGGCATGGCCGGAAAGTCCACTACCGCGAGGACCGGCGTCCGTGACTTGGCCATGATCCGTCCGAACTCTTCGTAACCGACAGCCATCGGATGGGGTGACGCGACGTCAATGCCGTGCCCCTCGAACAGGTGACGTGCGAGGTCCGTCCACTCCGGCGTACGCGGGTTCCCGGCACCCGCGTACACCTCCTCGCCCGCCAGTTCGGCCAGCGGCACGCACGCGCGCGCGGCGAGCCGGTGGTCCTCCGGGAGCAGCACCGCCATCGGCTCGTACCGCACCGGCTGCTGCTCCAGCGCGGCCCGCAGCGCCGGGGAGAGGCCCGCGTAGCGGCCGAAGGACGCGTCCAGCCGGCCGGCCAGCAGATCGGCGGCGGCTCCGGTGAGGCCGCTCTCGTAGCGGGCCATGAGCTCCAGGCCGGGGGCGAGTTCGCGGGCCCGGTGCAGGACCCTGCGCGGGGTGCCGAGATCGCTGGAGTTGCAGTCGACCAGCAGCGGGCGGGACTGCCGGAACGCGGCCAGCAGGTGGTCCTGGGTCTGGAGGACCCGGCGGGCGTGGGGCAGCAGCCGCTCGCCCTCGGCGGTCAGCGTCACCTGCCGGGTGGTCCGCAGGAACAGCTCCGCGCCCAGTTCCCGCTCCAGCCGCCGCACGTCCCGGCTGAGCGCCTGCTGGGCCACGAACAGACGGGCCGCGGCGCGGGTGAAGTGCAGTTCCTCGGCGACGGCGACGAAGCCGCGCAGAAGGCGGGGGTCCAGATACGAGGGCGGCATTCGCCGAACTTACAACGCAGGTGCGTGAATCGGCACCGGACAGGTGTTGGACCCCTGCGTCCGCTCCGGGTGACGCTCGGTGCCATGCCCGACACCCCCTCCCGACCGCACCCCGCCGTGACCGCCGACACCCTGACAGCCGCCGGCCCGCGCCCCCACGACCGGGCGCCGGGCCACGCACACACCTCGGGCCACGCACACACCTCGGGCCACGGGCACACCCCGGGCCACGGGCACACCCCGGGCGAAGACCTCGCCCCGGGCGGGGAACACCCTCCGCGCGAAGGCCGCCGCACGCGCCCGCCCGGCCCCTACCGCCGGCTGCTGGCCCGCCCCGGCGCCCGCGCCTTCACCGCCG
Organism: Streptomyces sp. NPDC006458; assembly: GCF_040612135.1. Taxonomy (NCBI): domain Bacteria; kingdom Bacillati; phylum Actinomycetota; class Actinomycetes; order Kitasatosporales; family Streptomycetaceae; genus Streptomyces; species Streptomyces sp. NPDC006458. The sequence goes on along the minus strand of NZ_JBEXPR010000014.1, from coordinate 60,064 downwards.
GGAACCTGATCGCCCGGCTGCCGATGGGCATGTTCGGGGTGAGCGCGGTGATGATGATCGCCGACGCGCGCGGCTCGTACGCCCTCGCCGGGTCCGTCACCGCGACCGGGCTCGCGGTCACCGCGCTGGTCGCCCCGTGGACCGCACGGCTCGTCGACCGGCACGGCCAGGCCCGGATCGCCCTGCCGGCCACACTGCTCGCCACCCTGGGCGGGCTGGCACTGATGCTGTGCGTGCGCGGCGGCGCCCCCGACTGGACCCTGTTCGCCGCGTACGCCGCCACCGCCACCTGCCCGAACGTCGGCGGCCTGTCCCGGGCCCGCTGGAACCACCTGCTCAAGGGCGATCCCGAGGCCCTGCACACCGCCAACTCCTTCGAGCAGGCCGTCGACGAACTGTGCTTCATGCTCGGCCCGGTACTCGCGGCCTTCCTGTGCACGTCCCTCTTCCCGGAGGCGGGCACCCTGGTCGGCGGGGTGCTGCTGCTGACCGGCATGGCGGTGTTCACCGCGCAGCGCTCGACCGAGCCGCCGCCGGGCCGGCACACCACCTGCGGCCCGTCCCCGCTGCGCTCCCCCGGCATGCCGCCGCTGCTGCTGGTCTGCCTCGCCATGGGCGTGGTGTTCGGCGCGATGGAGGTCGTCACCATCGCCTTCGCCGACGCGCAGGGGCATCGCTCGGCGGCGGGCGTCGTGCTGGGTCTCCAGGCGGCGGGTTCCTGTGCGGCGGGGCTGCTGTACGGGGCGCTGCGCCCGGCCGGTCCGGCCGCCCGGCGCCACCCCTGGTGCATCGCCGCGATGACCGCCCTGATGGCCCTGCCGCTGCTGGCCGCCACGCTGACCGGCTCGCTGCCGGTGCTCGCCGGGGCCCTGCTGGTGGCGGGCATGGCGACCGCTCCGACGATGATCACGGGCATGACCCTGATCCAGGAGCGCACCCCCGAGGGACGGCTCAACGAGGGCATGACCCTGGCGGTCACCGGCCTCCTCGCGGGCATCGGCGCGGGCAGCGCGCTGGGCGGCTGGACGGCCGAACACCTCTCGGCGACGGCCGCCTACGGGGTCCCGGTCACGGCGGCGGCACTGTCCCTGACGATCGCCCTCGCCACCCGGCGGTGACATGGCCGGGGGCGCCTCGACGGCCACCCGCCAAGGACGCGCGAACGGCCCGCCGATGGGTCACTTCCCGCCCAACCACACATCCCCCAAAGCCATTTCACCTCCGTGGCATTGACGCTCACCGACCCCCCACATACCTTCCCTGCCGAGGCGCTTCGACCGAGATCGACATCACCACGTGGCATATGACGGCGCATCAGGAACGCACGGCCCGACTGCTGTCGACGCACAACCGTCTGTGAGCGAACTGGACCGATGGTCAGGATCACCGATGTGGCGCGGCGCGCCGGGGTCGCCCCCAGCACCGTCTCCTACGCCCTCAGCGGCAAACGCCCGATCTCCCCGGAGACCCGGCGCCGTGTCGAGGCCGCCGCCCGCGAGCTGGGCTACCGCCCGCACGCGGGGGCGCGCTCGCGCCCCGGCGGCCGCTCGAAGGTGCTGGCGCTCGTGATGCCGCTGCGGCCGGGCGTCCATGTGCCCGCGATGATGGGCTTCGCGCTGCCGGTGGTCACCACGGCACGCGCCTACGACCACGACGTGCTGCTGCTCACCGAGGAGGACGGCGCGGACGGGCTGCGGCGGGTCGCGGAGGCCGCGCTGGCGGACGCGTTGATCGTGCTGGACGTCCAGCTCGACGACCCGCGGCTGCCGCTGCTGCGCGCCCTGGACCGGCCGTCGGTGCTGATCGGGTTCCCCGCCGAGCCGGCCGGACTGACCTGTGTGGACCTCGACTTCCGGGCGGCCGCCGAGGCGTGCGTGGACCATCTGGCGGGGCTCGGGCACCGGGTCGTGGCGCTGGTGGGCCCGCCGCCGGAGGTCCATGTGCGGCGCACGGCGTACGCGCAGCACGTGGTGAAGGGGTTCACGGTGGCCGCGCGACGGAGCGGGCTGGTCTCCCGGGTGCACCCGTGCGAGATGACGCCCGCCGCCGCCCGCCGGGTCGCCGAGCGGCTGCTGCGGGAGCAGCCCGCGCTGACCGCCGTCGTGGTGCACAACGAGGCCGTGCTGGAGCCGCTGATCGACGCCTTCGCGCGGCTCGGGCTGCGGGTGCCCCGCGATGTGTCCGTCACCGCGATCTGCCCGCAGGACCTGGCCGAGTCCGTGGCGGTGCCCGTCACCTCGGTCGCGGTGCCCTCGGCCGAGATCGCCCGGCGGGCGGTGGAGCTGCTGGTCGACAGGCTCGCCGGAGCCCCCGTGCCGGACGCCACGTCGCTGGAGCCGCGGCTGACGATCCGGGCGAGCACGGCACGGCGGCCGACCGCGTGAGTTTCCGCCCGCCGGACGGACCGGGCGCGGCAACGACGAGGGCCCGGTGGTCTGTGACCACCGGGCCCTCAACATGGAGAGTGGAGATGGCGGGAATCGAACCCGCGTCCAACGGTGCGGAATCAGGGCTTCTCCGTGCGCAGTCTGGTACGAGTTTCTCAGCCCTCCGGATCACCCAGACAAGTCCGGAACGGGCTCAGTCACTGTTTGATTTCCCTCTTCACCCCGTGACCGGGATCAAGGTTTAGTCCCCTAGCTGATGCCAGGATCCGGGTCGGGAACAGCCCCGGGCTGACACTTCGCAAGTCGCTACTTAGGCAGCGAGGGCGAAGGAATCGCGCTTGGTGTTGGCGATTATTGTTTTCGGCCTGTGGTTTACGAGATCATGGCCGCTTCCTCGACACGCTTCCCCTGCTTCGACAGCCGCTGTCGAAACCGATCATCCCCATGTTGTTTTTTCAAACCCCTCCGAGGAGGGACACGCGCCCGCTGTGGGGCACACCTGCATCGTACGTGACCGACACGGCCACGTGCCAGCGTATTCCCGGCGACCGGAGGGTTAAGCCCGCTGCCGCCGCTTCGCCGCCGCGATGGCCCGGTCCGACTCCCGCCGGTCCTGCTGCTCGCGCAGCGTCTGACGCTTGTCGTACTCCTTCTTGCCTCGCGCGAGCGCGATCTCGGCCTTCGCCCGGCCGTCCCTGAAGTACAGGGCGAGGGGCACGATCGTGTGACCCGTCTCCCCCGACTTGACCGCCAGCTTGTCGATCTCCTCGCGGTGCAGCAGCAGCTTGCGCTTGCGCCGCGCGGAGTGGTTGGTCCAGCTGCCCTGGCTGTACTCGGGGATGTGGGCGTTGTGCAGCCACGCCTCGCCACCGTCGATCTGGACGAAGCCGTCGACCAGCGAGGCACGGCCCTGACGCAGCGACTTCACCTCGGTGCCGGTGAGCACCAGTCCGGCCTCGAAGGTGTCGATGATCGCGTAGTCGTGCCGGGCCTTCTTGTTCTGCGCGACGATCTTGCGCTTGCCGCCCTTCTCGCCGTCCTTGACCTTGGCGGCCGCCCCGCCCTGCTTGGGCTGGGACTCCTTGGGTACGTACATTCCCTTACTCATAGTGCCGCCCATTTTCGCACTACGCGGGGGCCTCACGGAAAGCCGATTAACGAGGGCTACTGCTGCCCCAGGCCGCTGAGTACGGTCTCCGCCCGCTCCAGGGCCTCCCCGTCGGCCTCCAGGTCCGGGGTGATGCCCCGGCCGTCGACCCCGCGCCCGGCCGGGGTGCGGTAGTGGCCGACGGTCAGCTCGGCGACCGAGCCGTCCGGCAGCCGGCTCGGCATCTGCACCGAGCCCTTGCCGAAGGTGCGGGCGCCCACCACCACGGCCCGGCCGCGGTCCTGGAGGGCGCCGGTGACCAGCTCGGCCGCGCTCATGGTGCCGCCGTCGACCAGGGCGACCAGGGGCCGCTCGGTGTCGCCGCCGGGCCGGGCGTGCAGCGCGCGCTGGTCGCCCTCGACGTCGTACGTGGCCACCAGGCCGCCGTCGAGGAAGGCGGAGGCGGCGGTGACGGCCTCGGTGACCAGGCCGCCGGAGTTGCCGCGCAGGTCCAGGATGATCCCGCCCCCGGCCCGCGCCCTGCGCACCGCGCCCCGCACGGTCTCCCCGGAGCCCTTGGTGAACGCGGCGACCTTGATCACGGTGACCCCGCCGCGCAGTCCGCGCACGGTCACCGGTTCGGTGGACAGGCTCGCCCGGTGCAGGGTGACGTGCCACGCCCGCGCGCCGCGCTCCAGCCCCAGCCGTACGGACGTGCCGACGGCGGCGTCCGCGGCGTCGCCCCGCAGCAGGGCGAGGACCTCGGTGACGGGCCGCCCGTCGACCTCGCGTCCGTCGACACTGCGCAGCCGGTCGCCCTCGCGGATGCCGGCGCCCTCGGCCGGGGACCCGGAGCGCACCCCGGCCACCTCGATGCGTCCGTCGCGCTCGCGTCGCGCCCACAGCCCGACGCCGGTGTAGCGCCCGTCGAGAGCCTCGGTGAACTCCTCGTACTCGCCCTCGGAGTACACGGCTCCCCAGCGGTCGCCGCTGCGGCTCACGGCCCGTTCGGCGGCCTGGATCGGCGACTTGCCGTCGGCCATGGCCTCGGCCGCCGCGTCCGCCACGTCGTTGCGGGACACGGACGCCGCCGCGGTGCGCGTCACGTCCGGCGCCTGCTCGCGCTCCCCGGTCCCGGGCAGCGACCCGGTCGCCGCGCCCGCGGCCAGCACACCGGCGAAGACCAATGTCAGGGCTGCCCCGCGGCGGAAGCGGCGGGGCTGACAGAACAGGTCACGACCTGACATGGCGGTGAGTCTAGGACAACAGCAAGGGCCGTACGGTCGGTTGACCGTACGGCCCTCGGGGCGTGCGTCACACCTTCAGGTACTTGCGCAACGCGAAGAACGCGGCAAGCGCCGGCATCAGCAGGCTGGTGACCAGGATCAGCGGCAGGGTACCCACCACGGCGTCCCAGCCGATGAAGTTGATCAGGTTGAGCTTCTCGGACAGGGCCAGACCGTGGTCGATGATGAAGTAGCGGGCGGCCACCAGGAAGGTGCAGGCGACCAGGCCGCCGATGAGACCCGCGACCGCGGCCTCGGCGATGAACGGCGCCTGGATGTAGAAGCCCGAGGCGCCGACCAGGCGCATGATCCCGGTCTCACGCCGACGGCTGAACGCCGAGACACGCACGGTGTTGACGATCAGCATCAGCGCCACGACCAGCATCAGCGCCATGATCGCCCGCGCGCCCCAGTTCATGCCCTCCAGCAGCTTGAAGAGGTTGTCCAGGATGCCCTTCTGGTCCTGCACGGACTGCACGCCGTCCCGTCCGCCGAACGCCGACGCGACGACCTGGTACTTCTCCGGGTCCTTCAGCTTGATGCGGTAGGACTCCTGCAGCTGGTCCGGCGTGAGGGAGTTGGCGAGCGGGGAGTCGCCGAACTGGTCCTTGTAGTGCTTGTACGCCTCGTCCTGCGACTCGTACGTCACCTTCTGGACGACCCCCATGTCGTCCAGATCGCCGAGGATCTTCTTCTTCTGGTCCTCGGTGACCGCGCCCTTGGCGCAGTTGGGGTCGGACTCGGCGTCGCTCTTGTTGCAGAGGAAGATCGAGACGTTGACCTTGTCGTACCAGTAGCCCTTCATGGTGGTGACCTGGTCGCTCATCAGCAGTGAGCAGCCGAACAGGGCCAGGGACAGGGCGACGGAGACGACGACGGCGAAGGTCATCGTCAGATTGCGGCGGAGACCGACACCGATCTCCGACAGTACGAACTGGGCGCGCATGACGTCTGGTTATGCCTTTCCGTGGAACCTGTCGGTCGTCAGTGCTGGTAGCCGTAGACGCCGCGTGCCTGGTCACGCACGAGGCGGCCCTTCTCCAGCTCGATGACGCGCTTGCGCATCTGGTCCACGATGTTCTGGTCGTGCGTCGCCATCACCACGGTGGTGCCGGTCCGGTTGATCCGGTCGAGCAGCTTCATGATGCCGACGGAGGTCTGCGGGTCGAGGTTGCCGGTGGGCTCGTCCGCGATCAGCAGCTTGGGCCGGTTCACGAAGGCCCGCGCGATGGCCACGCGCTGCTGCTCACCACCGGACAGCTCGCCGGGCATCCGGTCGTCCTTGCCGCCCAGGCCGACGAGTTCCAGCACCTGGGGCACGGACTTGCGGATCTCGCCGCGGGACTTGCCGATGACCTCCTGCGCGAAGGCGACGTTCTCCGCCACCGTCTTGTTCGGCAGCAGCCGGAAGTCCTGGAAGACGGTCCCCAGCTGGCGGCGCATCTGCGGCACCTTCCAGTTGGAGAGGCGCGCGAGGTCCTTGCCCAGTACGTGCACCTGACCGTGGCTGGCCCGCTCCTCGCGCAGGACCAGCCGCAGGAACGTGGACTTGCCGGAGCCGGAGGAGCCTACGAGGAAGACGAACTCGCCCTTCTCCACTTCCAGGGAGACATCCCTGAGCGCGGGGTGGCTCTGCTTGGGGTAGACCTTGGAGACATTGTCGAATCGGATCACGGATGCACCACGGGTCGCCGGGGGTAGATGTGCGTGACCATACGCGAACCGGGAGCGCAAGCGCAGTCGCCGGTCGGGGTTGCGCGCGCCTTGTACGTTTTTGTACGGGCTCGACCTCCGGGGGACGCGGGAAGGACCCACCCGGACGGGCCCCCGATCGGCTCGGGCACGGCCCCTGAGCGGCCCGGAAGCGGCCGCGGCGTCCCCCTGCCGTCCGCAGTCGCGGGGCGACGGAAGGCAGCCCTCTCGGGCGACTCTGCGCACCCTCCGGCGGAACCTGGCACAGTGGAGGGGGAACGTTCCCACCCCCAGGAGCGTTCTCCACGAAAGAACCGGCACGAGGAGGGCAAGCACATGACGTACGACCGGCTGGTGTGCGCGAACTGTGCCGCCCCCGTGACGGAGGGCCGCTGCCCGGTCTGCCGGGCCAATCGGGAACGACTCCAGCAGGAGAACTTCTTCGCCGGCCTGAATCCCACGGCGCTGATCGCCCTGCTGGCGGTTCTCGTCGCGGCCGTGGCCCTGCTGGCCCACCAGACCGTCTGACTACGAAGGGCCCGGAGCGCAAGCCTCCGGGCCCTTCGTGTTCGCTGTCGGCTATCGCCGGCCGCGAGCGGTCACGCCGCGGCGCCGCCCCGGCCGCCCACGACGCGCGGCAGCACACGGAAGCCGATGCCGCCGGCGATCATCGTCGCGGCGCCGATCAGCAGGAACGTGAGCTGCTCGGAGCCCGCACCGGTCTCGGCGAGCTCGTCGCCGCCGCCCTGGGCGGTGGTGTCGGAGCCGCCCGTGCCGGAGTCGCTGCCCGTGTCGGTCAGGGACGAGGAGCCCTCGCCCTGGGCCGAGTCGCCGGAGCCGCCGTCGGGGTCGGTGTTGTTGCCGGACCCGTTGCCGCTGCCCTGGCCGCTCCCGGAACCGCTGCCGTTCTCGTTGCCGCTGCCGTTGTCGTTGCCGTTGCCGTTGTCGTCGTCGCCCGGGTCCTCCGAGGGGTTCTCGGTCTCGACGGGGTCCTCGGTCGGCTCGGTCGGCTCCTCGGTGGGCTCCGGCGGGAGGTCCGTGGGCTCGGTCGGAACCGTCGGCACGTCGGTCGGGACGCCGGTGTCGGTCGGGTCCGGCTCCGGGTCCGGGCTCGGCGACTCGTCGGCGCACAGGATGCCGAGGACGCAGTCGTCGCCCTCGGCGGCGGAAGCGGCTCCGGCGGCGGTCAGCGAGGCACCGGCGGCGATCACGGCGCCGGCCGCTATGCGCGCGACACGGATCCGCGTCTTGTTCGTCATATGGCTGCTACCCCCAGTAGCTGATCGTCGGTGAGGCGGCGCTCGGGGCCGTGATCAACGGAGGCAGGTGGGTCGAAGCGCATCCCCCCGGTTCACATGCGCCCCAGAAATACGCATGCCACACTTCACCCTTCCGATTTTTCAAAGCAACGTCAAGGACGTTAAGCAGCGCATTGCCCAACTCAAGTGCGCTATGCCGGAATTCACCTCTGTGAGCGAGCTGTAGAACCCGGACAAACGACAACCGCCCCTGAATCCAGGGGCGGTTGAAAAGTCCGACGGTCAAGTCGACGAAGTTACTTCTCCTGCTGCTTGCGCCAGCGAATGCCGGCCTCCAGGAACCCGTCGATCTCGCCGTTGAACACGGCCTCGGGGTTGCCGACCTCGAACTCGGTGCGCAGGTCCTTGACCATCTGGTACGGGTGCAGGACGTACGAACGCATCTGGTTGCCCCAGGAGTTGCCGCCGTCGCCCTTGAGGGCGTCCATCCTGGCCTGCTCCTCCTGGCGGCGCCGCTCCAGCAGCTTGGCCTGGAGAACGTTCATCGCGGTGGCCTTGTTCTGGATCTGCGACCGCTCGTTCTGGCAGGAGACGACGATGCCGGTGGGGAGGTGGGTGAGGCGCACCGCGGAGTCGGTGGTGTTCACGCCCTGTCCGCCGGGGCCGGAGGACCGGTAGACGTCCACGCGCAGCTCGGACTCGTCGATCTCGACGTGGTCGGTCTGCTCGACCACGGGAAGGACCTCGACGCCCGCGAAGGAGGTCTGGCGGCGGCCCTGGTTGTCGAAGGGCGAGATGCGCACCAGCCGGTGCGTGCCCTGCTCGACCGAGAGGGTGCCGTAGGCGTACGGCGAGTGCACGGCGAAGGTGGTCGACTTGATGCCGGCCTCTTCCGCGTACGACGTCTCGATCAGCTCGGTCTTGTAGCCGCGCTGCTCGGCCCAGCGCAGGTACATGCGCTGGAGCTTCTCGGCGAAGTCGGCGGCGTCGACGCCGCCCGCCTCGGCGCGGATGTTCACGAGTGCCTCGCGGGAGTCGTACTCACCGCTGAGCAGCGTGCGGACCTCCATCTCGTCCAGCGCCTTCTTGACGGACGCGAGCTCGGACTCGGCCTCGGCACGGGTGTCCGGGTCGTCCTCCTCCTCGGCCATCTCGAAGAGCACGGAGAGATCGTCGATCCGCCCGCGCAGCGCCTCCGCCTTCCTGACCTCGGCCTGGAGGTGGGACAGCTTGCTGGTGATCTTCTGCGCCTCGTCCGGGTTGTCCCACAGGGACGGCGCGGCCGCCTGCTCCTCGAGCACGGCGATGTCTGCCCTCAGCTTCTCGAGGTCCAGAACGGCCTCGATCGACTCCATGGTCGAGGAGAGGGACTTGAGCTCTTCGGATACATCGACGACTGCCACGCTCCCAGCGTAACGGCTCCGCCAGGCGGGGAGGGCCGGGGAAGGGGGTGCGGTACGGGAGGGGGGTGGGGGTGACGCGCCGGACCTCGCCTCTTGGCCGACCCGGACGGGGGGTGGACGGGCGAGGGGGGAGGTGTGGGGCGGAGCCCCGGCGGGGGCAGGGGCAGAGCCCCGGCGGGGGCAGGGGCAGAGCCCCGGCGGGGGCAGGGGCAGAGCCCCGAACCTCTCCCCCCTGACCGCCTGGTACGGGCGGGGGCTCAGGCCCGGGTCCTGGGCGGAGCCCCGGGGGGTCAGGGGGACGCGGGGGAGGAGGAGCCGCGGTCGTCGGGGGTGGCCTCCGAGTCGTCACCGGAGGTGGCCGCCCACGTACCGACCCCGACCGCCGCCACCAGCGCCACCGCCGCCACCCCCAGTGTCAGCCGCCGTCGCCGCGCGGAGGCCCGATGCCGCGCGGAACCCGGCCGCGGCGCCCCGGCCGCCCGGGGCGCCCGCGCGGTCCCCCGCGCTCCCCCGGCCAGCTCGTCGGGCGCCGGCACCCTCATCGACGTATGCGTGTCCCGGTTGGAGTCCGGCTTGGCCCCGGTGACGAGGGACACGGCCCCGCGGCGCTCCGGGCCGCGCGGGGACACCGGTCCGTCCGCCGCCGCCGCGGACGCGCCCGCGGCCTCGGCCTCCTCCTCCGGCTCCCCGTCCGGCTCGTCCACGTCCAGCGGAGGCATCCCCACGAGCGTCGGCAGCTGCTCCCGCAGCCTCGCCGCGAGCTCGGAGGCCCGCAGCCGGGAGGCCGGGGCCTTGGCCAGGCACTGCACGATCAGCTGCCACAGCTCCTCCGGGATGCCCGGCAGGGGCACCACGGTCTCGGTGACGTGCCGGCGCAGCACCGCGCCGGGGTGGCCGCCGCCGAACGGCGTGAAGCCCGCCAGCAGCTCGTACAGCACGGTCGCCAGCGCGTAGATGTCGACGGCCGCACGGGGCGGCAGCCCCTCGACGATCTCCGGGGCGAGATAGTCCGGCGTGCCGATGATCTTCGTGGCCTTGGTGCGGCGCGGCGAGTCGATGAGCTTGGCGACCCCGAAGTCCGTCAGCAGCGCCGGGTGCGCCCCGCCGGGGCCGAGCGGGCCCTGCATGTCGAGCAGCACGTTCTCCGGCTTGACGTCCCGGTGCACCACCCCTGCCGCGTGCGCCGCGGCGAGCCCCTCGGCGACGTCCGCGACGATCGCCACGGCCGCCTCGGGCGCCATCCGCCGCTCCCGCTCCAGCCGGGTACGCAGGTCCGTGCCCCGGACCAGGTCCATGACCAGGGCGAGATCGTTGCCGTCGACCACGAGGTCGCGCACGGAGACGACGTGCGGGTGCTCCAGGCCGAGCAGCGCGGTGCGCTCCTGCACGAAGCGGCCGACGAGTTCCTGGTCCGACGCGAGGTCCTCGCGCAGCAGCTTGACGGCGACGGGGCCCTCGGGCCCCTCGCCCAGCCACACCGTGCCGGCGCTGCCCCGTCCCAGGATCTGGTTAGCGGTGTACCGGCTGCCGATCTTCCGTGCCAAGACTGCTCCTACAGACGCGTGTTGCGCTAAAGCTACGCGTCCGACGAGCCGACCTTCACCGTCGAGGCGGAAATCACCCGCTGGGTGTCGACAAATCCACGAAGTCGCCTCGCCGCACGAGGCATCACTGCGAGGTGCCGCTCCCCAGTTCCCCGACCCAGTCGGTGACCGTGCCGAACCAGTCGCTGAGCTGCTCCCAGTAGCCCTTGCCGGTGCCGATCCAGCCCTGCAGCGGGCTCAGCTCCCAGACCAGCCAGCCCGCCACGAACAGGATGATGATCGTGAACAGGCAGCCCTTCAGGCAGCCGAGTCCCGGGATGCGCATCGGGTTGGAGCTGCGCTGACGCGGCTGGCGGGGCTCACGCTGCGGCTGCTGGGGCTGCGGGGCGGGCGCGGGCGGGGCGTAGCGCTGCGGCTGGGGCTGCGGCGCGGGCGGGGGCGCGTACCGCTGGGGTTGCTGCTGCGGATGGCCGTAGCCGGGCGGCGGACCCTGCTGCTGCCGGCCCTGCTGGGGGCGCGGCTGCTGCTGGGGCTGGGGCCGGGCGGCCTGCCGCTGCGGGCGGCGGCGCAGCGGGTCCTGGCTGGGGTCGAGGTACTGGACCTGCGTCTGCTCGTTGCGGTCGCGGGCCGCGCGCAGCTGCGACTGCCAGGGGTGCGGCTCCTCGGGCGCGCCGGGCTGGTTCTGCGGCACGGGCGGCATGACGGCGGTGGGGTCGGCGGCACCCGCCGGGCCGGTGTGCGGCAGCACGCTGGTGGCGGCGTTCGGGTCGTAGGCCCCGAGGCCGTTCTGCGGCAGCACCTGCGTGGCGTCCGCGGCGCCCGGTACGGCGGTGGGGTCCGGGTCGGGGGCGAGCAGGGCGCCGACGTTCTCGGCGGCCGCGATCTGCGCGGAGTTGGCGTGCACCCCGACGCCCTCGGCGACGACCCGCAGGCCGCGCGCGAGGTTCTCGGCGCTCGGGCGCTCGGCGGGGTTCTTGCGCAGGCAGCGCTCTATGACCGTCCACAGCGGTTCGGGCACGGTGGAGGGGCGGCGCGGTTCGGCGCTGAGGTGCTGGTGCAGGACCTCCAGGGCGGAGCTGCCGGAGAACGGCGGGCGGCCGGTGACCAGCTCGTAGAGCAGGATGCCTGCGCCGTAGATGTCGACGGCGGAGGTCTGCGGGCGGCCCTCGGCGCCCTCGGGGGCGACGTACGCGGGCGTGCCGACGAACTCGTGGGTGCGGGTCAGGCCCGGGGAGTCGGCGAGGCGGGCGATGCCGAAGTCGGTGAGCATCGGGTGCATCTCGCCGCCGTTCTGCCGCAGCAGGACGTTGGCCGGCTTCAGGTCGCGGTGGACGACGCCGTCGGCGTGGCTGGCGGCGAGCGCGTCGGCGATCTGCGCGGTGAGCAGGGAGGCCGCGACGGGCGTGAGGGGGCCGTTCTCGCGCAGGAAGCGGTGCAGGTCGGGGCCGTCGACGAGGTCCATGACCAGGGCCAGCAGCTCGCCCTCGACGACCAGGTCGCGGACCCGGACGATGTTGGGGTGGGTGAGCCGGAGCAGGACGGAGCGCTCGCGCAGGAAGCGCATCACGATGTCCGCGTCGCTCGCCAGCTCCTCCTTCAGGACCTTGATCGCGACGGTCTCACCGGGCTGACCGGGCACGGCCGCTTCGGACCCGGCGGTCTCACGCTGGCGCGCTCGCCAGACGGTTCCCGTGGCGCCGCGGCCGAGCGGCTCCTCGAGGAAGTACTTGCTGCCGACTGGCCGCACGTCACGCGCTCCCTGCTGCTTGCTTGCCGGTGTTCCGAACCACTGTAGTGCCGCACCCTGGGGGCACGGCCTGTCGTCTCCTCGGGTTGTTCATGGGTTGATACGTACGGATCGCCGTACGCCGACGGCCAAAGGTTCTCCGAAAAGACGCTCCCCTCGGTCTCACGGTTGCCCGAAGCGGACGTGACCGATCTCAAGAGCGGACTCAAGCGGTCGCCGGTGCGTCACTGGGCAGGCACTTTTGCGGGCAGAGCCGACCAATCAAGATCACTTGTCAGCGGGCGGCGGGCGTGTTGTCAGCGGCAGGTGCGAGGATGCGTGCAGTACTGGCCGACGTGCTCGTGTGGTGGTGGGGGGAGTCCGCGCCCGCGCGCAGAAGGGACCGCTGACGGACATGCAGATCCGGCTGACCGTCGTAGACCCGCTGGGGCCCGCCGAGGCGCGCGGCCGGACCGTGCGCCGTGACGTGCTGGTCACGGCCCCCGCGGGGACGGCCCTGGCGGCGGTGGCGTCGGCCCTGGCCGCGGCGGTCTCGGGGGACGGCACCGCCGACCGGCCCGAGCGCGGCGCGACCGTGCTGTACGCCGGGGAGGAGCGGCTGGACGCGCAGCGCTGCACCCTGGGCGAGCCGCCGCTGGTGGACGGCGCCGTGCTGTCCGTGGGCAGTTCCGCCGGGCCCGAGCCGCATCCCGAGGTGGACACCGCCCCGGCCCAGCTGCACGTGGTCGCGGGCCCGGACGCCGGCGGGGTGCATCTACTGCACGGCGGCCAGGTCCGCGTCGGCCGCTCCGCCGACGCCGATGTGCCCCTGGACGACCCGGACGTGTCGCGGCTGCACTGCGCGGTGACCCTGGCGCCGGACGGGCGCGTCTCGGTCGAGGACCTCGGCTCCACCAACGGGACGGTGCTGGACGGCTCGCGTGTCGGCACCCGCCCGGTGCGGTTCGCGCCGGGCGCGTTGCTGCGGATCGGCGAGTCGGCGCTGAAGGTGTCCGCCCCCGCGGGCGGGCCGCCGGACCGTCTCACCACGGCCCCGGACGGGGAGGGCCACATCCGGGTCACGCCGTCCGGCACCGACTCCGAGGAGCCCGCCGTCGCGCACGCCCCGGCGTCCTGGGACCCGCCCGGCGCGCAGGAGCGCTCTCCCGGGGAGCCGCCCGTCGTGCCCGGCCAGGCGGGGGCGCCGCTGGTGGAGCGCCGCGTCACCTCCGACACCGACACCCACGCGGGCCGCTCGGGAGCGGGTCGCTACGCGGAGGGCGCCTGGGCCGTCCAGGGCAGGCCGAGCGGCCTGGACGGCCACGCGGACCTCTCCCCCGCCGGCCCGGACGCCGGGCACGAGACGTGGCCCGGCCCCGACGGCGACCCTGCCGCGCGGCCCGGCCGGGACTCCGCGGCGGCCCCCGCGCGTGAGGGCTGGCGGCGGCGCGGCGGCCTGTCCGCCTGGGCCCGGCGGCTGGCCGGGGGACGTACCGAGCCGGCGGAATCCGCCGGGAGCACGGCGTACGACGACCCGCAGGACGACGACCCCCGCCTCCGGCTCTCCCCGAGCGCGGCCGCGCTGCCCGACACCTGGCCCGACCCGGCCGCGCTGCTGCTGACCGCGCTGGGCCCCGGCCCCCGGCTGTGGGAGCGCGGGACCGGACACCCCGAGGCGCTCACGGTCCGGCTCGGCACCGCCGACCGCTCGGCCCCGGACGGCTCGGGCCTGCTGCCCGCCGTGCCCGTCACCGCGGGCCTGCGCGAGGCGGGCGCCCTGGGTCTGGCCGGGCCGCGCCCCCGGCTGTCGGGGCTGGCCCGCGCGGTGCTGGCCCAGCTCGCCGCGCTGCACTCGCCGGACGCCCTGGACCTCGTGCTGATCAGCACCGACCGCGCCCGGCCCGTCGAGGAGCGCGTCGCGGAGTGGTCCTGGCTCGGCTGGCTGCCGCATCTGCGGCCCGGCCACGGCCAGGACTGCCGCCTGCTGCTCGCCTACGACCGCGAGCAGGCCGCCGCCCGCGCCGAGGAACTGCTCCGCCACCTCGACGACCAGCTCGCCGAGCGGGCCGACGGCGGCCACCCGCCGCTGGGCGGGGCCGACCGCGCCGGTATATCCGGGGCGTCCGCAGCCACCGGCACCGGGCCGGTCCCCTCGGCCGCGGGGAGCACGGAAGCGACGACCGCTTCCGGGCCCACGGGGCCGGGCACCCCGCCCCCGGCTCCGGGAGCCACGGGCCCCCGGCCCACCGCCTCCCATGCCGCTCCCGGCACCCGCGCCGCCCGCCGCCCCTCCTGGGCCCACGACGAGGACGGCCCCGACCCGCTGAGCGGCCACCCCGGCCCGTACACCGTCGTGGTCGTGGACGGCGACCCCGGCGGGGCCGGGCTGCGGGACGCGGTCGCGCGGCTGGCCGCGGAGGGACCGAAGGCCGGCATCCATGTGCTGTGTCTGGCCGAGACGCCCGCGGCCTCGCCCGCGTCGCCGGTGTCGGAGACGTACGAGGCGGCCTGCGCGGCGACGCCGACCTTCCGTGAGTGCGGGGCCGTCGCACTGCTCAGCGGTGACGTCGCCGGTGCGCTGCGGCTGCTGCGGGTGGCCCGCACCGGCTCCGGCCCGGCCGCGCGCCGCGCCCCGGTGGGCCATGGCACGGTCGGAGCCGTGGACGCCGTCTCCGCCGCCTGGGCCGAGCGGTTCGCCCGCGCGCTCGCGCCGCTGCGCACCGACGGGTCCGGGGAGCGGCACCCGCGCGCGTCCGCCCCGCTCCCGCAGGCCGCGCGGCTGCTGGACGAGCTGGGGCTGGCCCGGGCCACACCGGCCTCGCTGATGGCGCGCTGGGCCGACGCCGACGACGACACCTCCACACCCGGTGGCCGGGCCTCGGCGGTGCTGGGCGCCGGACCCCGCGGCCCGGTGGTCGCGGACCTCGTGGCCGACGGCCCGCATCTGCTCGTCCAGGGTCCCTCGGGCAGCGGCCGCACCGAGCTGCTGCGCGCGGTCGTCGCCTCGCTGGCGGCGGCCGAGCGCCCGGACCGGCTGGGCATCGTCCTGATGGACGGCCGGGACAGCGTGGGCGCGGGCAGCGGCCACGGCGACGGACTGCACGTCTGCACGGACGTCCCGCACGTCACCACCCACCTGCTCGCCAACGACCCGGTCCGCATGCGGGAGTTCGCCCAGTCGCTGAGCGCCGAGCTGAAGCGCCGGGCGGAGCTGCTCGGGCGCGAGGACTTCGCCGCCTGGCACGCCCGGCAGGAGGTCTCCGCCCGTCTGGTCACCCAGCGCACCGCCCCCGGCGCGGCGGGCACACCCTCCTCCGGCACCGGCGACCTGGACGCCCCGCCCAGCTCCACCCTGCGGCTGCGCCCCGGCGCGGCCCGTCGCCGTACGGAGGCGGCGCCGCTGCCCCGCCTGGTCGTGGTCGTGGACGACCTCGACGCGCTGGTCTCCCCCGCGTTGGGCTCGCCCGGCCGTCCCGCCGCCGGGTCCGTGATGCGGGCGCTGGAGGCTGTGGCCCGTGAGGGCGAGCGGCTCGGGGTGCACCTGGTGGCGGCGACCGGACCGGGCGGCCGTACGGCCGAGACGGAACCGGCCCGGCGCGCCACGCTGCGTGTCGCGCTGGACACGCCCACCCCGGGGCCGGACGAACCGGCACCCGGCCGGGGCCGGTTGACCGTGGCGGACAGCCGCGGCACGGCGTTCCAGGGCGGCCGTGTCACGGGCCGTATCCCGCGCACGGCGACCCTGCGGCCGACGGTCGTGCCCCTGGACTGGGAGCGCATGGGCGACCCGCCGGCCCGCCGCCCGGTCCGCGAGCTCGGCAACGGCCCCACGGACCTGGCGCTCCTCGCGAGCGCCCTGCAGCACGCGGCCCGCGAGGTGTCCGCGGCGGAGGTGCCGTCGCTGCTCTGAGCGGGTGAACGGCCTCACGTGTGACCATTGCCGGACGGGGCAATCGGGCCGGAAGGCGGGCCGAACCCCCCGTCACGAGGCGGTCACGATCACCCGGTTGACACGCCATGCGCTCTTGCCGACCCCTCGGACCGGGCGTAAACCAGAGCCCACGAGACCAGCGGGCGCGGTGAAGTAGCCCTCTTTCGTGCCCCTTTGGCGGGCGAGTCCTCACCGGCTCGCCCGCTCATGCACACGTACCGTCCCCCGGAAGCCGTACACGGCGTAACCGCGTCACTCCATTGGCCGTTGCCGGGCAGAACGCCCGCGCCGACCCATGGATGATCCCTTGCCCAGGTTCAGTGTCATTGTCCCCGTGTACAAGGTGCAGGCGTATCTGCACGAGTGCCTGGGTTCGGTCCTCAGCCAGTCGTACCCCGATCTCGAACTGATCGTGGTGGACGACCGCTCGCCGGACGCCTGCGGCGCGATCGCCGACGAGTTCGCGGCCCGCGATCCACGGGTCCGCCCGCTGCGGCTGCCGGAGAACCGGGGTCCGGGCGGCGCCCGCAACGCGGGCATACAGGCCGCGACCGGCGACTATCTGCTGTTCCTGGACGGCGGCGACACCCTCGACCCCAGCGCGCTGCGGGCGATCGCCGACCGGCTGAAGGAGACGGGCGAGCCGGACGTGCTGGTGCACGGCTTCGCACGGACCGACTGGACCGGCGCGCGGGGGCCGGGCGAAGGGGCCGAGCACCTCGGCGAGCAGGGCCCGGCCCCGTTCCGCCTGGAGGACCGGCCGGGTCTGCTGCGGGTGCCGACGGCTCCCTGGAACAAGGTCTGCCGACGGGAGTTCGTCGAGTCCGAGGGCCTGGCCTTCCCGACGGGCCGGCACGAGGACACGCCCTGGACGTATCCGGTGCTGCTGACGGCCGAGTCGATCGCGACCCTGGACCGGGTGTGCGTGCTGCGCCGGCGGCGCCCACCGGCCGGCGGGGAGCGGCACTTCGACCTCTTCGACCAGTACGACCGCCTCTTCGCGTTCCTCGACACGCGGCCCGGCCTCGCCGAGTGGCGGCCGGTGCTGTTCCACCGCATGGCCGATCATCTGACGACGGTGTTCACCGGGCCCGACCGGCCGCCGCGCGGCAGACGCGCCGAGTTCCTGCGCCGGGCCCGCGACCACCACCGCCGCCACCGCACCCCGGGCACCGCGCTGCCGCCCCGGTTCTCGGCCGCGGCCCGGCGGCAGCACCCCCTGCGGGCCCGGCTGCGGCACGCCCTGGTCCGCTTCGGCGCGCACCGCGCCTACCGGGCCCTGGGCCTGACCCGGCGGCTCGCCCTGCGCACCGCGCGGCTCGCCGCCCGGCTCGGCGGGGCGCTGCGGACGACCGCCCTGCGCCTGCACTACCGCGTCCAGCTCAGGCTCCCGCTGCGCGCGGACCGGGCGGTGTTCGCGGCCTACGGGGGCCGGGGCCACTGCTGCAACCCCGGCGCGCTGGAGTCGGCCTTCCGCGGTCTGGTCCCGCACATCCGTACGGCCTGGATCGCCCGCCCCGAGCACCACCACACCGTCCCGCCCGCCACCCGCCGCCTGACCCCGGGCACGGCCGCGTACTGGACGGCCCTCGCCCGCTCCAAGTACCTGGTCGACAACGACACCTTCGACCGCCGCCTGGTCAAGCGGCGCGGCCAGGTCCTCGTGCAGACCCAGCACGGCACGCCCCTCAAGCACATGGGCCTGGACCTGTGCGAACGCCCCGCGGCCGGCGCGGACCCGGACGCCGGCGAGCTGCTGCGGGCCGCCGGGGCCTGGGACTACGTCCTGTCCGCCAACCGCCACGCGACGCTCACCTGGGAACGCGTCCACCCCGGCGCCTACACCACGCTGGAGTACGGCCACCCCCGCAACGACGTCTTCCAGCAGGCGACCTCGGCCGACGTGGCCCGGCTGCGCGAGAGCCTCGGCATCCCGCGGGGCTCGGTCGCGATCCTGTACGCGCCGACCCACCGCGACTACCGCCGTACCCAGGCCCGCGCCCTGGACCTGGAGCGGGTGCTGCGCCGGCTCGGCCCGCGTTTCGTGGTGCTGGCCCGCGCCCACCCCCGGCAGCCCGGCCCGCTCGGCGAGGGCGCCCGGATCATCGACGTCGGCGACCACCCGAGCGTCGAGAAGCTCTGTCTGGCCTCGGACGCCCTGGTCACCGACTACTCGTCGATCATGTTCGACTACGCCGTCCTGGACCGGCCGATCGTCGTCCACGCCCACGACCGGGAGGCCTACGAGGCCGCCCGGGGCACCTACTTCGACCTGCGGGCCTTCCCGCCGGGCGCGGTGGCCCGCAACAAGGACGAGCTGATCGACATCTTCGCCACCGGCCACTGGCGCGGCTCACGCTCGGCGCAGCTGCGGGCGGCGTTCCGGGAGCGGTTCTGCCCGCACGACGACGGCCGCGCGGCCGAGCGGGTCGTCCGGCATGTGGTGCTGGGCGAGCCGGGTGTGCCACCGGTGGTGCCGCCGGAGTCGAGACACCCCGTCCCCTCGGCCGCCGATTCACTCGCGCGCCCCCTTCTCGCAACCATCCCGCAACCTTCTGGCCCCTTCGCCGTCACCGACAGCCACTGAACGGCGTTCACCTTCCGGGAGTGCGTATGCCCCGCAGTTCGTCGCGGCCCACCCCGTCCCGGCCGTTCACCTGGCGGCCGTCCGGGCGGCCTGGCGGCCGGCGCTCCAGACGTCGTCCGGTGTGAGGCAGGTGTCTCGCGCCGGTCCCGGACAGCAAGGGAAAGATCAGAATGCCCCGCTTCAGCATCATCGTGCCGTCCCATGGGGTCGCCGGGCGGCTGTCCCTGGCGCTGGACTCGGTCCTCGCGCAGTCCTTCGGGGACTTCGAGCTGATCCCGGTGTGCGACGGCCCCGACTCCCCCTCGGGAGTGGCCGCCGCGCGGGCGGAGCGGGACGCCCGGGTGACGCCGGTGCACTCATCCCCCACCTGCGGCACGGCCGGCGCGCGCAACGCCGGGCTGCGGGCGGCCACCGGCGCGTATGTGCTGTTCCTGGACGGCGACGACACCCTCGCGCCCGGCGCCCTGTCGGCGCTGGCCGCCCGTCTGGACGAGACCGGCGACGTGGACGTGCTGCACTTCGAGCACGAGCGCACCCCCTGGTGGCAGGGCGAGCCCGGCAACCCGGTGAAGCCCGTGCTGGCCCGCGCCCCGTCCGGCGCCGTCGCCCCCGGCGAGGCCCCGGAGCTGACCGGGGTGCGGTTTCCCGCCTGGAGCGCCGCCTACCGGCGCGCCTTCCTCACCGCCCGCCGGCTGACCTTCCCCGACGGCCACTTCACCGACGTCGCCTTCGGCGGTCTCGCGGCGCTGGGCGCCGAACGGATCGCGGTCGCGCGCACGGTCGTCGTACGTCATCTGCTGCGCCGGCAGGGCAGCCGGCTGAACCGGCCGGGCGCCCACCACCTCGATCTGCTCCACCAGGCCGACCAGGTGCTCACGGAGGCCGCCCGGCGGGGGCTCGCGAACGCGCGGTGGCAGGCGCTGTTCACCCAGTTGTTCGCCGTGATCCTGAAGACGGCCGCCCATCCCTCCCGGCTGCCCGCGCGCCACCGCCGCACCTACTTCCGCCTGGCGTGCCACCTCCACCGCCGGCACCGCCCGGCGGGGTTCGAGCCGCCGGGCGGCAGCCTGGGCGTGCAGCACCGGCTGCTGGCGGCGGGGGCGTACACCGCGTTCCGCGCCCTGCGTGGGGCCCACCGGGTCGCGGCCGCAGCCCGCCCGCCCCTCCCGCGCGGACTGCGCACCCGTCTGCACTACCGCCGCGCGCTGCGCCGGCCGCTCGATCCCCGGCTCGCCGTGTACCGCGCCTCCCGGGGCCACGGCTACACGTGCAACCCGGCCGCGATCCACGCCAAGGCCCGTGAACTCGCCCCGCACATCCGCTCGGTGTTCCTCGTGGAGGCCGACCGGGCGCACACGATGCCGGCGGACGTCGACCACGCGGTGATCGGCACCCCCCGCGCCTGGGAGGTGCTGGCTCGCGCCACGTACGTGGTGAGCGGCGCCGACTCGGCCGAAGGCGTGGTCAAACGCCCCGGCAGTGTCCATCTGCGGACCGGGCAGGGCACACCGCTGACGAAGGTGGGCGCCGACCGGGCGGCGTACCCGGTCGCGGCCGCCCGCTCCGGCGGCCTCACCGGACCTCCGGCGCGCGTGGACCGCTGGGACTACGCCCTCTCCGCCAACAGCCACTCCACCCAGACGTGGGAGCGCGCCTTCCCGGGCTCGTACGAACAGCTGGAGTACGGCTGTCCGCGCAACGACCTCTACTACACGGCCACTTCCGGCGACGTCACCCGTGTCCGCCGCGAGCTGGGCGTGCCCGAGGGCGGGACGGCCGTGCTGTACGCGCCCGCCCACCGCGACCACCGCACCGGCTTCGAGGCGGGCCTGGACCTGGAGGCCTTCTGCGCGGCTGCCGGGGAGAACGTGGTGGTGCTGCTGCACGGCCACCCGTTCCACGACCGGGGCCCGGCGAGGTCCACGGGCCGGGTCGTCGACGCCACCGGGCACCGCCGCGCGGAGGAGGTGTGTCTGGCGGCCGACGCGCTGATCACCGACTACTCGCCGCTCATGTTCGACTACGCCCATCTCGACCGGCCCATCGTGGTGTACGCGGACGACTGGCAGGTCCACCGCGAGACGCGGGGTGTGTACTTCGACCTGATGGCCGCCCCGCCGGGCCCGGTCGCCCGCACCCCCGCCGAGCTGGCCCGGGTGTTCCGGGACGGCACCTGGTCGGGCCGGGAGTCGCGGGGGCTGCGGGCGGCGTTCCGGGAGCGGTTCTGCCAGTTCGACGACGGCCGGGCCGCCGAGCGGGTCGTCCGCCGGGTGCTGCTGGGTGAGCCGCCGCAGGCGATCCCGCCGGTGATCCCGCTCGCCGAGCGCATCCCCGCCCCCACCGCGACGACCCTCGTGAGGAGCTGACGTGCCCCGCTTCAGCATCGTCCTGCCCTGCTTCAGGGTGCAGGGCTTCCTGCGCGAATGCCTCGACTCGGTTCTGGAGCAGTCGTTCGGCGACCTGGAGGTGATCGCCGTGAACGACGGCTCCCCGGACGGCGGCGGCGCGATCCTCGACGAGTACACGGCCCGCGATCCGCGCGTGCGGGCGGTGCACCTGCCGGAGAACGTGGGCCCCGGCCGGGCCCGCAACGCCGGGATGTCCTACGCCACCGGCGACCACCTGCTCTTCCTGGACGGCGACGACCTCCTCACGCCGGGCGCCCTGCGCGTGCTGGCGGACCGGCTGGCGGAGACGGGCGACCCGGACGTGCTGGTCTTCGACCACGCCCGCCTCCACTGGTGGGGCGGCACCGGCCGCGGCGCGCTCGCGCGGATCCCGGCCGAGGACACCTTCGACGTGAACGACCACCCCGGCGTCCTCGACCTGCCGACGGTGGCGTGGAACAAGGTCCACCGGCGCGAGTTCCTCACCGAGCACGGCTTCCGCTTCCCGCCGGGCTCCCACGCGGACACGGCCTGGACGTTCCCGGTCCTGCTCAGCGCCCGCCGGATCGCCGTGCTGGACCGGATCTGCCTGAACCACCGGCAGCGGCGGCCGGGCGCCCTCCCGTCCACCGCCGGCCCCGGGCACTTCGACGTCCACGACCAGTACGAGCGGGTCTTCGCGTTCGTGGCGGAACGGCCCCGGCTCGCGCCCTGGATGCCGTATCTGCACGCCAGGATGGGCGCGCACTGTCTGGAGATGCTGTCCGGGCCGGACCGGCTGCCGCCCGCGGACCGGCCGGAGTTCTTCCGCCGCAGCGCCGAGATGTTCCGCCGCCACAAGCCGCGGGACGTCCGCCTCACCCCTGAACTGCGGGTGCTGGAAGGCCCGTACGCCGCGTATGTCGCCAAGCGGCAGGTCCTGAGGACGGGCCGGCGCCTCGGGAGCGAGGCGGTGCGGGTGCGGCGCGCGGTCTCGTCGCGGGCCCGGCGCACCGGCACGGCCCTCGCGCCGCGCCGAACGCTGGAGGCGGGCCTGGTGGTGTACTCGGCGTTCTCGCACCGCGGCATGCTCGGCGACCCGGGCGCCATCCACCGCAAGGCGCGGGAGATCGCCCCGCAGCTGCGCGGGGTGTGGGTGGTGAGGGACGAGCGGACCGCGGCCCTGCTGCCGCCGGACGTCGAGCACGTGCTGCCGGACTCCCCGCGCTACCGGGAGATCACCGCGCGGGCCGCCTTCTTCGTCAGCAACGTCGACTGGCCCGGCGCCCTCCCCGAACGGTCCGGCTCCGTCCACATCCAGACCCATCAGGGCACCCCGCTGAAGTTCATGGGCGCCGACCTGCTGGAGAAGCCCGGTGCCCGCTACGGCCTCGACGTGCCGCGGATGCTGCGCCGCGCCGACCGCTGGGACCACAGCCTGGTCGCCGACCTGTACTCGGAGCTGGTCTGGGAGCGGGCCTACCCCTGCCACTTCGCCTCCGCGCGCACCGGCAGCCCGCGCAACGACGTGCTGGTGGCGCCGCCGCCGGGCGCGGGCGCCGAGTTCCGCCTCCGGCACGGCATCCCGCAGGACCACACGGTCGTGCTGTACGCCCCGACCCGCCGGGACTACCGGCGCGGCGGCCACGCGGAGCGGATCGACCCGGCCCGCCTCGCCGCGGACCTCGGCGAGGGCCACACCCTGGTGGTGCGGCTGCACCCCTCGCTGGCCCGGGGACCGGCGCGCCGCCTGGGCCTGTCGGAGCCGGCCCGGCGCGGACTGCTGGTCGACGCGACGGACGAGCCGCACGTGGAGGAGGTCATGCTCGCCTCCGACGTGCTGCTCACCGACTACTCGGCCCTGATGTTCGACTACGCCCGCCTCGACCGGCCGATCGTGCTGCACGCCGACGACTGGGACACGTACACCGCGAGCCGGGGCACCTACGTCGACATCACCGCCGAGCCGCCCGGCCATGTCTCTCGCACCTACCGGGAGTTGGCCCGGCTGTTCACCTCGGGCGCCTGGCGGGACGAGGAGTCGGCCCTGCTGCGCGCCGCATTCCGCGGCCGGTACGGCGAGTTCGACGACGGGCACGCCGCCGAGCGGGTGGTGCGCACCCTGCTGCTCGGCGAGCGGGACTGGACGCCCGCCCCGGCCGGGGCCGTACCGCAGCCCAGGACGGCCGCCGGGCACGGTCTGCTCGCCACCTCGCGAGGCGGCGCACCCGGATGCCGCTCGGCGCTCACCGTCCGGGGTGAACAGGTTCACTCGATGAGGTGAGACAAGGCGGTGCCGTTGACCCGGTCGGGAATATACGGCCAATGCCCCTCACGCCCCGTTCCGTCACCGCCCGGTGAGCGCCGAGGTCCTGGCCGGCCGGCCGACCCGCGGTGCCACGGCCCTGCGCGGCGGCCGGCTGTGGCGTCCGAGCCCGTACCAGGTCTTCGGGTTCTTGTTCTGGCTGGTGATGACGCTGGCGTACTGGCGGCTCCCGCTGTGCTGCGACGCGGGCCAGCACGCCGCGGTCGTCGAGCGCCTGAAGGCGGACCTGCTGCGTCCGCGCCACCCGACGGCCGACCTGCCCGGCGCGGGCAGCCCGTACTACTCGCCGTACGCCCTCGCCCAGGGCGTGTTCGCGCGGCTGACCGGGATGTCCGGCTGGGAGGTGGTGCGGCTCGCCGGCCCGCTGAACCTGCTGGTGCTGCTGACCGGCCTCGGCCGCTTCGTGCGGATGCTCACGCCCCGGCCGTGGGCGCCGGTGCTCGCTCTGGCGGCCACGACCCTGCTGTGGGGCACCGAGCGCGCCTCGTGGAGCGGCTATCCGGGCCTGATGTCGCTGGCGGGCAGCCTCGCTCACCCGTCCGCCTTCGCGGTCGGCCTCGCCTTCTGGGCCTGGGCCCTGACCGGGACACGGGCGCGGGACACCGCGCGGGTGCGGTTCGTCGGGCCGCGCGGACTGCCGAGCCTGACCGGCTACGCGGGCCTCGGCCTGCTCTACGGCCTCGTCCTGCTGGTCCACCCGATCACCGCGGTGGCCACACTGGCGGGCGGGGCGGCGACGGTGGCCGGACGGCAGCGCGACGCGAACCCGGCCGTCGCGGCCCGCTGGGCGCTGACCTGCGCGGTGGCCCTGGTCGCGGCGGCGGCCTGGCCGTACTTCGACGTGTTCGGGCTCGTCGGGAACGCCGGCGCCGACGCGGTCCACCGACGGCTCTACGACGATCCGTTCGGGCAGTTCTGGCTGGCGGCCCTGGTGGGCCTGCCCGCTCTGTGGCTGCGCGTGCGCCGGTCCGGCCCGCGCGATCCGCTCGTGCTCATGTTCGCCGCCGACTGCCTGCTCGCGGCCTACGGCTGGTTCAGCGGTCACTACGCCTACGGCAGGGTCCTCGGACTCACCCTCGTACCGCTGCAATGCGCGCTCGCCGTGGAACTGGCGGCGCCGCGCCCGTGGCCCGCCCGGCGGCGGCTGCTGGGCGCGGTCGCGGCGGTGGCGGCCTGCGCGGGCTTCCTCACCGTCCAGGCCGGGGCGGTCGTGCCCCGCTCGCTGGACCCGGTCGGCTTCGCACAGCCTCCGCGCGGGCCGTCGTACGAGTGGGCCGCGCAGTACATCCGCCCCGGTCAGGTCGTGCTGACCGACGGCCGGCAGGCCAGGGGCACGCTCCCCGGCTACGGCGCCGACCTCGTCGCGCCCGCCCGGCCGGACCCGGCGCTCGACGAAAGCGAGCGGCTGCGGCGGCTGGCGGACGTGCGCGCGTATCTCGCCCCCGGGTCGACCCGCGCCCAGCGCACCGCCGTCGTCCGCCGCCACCAGGTGCGCTGGCTGCTGCTCACGCCCCGGCACACGCTGCCCGAGGAGGCCGTGATGGTGGCGTGGAGCGAGCGGACGGGAGAAGTGCTGGCGCGGGTCCGCTGACCCGTCGGGCGCCCGCCCGGCGCCCTCGGGGCCTACTCGACGACGATGTCGACGTCGATGTTGCCGCGGGTTGCGTTGGAGTAGGGGCAGACCTGGTGGGCCGTCTCGATCAGCTTGCGGCCCGTCGGCTCGTCCACGTGCGCGGGCAGCTCGACGCGGAGCGTGACGGCCAGGCCGAAGCCCTCGCCCTCCTTGCCGATGCCGACCTCGGCGGTGACGGCGGCGTCGCTCACGTCGATCTTGGCCTGGCGGCCGACGAGGCCCAGGGCGCTGCCGAAGCACGCGGCGTACCCGGCGGCGAAGAGCTGCTCGGGGTTGGTGCCCTGACCGTTGCCGCCGAGCTCCACCGGCATGGCGAGCGCGAGGTCGATCTTGCCGTCGGAGGAGACGGCGCGGCCCTCACGGCCGTGGGTGGCGGTGGCGACAGCGGTGTACAGCGCGTCCATGGAAAACCATTCCTCTCGGGGAACCAGGCGTAGTCGCGGTCCGGCGGCCGTGTCCGGCCGCCCTCACGGCCATAAGTAGAGCACACGATTAAGTTGTGCACAACTAAATGGGGAGCCAGAGCTACCCTGGAGGCATGACCCCGACACCGCCCGCCGCCACCCAGGAGGACTGGCTCCACCTGGACCGCCAGATCTGCTTCTCCCTGCACGCCGCCTCGCGCGCCTTCAACGGCGTCTACCGCGTCATCCTCAAGGACCTGGGCCTGACCTACCCCCAGTACCTGGTGATGCTGGTGCTCTGGGAGCGGGGCGAACAGCCCGTCAAGAAGCTCGGCGAACACCTGCGCCTGGACTCCGGCACCCTCTCCCCGCTGCTCAAGCGCCTGGAGTCGGCCGGGCTGGTCCACCGCGAGCGCAGCGCGCGCGACGAACGCTCGGTGGAGGTCCGGCTGACCGCCGAGGGCGAGGCCCTGCGCGAACGGGCCCTCGCCGTGCCGCGCCGGATCGTCGAGGCGACCGGCTTCGACCCCGAGGAGATCGGCGCACTGCGCGCCCGCCTCGACCAGCTCACCGGCGCGCTGGACACCGCGGCCGCGAACGAGCTGGCCGGCGCGTCATCCGCGCACGTAGAGCCGTAGCGTCACCCCGCCGGTGGGGTTTGCGTGGCCTGTGTCGTCCTTCGGCTGACCGTCGGCTTGTGGAGTCGCGTCGCTCGGCTGCTCGCCGACCTCAGAGCCGTACAGCGTCCCGGACGCGCGCGCCGACGCCGCAAGCGCCGCGTCGTCCGTCCCGCGGAACGCCGCCGGACAGGCAAGCGCCGCCCGCCGCGCCAGCGACGGTGCTGGTGCTGGTGCTGCTGGGCACGCCGAGAGGGCGGGGGTCGCGCTCGGCCTGGGCTTCGGACGTCGTCACGGGTGCGGGGCTGCTCGTACTCCTTGGGCTGATGTTCGAGCACCCGCTCGCCCTCCTCAGGCAGCAGGGCGGCCGGGGCGTGCAGATCGAGTCCTTCGGCGGCACGGTCCTGGCCCTGGCGACCCGCGCGGGGTGGCCCGGCGCGGGTCCGCTACCAGTACAGGGCGATGGAGTTCACCGGCCCGTACGTCCCGTCGGTGGCCACCGTGCCCCTGGCCATGGCGGTGGCGGCGCTCGTCCTCCTGGCCGTGTGGCAGCTACGGACCCGGCGCTGGAGGGTGATCAGCCCGCAGTACACAGGCTGGCTGGTCGGCCTGTCGGCGGTGCGCCTGACGTCCACGTACCCCGCCTGTATCGCGTCGTCGCCTCCGCCTGGACCGGCTGCGCCCTGATGCTCGTACGCAACGGCTGCCGGCGGCGGCCGCGGTGCTGGCGTTGCGGCGGTTGCGGCGGGCCACGACGGCGATGCCGACCGCTTCGCCTACGTCTTCGGGTGGACACGCAAAGCATCCATTCGATTGCTGTGCGTGACATTCCTTGTGCCCTGGGTGTCCTGTCCCTGCTTCACTGGGGGCGGGGGAAGCACCGTCGAAGAGGGGACGTCCGCATGACCTGGCTGATCACCGGCGGGGCCGGCTACATCGGGGCACACGTCGTCCGCGCGCTGCGCGAGGCGGGCGAGCGGGCCGTGGTGTACGACGACCTGTCGACGGGGCGGGCGGGGCGGGTGCCGGACGATGTGACGCTGGTGGAGGGCTCCACGCTGGACGGGGCCCGCGTCCGCGAGGTGCTGAACCGGCATCCGGTCTCCGGAGTCCTCCATCTCGCGGCGAAGAAGCAGGTCGGCGAGTCGATGGACCGGCCGCTGCACTACTACCGGGAGAACGTCGAGGGTCTGCGCGTCCTGCTGGAGGCGGTGACCGAGGCGGGCGTGCCGTCCTTCGTCTTCTCCTCCTCGGCGGCGGTGTACGGCATGCCGGGCGCCGAGCTCGTGACCGAGGAGACCCCGTGCGCGCCGATGTCGCCCTACGGCGAGACCAAGCTCGTGGGCGAGTGGCTGGTGCGGGCTACCGGCCGGGCGACCGGGTTGTCCACCGCGTGCCTGCGGTACTTCAACGTGGCGGGGGCGGCCAGTCCCGAGCTGGCCGACTCGGGGGTGTTCAACCTGATCCCGATGGTCTTCGAGAAGCTCACCTCGGACGCGGCTCCGCGGATCTTCGGCGACGACTATCCGACACCGGACGGCACGTGCGTGCGCGACTACATCCACGTCGTCGACCTCGCCGAGGCCCATGTGGCCGCCGCCCGTACCCTCGCGTCCTCGCCCGGCCGCGCGCTCACGCTGAACATCGGCCGCGGCGAGGGCGTCTCCGTCCGCGAGATGATCGACCGCATCAACGCCGTCACCGGCTACGCCCGCCCGCCCCTCACCACCCCGCGCCGGCCGGGCGACCCCGCCCGTGTCGTCGCCTCCGCCGACCGCATCACCACCGAACTCGGCTGGAAGGCCCGGCACGACGTGCAGGACATGATCACCTCGGCCTGGGACGGCTGGGTCCGCCTCCACCCGGAGGCGGCCCGCGTCTAGCCGGGCGCCTGCGGCGGCCTGCGCGGGTTGGGTGGGGGTTGCTGTAGCGCACTGCGCGGGTGGGTGGTGCGGGGTCGCGCCGGGGGGTATCCGTCCTCGGTCCGCCGAACTGGTCTCCTACGGGGGCTGAAGGGGTTTGGCGGCGTCCGCTCCGGGCGGACACCCCCCGCCCCGCCCCCTCCCCGCCGTACGCGACTTCCCGCCGCGCCGTGCACGGCTTCCCGCCGTACACGACACCCCGCCGTACGCGGCTTCCCGCCGATGCCGGCTCCCGTCACCACTGCGGACCCACTCGTCACCGCTACGGGCCTGCGCACCGCACCCAGCCGCGGGCTCGCGCACCCGCACCCAGCCGCGGGCAGGCGTGCCGCTAGGGCGGCACGGGTGGGCGCGGCGGCACCTCGTCGCGCCGAGTTGCGCAACGCCCCGGGTTTACGGTCCTGCCCGCCATGCATGGCTTCCCGACGCCGCCCGCCGCTGCGGACCTGCGCACCCCGCCCAGCCTCGGGCACGCACACCACGTCGCGTCGAGTCGCGCAACGCCCCGGCCTCGGCCGCCACCCCCGCCGGGCCCGGCAAGGCGCGTCCAGGCTGAGCGGGGCCGCCGAACCCCGTTACAACGCCTTCAGCGCACCCGTCGTGGCCCGGGCCAGGGACGCCAGATACCCCTTGGGCAGCTTGGGGTGGCGGATGACGACCGAGCGCCAGTACAGGGGCCCGGAGATGAGGTCGAGGGCGATCTCGTCGTCGACCCCGAGGCGGATCTCCCCCCGCCGCTCCGCCGCCGCCACAATCTTCGTGGCAACCCCCTCCTGCCCCTCCCGCAACGCCTTCTGCATCAGCTCGGCGATCTCGGGATTACGGGCGGCCTCGGCCTGGAGATCGGGAATGATCTGCGAGGCGACCGGGTGCCGCAGCGCCCGCGAGGTCACCTCGTACAGCACACGCAGGTCCCCCTCCAACGTGCCCGTGTCCGGCGCCGGCAGCCCCTGCACGGCAATGGCCGACACGATGTCGAGCACCAGATGCAGCTTGGAACGCCACCGCCGGTACACCGCCGTCTTGCCGACCCCGGCCCGGCGCGCGATCCCCTCGATCGACATCCGCGCGTAGCCGACCGCCGCGAGCTCCTCGAAAACAGCCGCGCGGATCGCCTCCGTGACGTCCTCCCGCAGGACGGCGGCACCCGCGGGTGACCGGCGGCGGGGGCTCGGCTGGGATCCGTCGGCGTTGGTCATGCGGACAGCATAGGGCGTTGCGACGAAACGGTTGCGTTCCGACGTTGGCAGGTCCCGGGACCGTAGCGACGAAACGGTTGCGTCCCCGCGTCGACCGCGTCACGACGATACGGTTGCGTCCCGACGCCAAATCGGCCTACGCTCGCGTTGCGACGATACGGTCCCGTCCCGACGCACGTAAGAGAGGGGTAAGGACCCGCCGCACCGCCTCCCCCCGAGCGAAAGCAGCCGATGTGAGCCAGGTCCTTCACGCACCGCCCCCCACGGCGCCGCCGGCCGACGGCGATCTCGCCGCGCTGGCCGCGCGCCACGGGCTGACGGTCAGCGGCGCCCGTGCCTCGCTGCCCGACTGCATCCGCCAGTTGTGGGCCCGGCGCCACTTCATCGCGGCGTTCTCCACGGCCAAGCTCACATCGCAGTACAGCCAGGCCAAGCTCGGGCAGCTGTGGCAGGTGATGACGCCGCTGCTGAACGCGGCGGTGTACTACCTGATCTTCGGCGTACTGCTGCAGACCAAGCGCGGGGTCCCGGACTATGTGCCGTTCCTGGTGACGGGCGTGTTCATCTGGACGTTCACGCAGAGCTCGATCCTGGCGGGCACGCGCGCGATCTCCGGCAACCTCGGCCTGGTCAGGGCGCTGCACTTCCCGCGGGCCGCGCTGCCGATCTCGTTCTGCCTGCAGCAGTTGCAGCAGCTGCTGTTCTCGATGGCCGCGCTGTCCGTGATCCTGCTGGGCTTCGGCGTGCCGCCGGCCGCGTCCTGGCTGCTGGCGATCCCGGCGCTGGTGCTGCAGTTCGTCTTCAACGCCGGTGTCTCGCTGGTCCTGGCCCGCCTCGGCGCCAAGACACCCGACCTGGCGCAGCTGATGCCGTTCGTGCTGCGGACGTGGATGTACGCGTCCGGCGTGATGTTCAGCATCGACCACATCCTGAGCACCCACACCGATCTGCCGTCCTGGGTGGGCACCGTCCTCCAGGCGAACCCGGCCGCCGTCTACATCGACCTGATGCGCTTCGCCCTGATCGACAGCTTCCACGCGAGCCAGCTCCCGCCGCACGTCTGGGCGCTCGCCACCGGCTGGGCCCTGCTCGCCGGCATCGGCGGTTTCATCTACTTCTGGAAGGCTGAGGAGACCTACGGCCGTGGCTGAGCACACCCCCGGGACCGCCGAGAGCGTCCCCACCGTCGTCGCCGACCACGTCGACATCGTCTACCGCGTCAACGGCACCGGCGGCGGCCGCGGTTCGGCCACCGCCGCCCTCAACCGGATCCTGCGCCGCAAGCAGACCGAGAAGGTCTCGGGCGTGCGCAAGGTGCACGCGGTGAAGAACGTGTCCTTCGTGGCGTACAAGGGTGAGGCCATCGGCCTGATCGGCACCAACGGCTCCGGCAAGTCGACCCTGCTCAAGGCGGTCGCCGGCCTGCTGCCCGTGGAGAACGGCCGGATCTACACCGGCGGCCAGCCCTCCCTGCTCGGCGTCAACGCGGCCCTGATGAACGACCTCACCGGCGAGCGCAACGTCCACCTCGGCGGCCTCGCCATGGGCATGACCCGGGAGCAGGTCAAGGAGCGCTACCAGGAGATCGTCGACTTCTCCGGCATCAACGAGAAGGGCGACTTCATCACCCTGCCCATGCGGACGTACTCCTCGGGCATGGCGGCCCGGCTGCGGTTCTCCATCGCCGCCGCCAAGGACCACGACGTGCTGCTGATCGACGAGGCCCTCGCGACCGGCGACCGTTCCTTCCAGAAGCGCTCCGAGGCCCGCATCCGCGAGCTCCGGAAGTCCGCGGGCACGGTGTTCCTGGTCAGCCACAACAACAAGTCGATCCGCGACACCTGCGACCGCGTGCTGTGGCTGGAGCGCGGCGAACTGCGCATGGACGGGCCCACGGAGGAGGTCATGCGCGAGTACGAGAAGTTCACCGGCGACGGCAAGCCCCGGGCCAAGCCGCAGCCGAAGCCCGCGCCCACGGCGTCCGTGCCCGCCTGAGCGAACGGCACAAAGGGGAGGCGCCCCGAGGCCACAGAGCCCGGGGCGCCTCCCCTTTTCATGCCGTCACGAGTGCGTGCGCAGCAGCGTCCTCATCGTGCGCATCGCCACCGACAGGTTGGCCAGGTCGAACGCGTCCGAGCCCTGGATCTCCTCCAGCGTGGTGCGGGCGCGGCCGAGGATCGCCTGGTTCTTCTGCTCCCACAGCTCGAAGCGCTCCGCCGGCGTCGAGGCGCCGTTGCCCACCGCCAGGACATCGGAGGTGACGGCCGCGTGGGCGGCGTACAGGTCCTCGCGGATGGCGGCGCGTGCCATGGACTGCCAGCGGTCCTCACGGGGCAGCTCGATGATGCGGTCCATGAGCTGGGTGATGCCGAGCCGGTCGGCGACGTCGTAGTAGACCTCGGCGACGTCCAGCGCCTCCTGGCCCGTACGGTCGGCCACCGAGACGATGTCCAGCGCCGGGAAGGCCGAGGAGAACCCGGCCACCCGGGTGGCCAGCACGTCCGGCACACCGGCGGCGGTCAGCTCGTCGTAGATCTTCTGCCACCACTCGAGGTCCGTGCCCTTGATGAGCTTCGGCATCTGCTGCCACACCTGCTCCACCCGGTCGGCGAAGAAGGAGACCGTCTCGGCGAGCTCCAGCGGCTGCGGCCGGTTGTTGAGCAGCCAGCGCGTGCCGCGCTCGACGAGGCGGCGCGAGTGCAGCCGGATGCGGGTCTGCACGTCCGCCTCGACCTGGTTGTCGAGGGTCTCGACGCCGTCCCACACCTCCGCCGAACGGAAGATCACGCGCGCGGCGGTCTGCGCCCGCACGATCTCCTCCAGCGACGCCCCGGTCTCCTCGCGCATACGGTGCAGATACGTCGTACCGCCGGTGTTGACCGTGTCGTTGACCAGGACGGTCGTGGTGATCTCGCGGCGCAGCGGGTGGTTGTCGATGTGCGCGGCGAACTCCGCGCGCAGCGCCGTCGGGAAGTAGGCGTCCAGCAGGCTGCGCAGATAGGGGTCGTCCGGCAGCGAGGTGGCCAGCAGGTCCTCGGCGACCGTGATCTTCGTGTACGCCAGGAGGACCGCGGTCTCCGGGCCGGTCAGGCCCTGGCCGGAGGTCAGGCGCTCACGGATCTGGCGGTCGGTCGGCAGGAACTCCAGCGCCCGGTCGAGGTGGCCCTCGCGGACCAGGTGGCGCATGAAGCGCTGCTGGGCGTGGAGCATGTCCTTGGACTGGGCGAGGGCGTTGGCGATCGCCGTGTTCTGCGCGTAGTTGTTGCGCAGCACCAGACGGCCGACCTCGTCGGTCATCTCGGCGAGCAGCTTGTTGCGCTGCTTGACGGTCATGTCGCCCTCGTTGACCAGGCCGTTGAGCAGGATCTTGATGTTCACCTCGTGGTCGGAGGTGTCCACGCCCGCGCTGTTGTCGATGGCGTCGGTGTTGATCCGCCCGCCGTGCAGCGCGAACTCGATCCGGCCGAGCTGGGTCAGGCCCAGGTTGCCGCCCTCGCCGACGACCTTGACGCGCAGGTCGCTGCCGTCGACGCGGATGGCGTCGTTGGCCTTGTCGCCGACGTCGGCGTTCGACTCCTGCGACGACTTGACGTAGGTGCCGATGCCGCCGTTCCACAACAGGTCGACCGACGACTGCAGGATCGCCTTCATCAGGTCGGCCGGCGTCATCTTGGAGATCTTCTCCTCGATGCCGAGGGCCTCGCGGATGTGGCTGTTGAGCTGGATCGCCTTGGCCGTGCGCGGGTACACGCCGCCGCCCGCGGAGATCAGCTCGGTGTTGTAGTCGGCCCAGCTGGAGCGCGGCAGCTCGAACAGACGGCGGCGCTCGGCGTAGGAGGCGGCCGCGTCCGGGCGGGGGTCGATGAAGATGTGCCGGTGGTCGAAGGCCGCGACCAGGCGGATGTGCTCGCTGAGCAGCATGCCGTTGCCGAACACGTCACCGGACATGTCGCCGATGCCGACGACCGTGAAGTCCTCGCTCTGCGTGTCCACGCCCAGCTCGCGGAAGTGCCGCTTGACGGACTCCCAGGCGCCACGGGCGGTGATGCCCATGCCCTTGTGGTCGTAGCCGGCCGAGCCGCCGGAGGCGAAGGCGTCGCCGAGCCAGAAGTTGTACTGCTCGGCGACCCCGTTGGCGATGTCGGAGAAGGTCGCGGTGCCCTTGTCGGCGGCGACGACGAGATAGGTGTCGTCCTCGTCGTGGCGGACCACGTCCGCCGGGGGCACGACCTCGCCGGCCACCATGTTGTCGGTGATGTCGAGCAGGGCGGAGATGAAGGTCTTGTAGCTGGCGATGCCCTCGGCCAGCCACGCGTCCCGGTCCACGCTCGGGTCCGGCAGCTGCTTGGCGACGAAGCCGCCCTTGGCGCCGACCGGCACGATGACGGTGTTCTTCACCATCTGTGCCTTGACCAGGCCGAGGATCTCGGTACGGAAGTCCTCACGCCGGTCGGACCAGCGCAGACCACCGCGCGCGACCTTGCCGAACCGCAGGTGCACGCCCTCCACCCGCGGCGAGTAGACCCAGATCTCGTACGCCGGGCGCGGCGCGGGCAGGTCCGGGATGGCCCGCGGGTCGAACTTCATGGACACGTAGTCGTGCCACTGGCCGCCCGTCGACTCCTGGAAGAAGTTGGTGCGCAGCGTCGCCTTGATCACGGTCAGGAAGGAGCGCAGGATGCGGTCCTCGTCGAGCGAGGCGACCTGGTCGAGCGCGGCGTCCAGCTCCTCCAGGAGGGCGTCGACCAGCTCGTGGCCCGCGCGCTGCCGGTCGGGCGACATCCGCGCCTCGAACAGCGACACCAGCAGCCGGGTGGTGTGGACGTTGTTGCGGAGGGTGTCCTCCATGTAGTCCTGGCTGAAGGTGGAGCCGGCCTGGCGCAGGTACTTGGCGTACGCGCGCAGCACCGTCGCCTGCCGCCAGTTCAGCCCGGCGCTCAGCACGAGGGAGTTGAAGCCGTCGTTCTCCGCCTTGCCGGTCCAGGTGGCGGCGAAGGCCTCCTGGAACCGCTCGCGGGCGTCGTCGGCGAGGTAGTCGCCGTTGCCGCCGCTCTGCGTCTTGGGCACGCGCATGCCGAAGTCGTAGATCCAGGCGACGCTGCGGTCGGCGCAGCGCAGCTCGTAGGGGCGCTCGTCGATCACCTCGACGCCGAGCCGGTTGAGAACCGGCAGGACGGCGGACAGGGAGACGGCCTGGCCCTTGCGGTAGATCTTGAAGCGGCGCTCGTCGGGGGCGGCGCCCATCGGCTCGTACAGGCTGAGCGCGAAGTCCTTGTGCTCGTCGAGCCGCTCCAGGTGGACGAGGTCGGCGACCGCGGCGCGCGGGCTGTGGTCGGCCTTGTAGCCCTCGGGGAAGGCGTTGCCATAGCGGCGCAGCAGTTCCGCGGCGCGCTCCTCGCCGAGCTCGGCGTTGAGCGCGTCGGCGAAGCCGTCGGCCCAGGAGCGGGCGGCCTCGACCAGGCGGGCCTCGATGCGCTCCTTGTCGAGGTCGGACAGCTCCGGCAGCTCGGTGCCCGGCGGGACACGGACCACGAAGTGCAGCCGGGACAGGATCGACTCGGTGTTCCAGGCGGTGAAGTCGACGCTGACGCCGCCGAGCTCCTCCTTGAGGATGTCGATGATCCGCAGGCGCACGCCGGTGGTGTAGCGGTCACGCGGGAGGTAGACCAGCGCGGAGTAGTAGCGGCCGTACTCGTCCTGGCGCAGGTACAGGCGCAGCCGGCGCCGCTCCTGGAGGTAGAGGACGGAGGTGGCGATCGTCCGGAGTTCGTCGGCGGGCGTCTGGAACAGCTCGTCGCGCGGGTAGGTCTCCAGGATCTGCAGCAGGTCGCGGCCGTCGTGACTGGCGGGCGAGAAGCCGGCGCCCCGGAGGACCTCGTCGACCTTGCGGCGGACGACCGGCACACGCAGCACAGACTCGGTGTACGCGGCCGAGGAGAACAGGCCCAGGAAGCGGCGCTCGCCGACGACCTCGCCGTTCTCGTCGAACTTCTTCACGCCGACGTAGTCGAGGTACGACGGGCGGTGGACGGTGGCGCGGCTGTTGGCCTTGGTGAGGACGAGGAGCTTGTGCTCACGGGCCTTGGCGCGGGCGTCGGCGGGCAGCCGCTCGAAGGACGGGCTGACCGGGTGGCTCTCGTCCCCGGCGTGGTGCGGGTCGGAGCGCAGGATGCCGAGGCCGGTGCCGGGCACGGCGGCCAGGGAGTCGTCGTCGCGCAGCTGGTACTCGCGGTAGCCGAGGAAGGTGAAGTGGTCGGCGGACAGCCAGCGCAGCAGCTCGCGGGCCTCCTCGACGTCCTGGTTGCGCAGGTCGTCGGCGACGGGCTCCCGCGGCAGGTCCTCGGCGATCCTGAGCGCCGCGTCGCGCATCTTCTCCCAGTCCTCGACGGCCTCACGGACGTCGGACAGGACGCGCAGCAGATCGACGGTGATCTGCTTGAGGTCGGCGCGGTCGGTCTCACGGTCGATCTCGACGTGGATCCAGGACTCGACGTGCGCGTCGTGCGGCAGCTCGCCGGTGTGCGGCGTGCTGAGGAGCTCGATGAGCCTGCCGGTCAGATCGCGTCGTACGACGACCTGCGGGTGGATCACGACATGGATGCCGCGGCCCTGGCGGGTCAGCTCGTTGGTGACGGAGTCGACCAGGAACGGCATGTCGTCGGTGACGACCTCGACGACCGAGTGGCTGCTCGCCCACGAGCTCTCTTCGACCGTGGGGGTGTGCACCCGCACGCTGGCCGTGCCCTGGGGGCGGTTCTCGGCCAGGCGGTAGTGCGAGTAGGCGGCTCCGAAGACGTCGGCCGGGTCGCGGCCGGACAGGTCCTCCGGGGCGGTGTGCAGGTAGTAGCGCTGGAGGAACGCGAGCACGGCGGCCCGGTCGGGGGTGCCGTGTTCCGTCGTCCCAGTCGGTAGGTGCCCCCCGACCGGGCTGTTCTCAGCTACCCGGGCGGCCCGTTCGAGCAGCTCGGCCTTGGCTTCGTCCAGCTTGGTCTGCATTGTCCTCTGACTCCTGTCGCGCGCCGTTGCGTGACGTTGAAGGATGTACGGTCTCTCCCCGTCCGGCCCGGCGCCGCCGCGACGCGGGGTGTCCGGTCTGTGCCGTCGCTGTGCCGCAGAGGGAGAAGCACGGTCGGTTGTCGGCCGATTCCGATGCCGCCGAGGGACGGGGCGCCGAAGTGGGCGCTGTCCGGATCCGGTGGGGGCTCGGTTGTGTGCTCGGCGTCGTGGGGTCTGTCATGACCCCGACCCGCCCGCGAAGACCAGCGACCGCCGCCCGGTCACGGATGTCCTCCGTGCTCTCCGGGCGCAGGGCAGGGGCGTCGGCGCCCCCGCGAGATATCGCGCTGATCACGCCACCAAGGCTATCGCTCCTTCCGGGGGGCACGTCATGAGCCGTATGTGTACAAAACTGGGGGGCGAACTTTGACGTTCTGCACAGGGACGGACGGCCGACGTGAGGTCCTGAGGGTCGGCCGGGGGCGGGGTGCACGGCGGGCGAGTCGGTTCGTGGGCGGTGCGGGAGGCGACGGGAGCCGCCGCGTGCAGTCGGCCGTGACGCATGGCCGGAAAAGTCGACGGTTGCGCCGGGGGCGCGCAGGCTGAAACCGAGCGCGCCTCTTGGCAAGGCGGCGCCGAGGCGGCAGGTTGCCCCATGAAGCCACGGTCCTGAGGGGAGCGCACGGCCATGACAGCGAAAATCCTCATCGTCACCGGAGACGCGGCGGAGTCTCTGGAAGTCCTCTACCCCTACCAACGCCTCCGCGAGGAGGGCTACGAGGTCCAGATCGCCGCCCCCACCCGCAAGAAGCTGCAGTTCGTCGTCCATGACTTCGAGGACGGCTTCGACACCTACACCGAGAAGCCCGGCTACACCTGGCCGGCCGACCTGGCCTTCTCCGAGGTCGAGCCGGGCGAGTACGTGGCCGTGGTCGTCCCCGGCGGCCGTGCGCCCGAGTACCTGCGCAACGACCCCGAGCTGCGCAAGATCCTCAAGTCCTTCTTCGACGCGGACAAGCCCGTCGCCCAGATCTGCCACGGCCCCCTCCTCACCGCCGCCGTGGACGGCCTGCGCGGCCGCCGCGTCACCGCCTATCCCGCCCTCGAACTCGACATGCAGGCCGCCGGCGCCACGTTCGCCGATTCCGAGGCGGTCGTCGACGGCACCCTCGTCTCCTCCCGGGCGTGGCCGGACCACTCGGCGTGGATGAGGGAGTTCCTGACCGTGCTGAGGGCGAAGGCGCCGGTCACCTGAGCCCCGGCCGCCGGCCGGCTGAGCCTTCTTCCGCTCGACCGCCGGCCGGCTGAGCCTTCCGCTCGGCCGCCGGCCGCTGAGCCTTCCGTCCGGCTGGGGTGCGGGGTGCCGGGCGGCGCCCCGCACCCGCCTTTCACCCTTCACGGCCTCCGGCCGCTCTACGCTCCGAGCCGCTCCGCCTCGGCCACGGCCTCCGCCAGCGTGTCCACGACCGGCACGCCCACGGTCTCCAGGCTGGCCCGGCCGTGCGACCCCCCGGTGTAGAGGACGGCCCGCGCCCCCACATGCAGAGCGGCCACCGCGTCGTCGGCGGCGTCCCCGATCACCACGGTCCGCTCGGCGTCCACGTAGGGCAGCGACCGCAGATGCCGCACCATGTGCTCGGCCTTGCTGCCCCCGGACGGTCCCGTACGCCCGTCGACGCGTATGAAGTGCTCCTCGATCCCGAACCCCCGCACCAGCGGCACGAGCTCCTCGTGCCCGTACATGCTGAGGATCGACTGACTGCGCCCGGCCGCCCGCCAGTGCGTCAGCAGCTCGGTCACACCCTCGGTCAGCCCGCAGCGTATGCGGTGCTGGGTGTAGTACCGATGGAAGGTGTCGTCCATGACCTGCCACTCCGCATCGGTGGGCAGGCGTCCCATCAGCCGCTCGTAGAACTTCGGCACCGGCACGCAGTACAGCGCCCGGTACCGCTCCAGCGTGATCGGCTCCAGACCCAGCTCGGCGAACGCCGCGTTGGTCGCCCCGATGATGGCGTCGTTGTCGTGAAAAAGGGTCCCGTTCCAGTCCCACACGATGTGCGCCGCGGTGTGCATCCCCATGCCGAAAACTTACCCGCCCCCACTGACAATCAGGAGAACCGCAGGTCAACGGCGTGCGGACGGGCGGACGGCTGCCCGGCGGGACGGGTTCAGGGACTCCGGGGAGGGACGACTGCCCGGCGAATCCGGTTCAGGCGCTCCGGGGAGCGGACGACTGCCCGGCGGGACCGGTTCAGGCGCTCCGGGGGACTTTTCGAGGACTCCGGCGGCCGGATGCCCGCCAGGACAGGGTCAGCCGCCCTGACCCACCAGGTTCGGGATCTCCTGCGTGGCGAACCACAGCAGCTCGTGGTCCTCGGCGCCGTCCACGACGAACTGCGCGTCGTCGTCCCCGTCGTCCGCCGCCGCGAGCGCCTGCACCGCCGCGGTCAGGTCCTCCTCCGCGTCGTCGGAGTCGACATGCACCGAGGCCGCCTTGGCCAGCGCTACGGCCGCACCGACCCGGACCTCGCCGAGCGCGGCCGGGTCGAGCCCACGGTCGGGGTCGGCCGCGGCGGAGCCGTCGGGCACGTCGACGGCCACCACGACCCGCCGCCGCACGGCACCGGGCTCCGCGGCGAGCAGCCGCAGCGAGGCCAGCGCGGCACGGTTCAGGGCGGCGTACTCCAGCTCCTCGATGTCGTCGGAGAGGTACCACTCGCGCAGTGCGGGGGTGACGGCGTACGCGACGAACGGCTCGGCTGCCAGCTCACCCGTCTTGTACGCCTCGGCGAGACCGGAGAGGGTCAGGGGGACGTAGACGCGCATCAGCAGGCCGCTTTCGTGTCGGAGGACTGACTCGGACCCAGAGGGCTTCGGGTTCCCCAATGGGCCTTCAGGATACGGTCCGGTGTCCCCTTTCGAGTCCCCGTACCCGGCCCCGCGGACGTCCACCCCGGTCCCGGAATTCACCCGGCCCGCCCCCCTCGGCACGGGCCCGGGCACCCCCTCACCACCCTGATAGGTGAACCTTCCGTGGCCCGGCCACACGCCGCGGAGGTCCTTGCAGCCCCGGCCTCCCACCCCGTACAAGATCCCCACCGCAAAGTTACTGCCCGGTACGGCCGGGCCAGTCGAACGGGGACCGCATGGACATCACCGCCGCAACCGCCGGCCTGCGCGTCATGGACAAGGTCATGACCAGGACCAGCCGGCAGCGCCTCGCCCCACGTTCCACCGCCGCCTCGGCCCGCCCCGCCCACACTCCCGCCCGCCCGGGCACCCGGCCGCCGACCCGACGCGACCCACGCCGCCCCGGCGGCCCCGCACCCCGAGCGGGCACCGTCGCCCCGCAGGGTTCTCCCGGCACCCTCGCCCCGGCCCCCAGCGCGCCCTCCGCCGCCCGCCCGCCCGGCGCCCGACCCGATGGACCCGGCGGCTCGCCCCGCGCCCTCCCAGGCCCGCTGAGCTCCGAGCCGAAGACGCCCACGGCCGGCCGCCAGTCCGCACGCACCGGCGGAACGGCGCTCCCCGCGCGGACGACGCCCCACCGCCCGCCGACCGTCCCGGCCCAGGCCGCCGACCCTCACCGTCCGGTCCCGCAGCCCCGTCCCACCGATCTCTTCGCCGACCGGCTGCTCCTCGTGCTCAGCGGCCAGCGTCCGGTCCACTGGATGCTGCGCCACACCGCCGGCCAGGCCTACGACGAGCTGGCACGGCTCGCCGAACGCGGTCCGCTGCGCACCCGAGGCGCCCGGCCCGTCGTACGCGACATCGGCTACTACGTGCCCCGCGACGGCGCCGTCGAGGCCTTCGCCCGGATCGCGGCGGGCGAGCAGCTGCGTGCCATGGCCTTCCGCCTGGAACTGGGCCAGGACCGGCGCTGGCGCTGCACAGCCGTGGAACTGGGCCGCAGGGCCGGCGCAGGCCCGAGCGCCCGCTGACGCACCGACCCACGCGGGAGGGCAGCCGACCGCGTGAAGCATCGGCACGACGCCGAAGCCGCCCGTCCGCGGCCCGAAGCGCCCGCACACGCCGAAGGGCCGGCCTTCCCCAGGAAGACCGGCCCTTCGGACCCGGCGGAGCTACGAGGCCCCGCCCGGTGTCACTTCTTGCGGCGGCGGCCCGCGGTGCCCCGCGCCTGCTTGCGCCGCTCAGCACGCGTGAGGCCGTCGGCCTCGGAGCGCACCGGCTCGCCGTCCTCGGTGAAGTCGCCCTCGATGGTGCCGCCCTCGCCGTCGACCGTCGGCGCGGAGAAGTGGAGGTTGCGCCGCTGCGGGGCGTCCAGGCCCTTGGCGCGGATCTCGGGACGGGCGCCCGCCTGCGCCGGCACGGAGTCCTGCTTCTCCAGGTCGGCGACCGGCTTGGCCTCCTCGACCGGGACCTCCTCGACCTGCTGCTCGACCTGGACCTCCAGGTTGAACAGGTAGCCGACGGACTCCTCCTTGATGCCCTCCATCATGGCGGTGAACATGTCGAAGCCCTCGCGCTGGTACTCCACCAGCGGGTCCTTCTGCGCCATCGCGCGCAGGCCGATGCCCTCCTGGAGGTAGTCCATCTCGTAGAGGTGCTCGCGCCACTTGCGGTCCAGGACCGACAGCACGACCCGGCGCTCCAGCTCACGCATGATCTCCGAGCCGAGCTGCGTCTCACGCGACTCGTACTGCTCGTGAATATCGTCCTTGATGGACTCGGCGATGAAGTCGGCGGTCAGCCCGGCACGGTCGCCGGCCGCCTCCTCCAGCTCCTCGACGGTGATCTTCACCGGGTAGAGCTGCTTGAAGGCGCCCCACAGCCGGTCCAGGTCCCAGTCCTCGGCGAAGCCCTCGGCCGTCTCGGCGCCGACGTAGGCGTCGATGGTGTCGTCCATGAAGTGCTGCACCTGCTCGTGCAGGTCCTCGCCCTCCAGAACGCGGCGGCGCTCGCCGTAGATGACCTCGCGCTGGCGGTTGAGGACCTCGTCGTACTTCAGAACGTTCTTACGGGTCTCGAAGTTCTGCGTCTCGACCTGCGACTGGGCGGAGGCGATCGCGCGCGTGACCATCTTGTTCTCGATCGGCACGTCGTCCGGCACGTTGGCCATGGACATCACGCGCTCGACCATCTGCGCCTTGAACAGCCGCATCAGGTCGTCGCCCAGCGACAGGTAGAAGCGGGACTCGCCCGGGTCGCCCTGACGGCCGGAACGACCGCGCAGCTGGTTGTCGATGCGCCGCGACTCGTGCCGCTCGGTGCCGAGGACGTACAGGCCGCCGAGGGACTCGACCTCGTCCTTCTCGGCCTTGACCGCCAGCTCGGCCCGCTCCAGGGCGGCGGGCAGGGCCTGGGCCCACTCCTCGATGTGCTCCTCGGGGTCGAGGCCGCGCTGACGCAGCTCCGCGTCGGCGAGGTCCTCGGGGTTGCCGCCGAGCTTGATGTCGGTACCACGGCCGGCCATGTTCGTGGCGACCGTGACGGCGCCCTTGCGGCCGGCCTGGGCGACGATCGTCGCCTCACGGTCGTGCTGCTTGGCGTTGAGCACCTCGTGCTGGACGCCGCGCTTGCTGAGCTGCTGCGAGAGGTACTCGGACTTCTC
Organism: Streptomyces sp. NPDC006458; assembly: GCF_040612135.1. Taxonomy (NCBI): domain Bacteria; kingdom Bacillati; phylum Actinomycetota; class Actinomycetes; order Kitasatosporales; family Streptomycetaceae; genus Streptomyces; species Streptomyces sp. NPDC006458. The sequence goes on along the minus strand of NZ_JBEXPR010000014.1, from coordinate 18,127 downwards.
GACCGAGGTGGTGCCGACGAGGATCGGCTGGCCCTTCTCGTGCTTCTCGACGATGTCGTCGACGACCGCCTCGAACTTGGCGACCTCGGTCCGGTAGATCAGGTCCGACTGGTCCTTGCGGACCATCGGCTTGTTCGTCGGGATCGGGACCACGCCGAGCTTGTAGATCTGGTGGAACTCGGCGGCCTCGGTCATCGCCGTACCGGTCATGCCGGAGAGCTTGCCGTAGAGGCGGAAGAAGTTCTGGAGGGTGATCGTGGCGAGCGTCTGATTCTCGTCCTTGATCGCCACCGCTTCCTTGGCCTCGATCGCCTGGTGCATGCCCTCGTTGTAGCGGCGGCCGGCGAGGATACGGCCGGTGTGCTCGTCGACGATCATGACTTCGCCGTCGATGACGACGTAGTCCTTGTCCTTCTTGAAGAGTTCCTTGGCCTTGATGGCGTTGTTCAGGTAGCCGACGAGCGGGGTGTTCACCGACTCGTAGAGGTTGTCGATGCCCAGCCAGTCCTCGACCTTGGCGACACCGGCCTCGTGGATGGCGACCGTGCGCTTCTTCTCGTCGACGTCGTAGTCGCCGGACTCCTCGATGCCCTTCAGCGGCTGGCCGGCCTCACCGCGCTTGAGGCGGGTGACCAGCTTGGAGAAGTCGCCGTACCACTTCGTGGCCTGGTCGGCCGGGCCGGAGATGATCAGCGGCGTACGGGCCTCGTCGATGAGGATGGAGTCGACCTCGTCGACCACGGCGAAGTTGTGGCCGCGCTGGACGAGTTCGTCCTTGGACCACGCCATGTTGTCGCGCAGGTAGTCGAAGCCGAACTCGTTGTTCGTGCCGTAGGTGATGTCGCACGCGTACTGCTCGCGGCGCTGGGCGGGCGTCATGTTGGCGAGGATGCAGCCGACGCTCAGGCCCAGGAACCTGTGGACGCGGCCCATCATCTCGGAGTCGCGCTCGGCCAGGTAGTCGTTGACCGTGATGAGGTGGACGCCTTCTCCGGAGAGGGCGTTCAGATACGTGGGCAGGGTGCCGACCAGGGTCTTGCCCTCACCGGTCTTCATCTCCGCGACATAGCCGAGGTGCAGGGCGGCGCCGCCCATCAACTGCACGTCGTAATGACGCTGGCCGAGGACGCGCTTGGCGGCCTCGCGGACGGTGGCGAACGCCTCGGGAAGCAGATCGTCCAGGCTCTCACCGTCGGCGTAGCGCTGCTTGTACTCATCGGTGAGGGCCCGCAGCTCGGCGTCGGAGAGGTCGACGAAGTCCTCTTCGATGGAGTTGACCTGGTCCGCGATGCGGTGCAGCTTGCGCAGGATCTTGCCTTCGCCTGCACGCATGATCTTCGAGAGGACGGACACGGGGGTTGGTCTCCTTGCCGGTCGGGCCTGGGACGGTCGGTTTTCCATTTGACTGACTGAGCAACGGCCATCGTATGCGAGGACCCGGCTGGGCCGGGAGGCCTGCCGTGACCGGGCTGCCCATTGCTTCCGGTGTGCTCCTGAATTCTCCTTCACACGGGACAACGGACGGGGCGGCGGGATGGTGCCGGATCGCTCCGACGAATTGCGCGAATTGTGATCACGCGCTCACGCACGGCAAAGAGATGGCGGTCCGGCCCGCGCGATAGCAGAATCTGGCGATGGAACCCGTCATTCTCACCACCGAGCGGCTGCTGCTGCGCATGGTGGGCCCGCAGGACACCGACGCGGTCCACGCCGCCGCGCAGGACCCCGACATCCAGCGGTGGATCTCGCAGTTCCCCTCCCCCTATCTGCCGGAACACGCGCGTTCCTTCACCGAGCAGGTCGTGCCCGACGGCTGGGCGCACGACTCGATGTTCACCTTCGGTGTCTTCCTCGCCTCCGGAGCGCTGGCGGGCATGCTCGGTCTCACCATGCGCTCGCTGGCGACGGCGGAGGTCGGCTTCTGGGCGGCGAAGGAGCACCGGGGCCACGGCTACCTCACCGAGGCCACCGTGGCCGCCTGCCGCTGGGCCCTGACCGAGCGGTCGATCGACCGCGTCGAGTGGCGCGCGGAGGTGGGCAACCACGCCTCCCGCGCGGTCGCCGTACGCTCCGGTTTCACCGTCGAGGGCACCCTCCGCTCCGCCGTGAACAACAGGGGCGTGCGCCGGGACTGCTGGGTGGGTTCGCTCCTGCCGTCGGACCTGGGCCTGCCCTCGGCCGCGCCGTACCTTCCGGCGCCCGTCCACCGGTCGTAGTCGCAGGTCCGTCCCCGACTGTCAGTGGCAGCGCCTATCGTGCGAGACATGACGACCCCGCGCCCGATCGCAGAGCTGTCCGCCGACGAGGCCCGCCGCCTGGTCCTGCGCGCCCAGGGCTTCCTCGGCGCCCCCGACCGCAGGGCGGGCGTGCGGGGCGTACTGCGACACCTCGGCGCGGTCCAGCTCGACACGATCTCCGTCCTGGCCCGCTCCCACGAGCTCATCCCGTACGCCCGCCTGGGCGCGGTCGGCCGCAGGACGGTCGAGGACGCGTACTGGACCGACCGGCACGCGTTCGAGTACTGGTCGCACGCGGCATGCATCCTGCCCATCGAGGAGTGGCCGCACTTCGCCTTCCGTCGCCGCGCCTACCGCGGCCGCCCGCAGTGGAACCACGACCTGCCCGACGGCACCTATGAGCAGGTCATCAAGCAGCTGCGGACCGAAGGCCCCCTGACGGCGACCGAGTTGGGCGGCGCGAAGCGCACCAGCGAGTGGTGGGACTGGTCAGGCACGAAGGTCGCCGTCGAACGCGCCCTGATGTACGGCGAGGTGGTGTGCGTCGAGCGCCGCGGCTGGAAGCGGCTCTACGACCTCGCCGAGCGCGCGGTCCCCGAGCCCCTGCTGCATGACGATCTGGACGACGCCGAGTGCCTGCGCCGCCTCGTACGGCTGGCCGGCGAGGCGCTGGGCGTGGGCACGCGCGCGGACATCGCCGACTACCACCGTCTGAGGGGCGAGCAGGTGGACGCGGTGATCGCCGACTCCGGCCTGGTGCCGGTCACGGTGGCGGGCTGGGGCAAGCCCGCCTGGGCGGACCCGGCGGCGCTGGCCGCGCCGCCGCGCGGGCGGCACCGCACCACGCTGCTGTCCCCGTTCGACTCGCTGATCTGGGAACGCGCCCGCACCGAGCGGATCTTCGGCTTCACCCACCGCCTGGAGGCGTACGTTCCCAAGCCGAAGCGTGTCCACGGCTACTTCGCGATGCCGGTGCTCGCCGGCGGACGACTGGTCGGCCGCGTGGACCCGGCCCGCGAGGGACACACCTTGGTCGCCCGGCAGGTGACGCTGGACGGCCCGAAGGCGGTGGCGGCCGTCGCCCAGGCGCTGGTAGAGGCGGCGACCTGGGTTGACTGCACGGACGTGCGGGTGGAGCGGATGGACGTGCCCGAACTGCGCGCCCCACTCACCGCGGAACTCGGCCGGCTGCTCGCCTGAGCGTCAGCGGATTTCGAGAATCTTCTCCCGCATCGCGTACACCACGGCCTCCATCCGGGAGTGCAACTGGAGTTTCTCCAGGATGTTGCGCACGTGGTTCTTGACGGTGTTCTCGGAGATGAACAGTTGCTTGGCGATATCGCGGTTGTTCATCCCCGTGGCGACGAGCTTGAGCACTTCCAGCTCGCGGTCGGTGAGCCGCGGCGCGGGCACCAGACGGCGCTCGTCCGTGCGCTGGATCATCGACTTGAACTCGGTCAGCAGCTTCGACGCCATGGACGGGCTGATCTGCGACTGTCCGTCGGCCACCGCACGGATCGCCGTGGCGACCTCGTCGGTGGAGATCTCCTTGAGCAGATAGCCGGTCGCGCCGGCTTTGATCGCCTCGTAGAGGTCGGCTTCCTCGTCGCTGATCGTCAGCATGATGATCTTGGCGCTGGGGGCCACCTCCTTGATGGAGGTGCACGCCTCGATCCCGCCCCGCTTCGGCATCCGTACGTCCATCAGGATGATGTCGGGCAGCAGGTCCGCGGCCTTGTCGACGGCCTCGGCGCCGTCCCCGGCCTCGCCGACGACCTGGATGTCCTCCTCGGCCGCGAGCACGATCTCCAGGCCCCGGCGGAACAGGGCGTGGTCGTCGACGACCAGGACCCGGATCGGCTCCTCGCGCGATGATCCTCTGTCGGGGCCCATGCCGATGACGCCGTCGCCGGCATCCCCCTGATGCATCGGTCCGAAGCTGTCCGCCATCGTTCCTCCCCCTGAAGGCTGTGGCCTGTGGTCCTGTGCCATCGCCAACCCAAGGCAACGGCCCACCGGTTGAGCCGTTGCGGCCATGATTTCATGCCCGGGCGGTACCAAGGTGACAGGCACGGAGCGCATGGGGTCGCACACCGGTGCCCCTGGGGGCGCACGAAGCGCTCCAGGGGCACCGGACAGCTGTCATCCGGGTGGGTCAGCCGCCGAGCGAGCCGCCCGCGTCGGGCGACGGCGGCTGCGTGACCATGGTGTCAGTCCGGAGGTGGATCACGCCGTAGTCGTAGGCGTGGCGCCGGTAGACGACGCTCGGCTCCTTCGTCTCGGAGTCGACGAACAGGTAGAAGTCGTGACCGACCAGTTCCATCTCGTAGAGAGCCTGGTCCAGGGTCATGGGGGCGGCGACGTGGGTCTTCTCGCGAACGATGAGCGGGCCCTCGCCCTGCACCTCGAGCGAGCCGATCTTCCTGGTGGGTACTCCGTCCGGCTCCTCCGTCGAGACGACGTGGCCGTTGCCGTTGAGCGTCGCCGCGCCCGGAACGTGGTCGGGGACCTCGGCCGCCGTCAGGCGGCGGACACCCCGGCGCGTGTGACGCTTGTCGTGCTCCTTGCGCAGCCGGGCATCCAGCTTCTCGGCTGCGAGGTCGAGTGCCGCGTACGGGTCGCTGGCCGCTGCCTCTGCCCTGATCACCGGGCCACGGGAGCGGAGCGTGATCTCCACTCGGTCGCAGCGGTCGGCCTGTCGGGGGTTGGGCTCCTTGGACACCTCGACGTCGAGGCTGATCACCTTGCCGTCGAGCTTCTGGATCTTGTCCAGCTTCAGCTTCTCGGCCACGTGCTTGCGGAACCGCTCGGGCACCTCGGTCTTGCGGCCCTTGACGACGATGTCCACGCAGAACTCCGTTCCCGGATCGCTCCGCTCTCAGTGGCGGAGCATCTCCCTTGTGCACCAGGTTCCGGACAGTTCCGGAACCGCGGACTTGGTGACGTCCACCTCCTCCTCCCCCACGGGCAAGATCTCCACTCCGCCGGCTCGGGTGATTGCGGAAAACCCGCAGCACGGCAATCGGATTTGCGGGGGATGGCCTGCAGCTTTCCCTCACAACCGAACATATCTCGCCCGGACGGATGTCGTCACCCTCTACTGCGGCGTACCTCCGTTCAGGTGAATTGACACTCTCATTACCTGCAACGATGCAACTTCACAGTCAGTTCCGGTTTATTTCGAAGGAATCCGGCGAAGCCGCGACCACGGCGGCACAGACCAGGCCGTCGAGGGTGTTCGTGCCCGCCTTTCCCGCCACGTCCGTCCGTTCGCCTGTACCCCCTTCCGTCTCTTCAGCCATCTGTTCCCCTGTCCTTTCCCGGCTCACCCCCGTGTACACGGGTGTCATCACATCGCGGTACCCGACTTCGGCGGCCATGGCCTCCCGGACCGCACGAGCCGCCTCAGCCAGGGAGGCGCCCGTCGTCATAAGGTCGTCCACGAGCACCACCGCGCCACCGCGCAGCAGCCCGGCCCCGCCGCGTGCCACGGCCAGGGCTCCGGCCAGATTCTCCCGACGGCGCCGGGAGTTGAGCCCCGCCTGGTCGGCCACCGGGCGGCACTGCCGCAGCACGGAGAGCACCCGGGCGGGCGTACCGGCTTGGCGCAGCTCCCCCGCCGCGGCGAGAGCGATCCGCCGCGCGGGGTCGTGCCCACGCGCCCGCACAGCCGCACGCCGGGACGGCACCGGCACGAGCAGCACGGGCAGCACAGGCAGCACAGGCACGCTCGGCCTCGCCCGTCGCCGGTCGAGGACATCGGGCAGGTCCGCCCGCCGGCCCGGCGCCGACTCCGATCCCGGCCCCAGCCCGGCCCGCACCGCGCCCGCCAGGGCCGCACCCAGCGGGCGGGCCAGGGACAGGGCTCCGCGCTCCTTGTGGGCCAGCAGCACGGCCCGGACCCCGTCCTCGTACGCCGCGGCCGCGTGGACGGCGGGCAGGCCCGCCGGCTCCGGCTCCGGTCGCACCCGACGCGGCGCGGCACCGCTCAGTACGGCCCGGCACTCCGGGCAGAGCACCGTGCGCGGCCTGCCGCAGCCTCCGCACTCCGCCGGAAGCACAAGGTCGGTGAGGTCCTGCCACCACCCCCGCATGCCCACCACTGTGCCAACGCCCGCGCGACCCGGCCACCCCTGTGGACAACCACCTGTGGACAACTCGGCGTGCGCAGGCACACGAGCTCCGCCTCCCCTCTGCCGTACCAGCCATCGGGCACCTGAGGAACACCGAGAGCTCCGTGAAACAGCCAGGCCCGCCAGAAACAGAAGAGCGGCCGGCCCACCAGGCCGAAGCCCAGCGAGACGACCGCTCCCCGCACCACCGCGGTCAGCACCTCACCCCGGATACACCGGCGCCGTGCCGTCCTTGACGACCTTCTGCCACTGCTCCCCCGTGGGCATGCGCACGATCCCGTCCTCCGAGTGCGCGACCAGCGGAACCCCGCCGTCCTCGGTCCCGGCGATCTCCTCCACGCCCGTCAGCGCGGCGGGCGGCGGAGCCTCCGGCGTGGAGCCGTCGACCAGGACGTACTGCATCTGCTGCACGCCCCCCTGCTTCGTGCCCACCACCACCAGCCGGCTCTCGCCGACCCAGGACATGGTGGTGACCTCCTCCAACTCCGGAGTCGCCGAGCGCAGTTCCAGCACCGCCACCCGCGTCCGCTCGTCGGCCTCGGTCGGCTTGTCGCCGCGCTCGATTCGCCCGATGAGCAGCGACTGCTTGCCGGCCTTCTCCACGACGAGGGCGATCCGCACCCCGTCCCCGGCCACCCGCACCGAGTCGATACGGCCGTCCAGTCCGGGCGTCTCCACCTCCACGGGCTCGCCCTTGCCACCGTCGAACAGCAGCAGCCGCGGCCGCTTCGGGTCCCGGTCGGCCACCCACAGGTCACCGGCGGCGTCCCAGCTCGGAGCCGTCAGCCGGTCGGTCTCCGCCCTGCCCTGGCTGACCAGCACGGGCTCCCCGAGCGAGCCACCCGACAACAGCGAGCCGACGAACAGCGCCCGCCGGTCCAGGCTCACCCCGGCCGCGAGGTCCTCGCGCCGCGCCACACCCGCCGACCAGAACTGGTTCGCCCCGTCGCCGAGCGGCCCCGGCACCGCCAGCGCCTCGTTGTCCTTGCTGCGCGCCGGCATCCGCACCAGCCGGTGCCTGCCGTCCAGGAAGTACAGGAACTCGGGACGCTCCGTCGCCCCCCGAGCGGCCACCGAGTCGGCGCTGTCCGCGGAGACCAGACACAGCTGCCTGCCCCCCGCCTCCAGCTCGATCTGATCCACCGCCGAGGTGAGGTTCTGCAGCGTGAACAGCAGCTGCGCCGCCATCTCCCGGCACTTGCCCGGCCCGACCCGCGCGGCGCTGTCGTTCAGCGGCACGGTCAGCGTGTTCTGCCCGTCGGGCGTCAGCGACTCCACCCCGGGCTTCAGCTTCGTCCCGGTGGGGAAGCTCGACCGGACGACCTGGTCGAGCCAGACCGTCGGGCCGTCGAGCAGCGAGCGGACCATGTGCGTCATCGGGTCCACGCGCTCCCGCACGAACACCGGATCGGCCACCGCCATCGGCCGCGACGGCGACCCCGCCACGCCGTTGGAGGCGAAGTAGTACTTGTTGACCGACATGTAGTTGCGCTCGAAGTCGGACTGGCCGAGCACGATGCCCCGCGGCGGCCTGCTGATCCGCCACTGGCCGTTCTTCTTGTTCCGCGTCAGCTGGATCTGCCGGCGGTAGTCGCCCGCGGCGGGGCTGTACGACTGCTGCGCGTCGAGCGCGCCGACCTCGGTGCCGGCCAGCGTGACGAAGTACGAGGAGGCGTGGTCCCGGTTCTCGGCAGGGTCGGCGTAGCTCTCCATCCCGTTCGCGAGGACGGTGGCGGAGCGCTCCGGCTCCCACTGCTTCGCCGCCTCGGGGGTCAGATACAGCTTCGCCGTCTCGTAGTGCGGGTCGTCACTGGTCAGCGCCTCCAGGAAGCCGTCCACGATGTCCGTCGGGGTCGCGTCCTCGCCGGGCGGCACGGCGAACACCCGCACCTGTGAGTCCTGCCGCGGCGTGTAGTCCACCCCCCGCAGATCACCGTCGTCGGGCATCGACGCACACCCCGACAGCAGTACGACACCACAGGCGGCGTACACCGCGCGCCGCGGCATCCGCCGGGCGCCCCCCTCCCGGTCAGCGGCCACGCGTTGCCTCCCCTTGCTCGTCCTGCGCGGCCGGGGCCGATCCCGGCTGCGCCGCGGACGTGTCGTCCGGTCGCCGTGCCCCACAGGCGGGCCGCGGCACCACGCGCGCGCCGTTGCCGGGCAGCGCAGTGGGGTCGGCCGAGGGCGCAGTCGTGGCGGGCCGCGTCGCCATCCGGTCCAGCGGCGCCTGACCGTTGACCTGCTGGGCGGGCACGGTGGCGCTCTTCTCGCCGCGCGGCAGTCCGGCCCCGTCCAGGCCGCGGTTGCGGCGCGAGTCCCTGGGTTCCAGAGGTATGGGCGAGCCCCGCAGCGGCTCGTCCGCCGTCCGCGGCAGTGTCAGCCGGAACTGCGACCCGCCGCCCGGCTCGCCCCACGCCTGGAGCCAGCCGCCGTGCAGACGGGCGTCCTCCAGGGCGATGGACAGGCCCAGCCCCGTACCGCCCGTGGTCCGCGCGCGGGCCGGGTCGGCCCGCCAGAAGCGGCTGAACACGCGCGTGGCCTCGCCGGGCTTGAGACCGACGCCGTAGTCGCGCACCGCGACCGCGACCGCCCCGCCCGCCGAGGCGAGCTTGACGACGACGTCCCGGCCCTCGCCGTGCTCGACGGCGTTGACGACGAGATTGCGCAGCACCCGCTCCAGCCGCCGGGCGTCCGCCTCGGCCACGACGGGCTGCTGGTCGCCCACGATCCGTATCTCGGTGCCCTTGCGCTCCGCGAGCGGCACGGCCCCGCTGACCACCCGCCGCACAACCTCCCTGAGGTCGATGGGCTCCGCCTCCAGGGCCGCCGCGCCCGCGTCGAAGCGGCTGATCTCCAGCAGGTCCGCGAGCAGCGACTCGAACCGGTCCAGCTGGTCGGCCAGCAGTTCCGCCGACCGCGCGGTCACCGGGTCGAAGTCCTCGCGGGCCTCGTGGATGACGTCGGCCGCCATCCGCACGGTGGTCAGTGGCGTCCGCAGCTCGTGGGAGACGTCCGACACGAACCGCCGCTGCATCCGCGACAGGTCCTCCAGCTGCTGGATCTTCAGCTGAAGGTTCTGCGCCATCTTGTTGAAGGCCTCGCCCAGGCGCGCGATGTCGTCCTCGCCGGTGACCTTCATACGTTCCTGAAGACGCCCGGCCGACAGCCGCTCGGCGATGCCCGCGGCCATCCGTACGGGCGTGACGACCTGGCGCACCACCAGCCACGCGATCGCCCCGAGCAGGACGACGACGAAGACCCCGGCGGTCGCCAGAGTGCCCTTGACCAGGCTCAGCGACTTCTCCTCCTGCGTCAGCGGGAAGAGGTAGTAGAGCTGGTACGGGTCACCGTTGGGGTCGTTGACCTCCTTGCCGATGACCAGCGCGGGCTGGGACTCCTTGCCCCGCTCGCTGTAGAACACGCGCGTGTACTTCTGGGCGGCCTCGCCGTCCCCGATACGGGCGCGCAGATCCGCCGGAATGCTCTTGTCCGGGTTCACGCCGCCGGAGGCACGCGGACTGCGCCCGCTGCCGCCGTCGTCGCCGACGGGCAGCGTCACCACGTCGAAAGCGCCCTGGCCGCCGCTGGAGAGCGAGCCGACCAGGTAGCTCATCCACTGGATGACGTTCTGCGCGGAGCGGCCATCCGTTCCGGCCGCCTCGTCGGCGGTGCCGCTGGCGGCCTCGTCGGCCCTCTGCTTGGCCACCGTGAACCCGCCGGTGGCCTGACTCTGGGCGGCCTTCACCTTGGCGTCCAGCAGCCCGTTGCGCACCTGGCCGATCACGACGAAGCCGAGCAGCAGGACGACGCCCAGCGACATCAGCAGGGTCGTGGCGACGACCTTGAGCTGGATGTTGCGCCGCCACAGCCGCATCACGGGCAGCAGCGGGCGACGCACCCAGCGTATGAACAGCCGAAGGACCGGGCTGCCCTGGACACCGCCCTGGAGCAACCCGCCCTCCAAGAACCTGCCCCAGCGCGAGAGTGCCGTCCGGCCGACAGGCCGCCCCGGACGGGTCCCGGACCGGCCGGGGGCCGAAGCGGCACTGTCTTCGGACATGTCAGCTCGGTCCGGCCTTGTATCCGACACCACGGACGGTCACCACGATCTCCGGCCGCTCGGGGTCCTTCTCGACCTTCGAGCGAAGCCTCTGCACATGCACATTCACCAGACGTGTGTCCGCCGCGTGCCGGTAGCCCCAGACCTGCTCCAGGAGCACCTCACGAGTGAACACCTGCCACGGCTTGCGCGCCAACGCGACCAGCAGATCGAACTCCAACGGCGTCAGCGCGATGGACTGCCCGTCCCGCTTCACCGAGTGTCCCGCCACGTCGATGACCAGGTCACCTATGGCGAGCTGCTCCGGCGCCGGCTCCTCCGACCTGCGAAGGCGGGCCCGGATGCGGGCCACGAGCTCCTTCGGCTTGAACGGCTTGACGATGTAGTCGTCGGCCCCGGACTCGAGCCCGACCACCACGTCGACGGTGTCGCTCTTGGCGGTGAGCATCACGATCGGCACGCCGGACTCCGCCCTGATCAGACGGCACACCTCGATGCCGTCCCGACCGGGCAGCATCAGGTCGAGCAATACCAGATCCGGCTTGGTCTCGCGGAAAGCGGCCAGCGCCTTGTCGCCGTCGGCTACGAAAGACGGCTCAAAACCTTCACCACGCAGCACGATGCCGAGCATCTCGGCCAGTGCGCTGTCGTCGTCGACGACAAGGACTCGTCCCTTCATAAACGACATCATCCCATTAGCTAATCGTTACCTGGCGTGACCTGGCACACAGCTCGGCAAGCCCTTCGCCGGTCACAGGCGAAACGGCACCTTCTTCGGTGACGATCGCCGTCACCAGTTCCGGCGGTGTCACGTCGAACGCCGGGTTGTACGCCTGGGTCCCCAAGGGCGCCACCACGATCCCGCCTCCCGCTCCCGCCACCGGCACCTGCGGCGCTGTGACCTCGGTCACTTCGAAGCCGGGGCGCTGCTCGACCTCGATCGACGCCCCGTCCGCAGTTCCCAGATCCACCGTCGTCCGCGGTGCCACCACGATGAACGGCACATGGTGGTAGCGCGCGAGCACGGCGAGCGGATAGCTCCCCACCTTGTTCGCCACCGACCCGTCGGCCGCGATGCGGTCGGCACCGATGAGCACCGCGTCCACCTCCCCCGCCGCGAACAGCGAACCCGCCGCGTTGTCGGTGAGCAAGGTGTACGCCATGTCGTTGCGCGCCGCCTCATAAGCCGTCAGGCGAGCACCTTGCAGCAACGGGCGCGTTTCGTCCACCCACAGGCGCCTGAGCCGGCCCTGCCGGTGCGCGGCGAGGGCCACCGCGAAGGCCGTGCCCTCTCCGCCCGACACCAGCGAACCGGTGTTGCAGTGCGTGAGAATCCGATGGCCCCCGCCCGGCAGCAGCTCGTCCAGCAGCGCGAGCCCGTGCGCGGCCATCCGGGTGCTGGCCTCGGCGTCCTCCCGGTGCAGCTGGCGCGCCGCGGCCAGCGCCGCCACGGCGGCCTGCCCCTGGCTGCCGCCGCGGGCGAGCGCGGCCTGATGCGCGGCCTGGGCCCGCCGCACGCCGACGGCGAGGTTCACCGCCGTCGGCCGGGCACCGGCCAGCGCGGCCGCCGCCTCTTCCACGTCGAAGCCTCGCGCGGCGGCGAGCGCGACACCGTAGGCGCCCGCGATCCCGAGCAGCGGCGCCCCGCGCACGGCGAGCGAACGGATCGCCTCCACCAGCGCGGGCGCGTCCGTGCACACCAGCTCGATCTCCTCGGCGGGCAGCCGCGTCTGGTCGAGCAGGACCACGACAGGCCCCTCGGGCGGCTCCTCCCAGCGGATGACAGGTATTCCGGTCGGCCGGCCGTCCTCGCCGGATTGCGCGTACTGATCAGCCATGCCGTCAGTCTGCCCCGGATCCGGCGGACAATTGAAGGTGCACAGCCCCTACCGCGACCGGTCCGTCCCGGACGGCACCATGACACGATGTGGGCCAACCTGCCGCCGCGACCGCGGTCGGGCACCGTGAAGGAGCGACGATGAACGACACTCCGGGCTGGGCCTCGCCCGGATCCGCCCCGTCCGACGATCAGCGCCCCGGCACTGATCCGGCCGACAGCCCGGCTCCCGCGGAACCGGCGGACCAGCCGACGGCAACCGGCGCGAAGTGGTCGCAGGAGCAACCGCCACCCGCCCAGTGGTCCACGCCCGTCGGCCCCGGCCAGACGCCGCCCCCACCACCCGGCCCGAACTGGGGCACCCCGCCCCAGGGCGGCTCGGGAGGCCCCGGCGGACAGCACGGCCCGGCCGGACACGGCGGCTGGGGCACCCCCTGGGGCGGCCCACCACCCGCCGCCAAGCCCGGAGTGATCCCGCTGCGCCCCCTCGGCGTCGGCGAGATCCTCGACGGCGCGGTCTCCACCATGCGCACCTACTGGCGCACGGTGCTCGGCATCTCCCTGACCGTCGCGGTCCTGATGGAGATCGTCACCGTCCTGCTCCAGGGCCTCGTCCTGAACGACACCACCGGCACCGACGGCCTCGGCGACCCGGACGCCACCCTGGAAGAGGTCACCCGCGCCCTGGGCGACGCCCTGCTCGGCATGGGCGTCCTGTTCGTGATCACCCTCATCGGCACGGTCGCGGTGACCGCCCTGCTCACCGCCGTCACCAGCCGCGCGGTCCTCGGCAAGCCCGTCACCGCCAAGGAGGCCTGGCGCGACGCCCGCCCGCAGGTGCTCAGGCTGCTCGGCCTGCTCCTGCTGCTGCCGCTCATCGCCATCGGCATCCTCGCCGTGGGCACCCTGCCCGGCGTCCTCGTCAGCGTCGCGGGCTCCCCGCCCGCCGGGGCCGTACTCGGCTTCCTCGGCTTCATGGCCGCGGGCGTCCTCGCCATCTGGCTGATGGTCCGCTTCTCCCTGGCCTCCCCCGCCCTGATGCTGGAGAAGCAGGGGATCAAGAAGGCCCTGACCCGCTCCACCAAGCTCGTCAGCGGCTCCTGGTGGCGGGTCTTCGGCATCCAGCTGCTGGCCGCGATCATCGCGAACATCGTCGCCATGGTCATCGTCATCCCGTTCGCCCTGATCGCCCTCGTCGTCAGCGGCGACGGCATCGGCGGCTTCCTCACCGGCGACGGCGACTTCGGCTGGACCTACCTGATCGTCACCGGCATCGGCTCGGTGATCGGCTCCATGATCACCTTCCCGATCACGGCCGGGGTGACCGTGCTCCTCTACATCGACCAGCGCATCCGCCGCGAGGCCCTCGACCTCGACCTGGCCCGCGCCGCCGGAGTCCAGAACTACGGCACCACCGCCGGGAGCTGATGCGGTGAGCCTCACGGGGGGAGTTCTCACAGCGGCGCCGGGCGCCGTCGACACAGCACTACGAGCCGCCCTGCGCGCCGGCCACCACACCACCCTGTCGTCGGCGCTCACACGGGCACGCACCGGCGACACCGAGCCGCCGCTGACCGTCCCGCGCGACCCCGCCCGCGAGGCGGCCCGCCGCGAGCTGGCCAAGCGCATGTACCACGAGAACGAACCGAACCTCCTGGAACGCGCCCTCAACTCCTTCTGGGACTGGCTCGGCAGCGTCTTCGACGCCGCCGACGCGGTGACACCCGGCGGCGCAGTCGGCCTGGTCGTCATCGCTCTCGCCGTGCTCGCCGTACTCGGCGCCCTCTGGTGGCGCCTCGGCAGCCCCCGCCGCGGCCCCGTCTCCGCCCCCGCCCTGTTCGACGACCGCCCACGCAGCGCCGCCGAACACCGCGCCGCCGCCGAAGCGCACGCCGCCCAGGGCCACTTCAGCCAGGCCGTCCAGGAACGCATGCGGGCCATCGTCCGCGCCCTGGAGGAGCGCGCCCTGCTCGACGCCCGCCCCGGCCGTACCGCCGACGAGGCGGCCGCCGACGCGGGCCGGGCCCTGCCCGCGCACACCGACCGCCTGCGCGCCGCCGCCCGCGACTTCGACGACGTCACGTACGGCGGCCGCACCGCGACCGAGGCCTCGTACCGCCGCATCGCCGAACTCGACCGCGACCTGGAACGCGCCAAACCCCGGCTCACCACGAGCAGCACCGCGAACACGGCCGACAACACCCGCCAGGGAGCCGCCGGATGACCACCGGGGCCACGCTCCCGACCACCTCGGCCTCGCCCACCGCCCGCCAGGTGTGGACCCGCACCCGCGGTATCGCGCTGGCCCTCGCGGTGCTCGTCGCGGGCGCCGTCGTCCTCGCCCTCGTCCGCTCCGACACCCGGCACGGCGCCCTCGACCCGCGCTCCGCCGACCCCCGGGGCAGCCGGGCCGTCGCCGAGCTCCTCGCCGACCGCGGCGTCGACACCCGCACCGTCACCACCCTCGACGACGCACGCGCCGCGGCGGGACCCGACACCACCCTCCTGGTCGCCGTGCCCGACCTGTTGACCGACCGTCAACAAGCCCTGCTGCACTCGACGACCGCCGCCTCCGGCGGCCGCACCCTCCTCGTCGCCCCCGGCGGCGCCTCCGTGGAGGGCCTCGCACCAGGCGTCTCGGCCGACCCCGTCACCAGCTTCGACACCACCCTCTCCCCCGACTGCCCGCTCCCCGCGGCCCGCCGAGCGGGCGACGCCGACACCGGCGGCATCCGGTACACCGTCACCAGCCCCGACGCCGAAGCGTGTTACCCCAGCAGGCGCCTGCCCACCCTCGTCCGGATCCCCGACACTACCGGAGACGGTGACACGGTCGTCCTCGGCTCCTCCGACATCCTCGTCAACGAGCACCTCGACGAGCAGGGCAACGCCTCGCTCGCCCTCCAACTCCTCGGCTCGCGCCCCCATCTGGTCTGGTACCTCCCCTCGCTGTCCGACACGTCGGCCACCGACAACGACGACGGCCGGCGCGGCTTCTTCGACCTGCTCCCCTCGGGCTGGCTCTGGGGCACTCTGCAACTCTTCATCGCCGCAGCCCTCGCGGCCCTGTGGCGGGCACGGCGGCTCGGCCCCCTCGTGCCCGAAAGACTCCCCGTGGCGATCCGCGCCTCCGAAACCGTCGAAGGCCGCGCCCGCCTCTACCGCAAGGCCGACGCCCGCGACCGCGCGGCTTCCGCTCTGCGCTCCACCACACGCACCCGCCTCGCCCCTCTCGTAGGCGTGCCCGTCTCCCAGGCGCACTCGCCCGAAGCCCTGCTGCCCGCCCTGTCCGCCCATCTCCACCAGGACGGACAGCCCCTGCACAGCCTCCTCTTCGGCCCGCCACCCGGCGACGACGCCGCACTCATCGCCCTCACCGACCAACTCGACGCCCTCGAAAGAGAGGTACGCCGTCCATGATGGACCCGACCACTGACAACGCCGGGCAGACCGGGCAACCGGGCAACCCCCGGGCCGCGCTGGAGGCCCTGCGCGCCGAGATCGCCAAGGCCGTGGTCGGCCAGGACCCCGCCGTCACCGGTCTCGTCGTCGCTCTCCTCTGCCGCGGACACGTTCTCCTCGAAGGGGTCCCCGGGGTGGCCAAGACGTTGCTCGTCCGCACCCTCGCCTCCGCACTCGAACTGGAGACCAAGCGCGTCCAGTTCACCCCCGACCTGATGCCCAGCGACATCACGGGCTCCCTCGTCTACGACACCCGGACCGCCGAGTTCTCCTTCCAGCCCGGCCCGGTCTTCACCAACCTCCTGCTCGCCGACGAGATCAACCGCACGCCTCCGAAGACCCAGTCGTCCCTGCTGGAGGCGATGGAGGAGCGTCAGGTCACCGTCGACGGCACCCCTCGCCTCCTCCCCGAGCCGTTCCTGGTCGCAGCGACCCAGAACCCCGTCGAGTACGAGGGCACCTACCCCCTCCCCGAGGCCCAACTGGACCGCTTCCTGCTGAAGCTGACGATCCCTCTGCCTTCCCGGCAGGACGAGATCGACGTCCTCACCCGCCACGCTTCCGGCTTCAACCCACGCGACCTCAAGGCCGCCGGCGTACGCCCCGTGGCGGGCCGCGCCGACCTCGAAGCAGCCCGTGCCGCCGTCGCCAAGACGACCGTCTCGCCCGAGATCACCGCGTACGTCGTCGACATCTGCCGCGCGACCCGCGAATCGCCCTCCCTCACCCTGGGCGTCTCCCCCCGCGGCGCGACCGCCCTGCTCGCCACCTCGCGCGCGTGGGCCTGGCTCACCGGCCGCGACTACGTCATCCCCGACGACGTCAAGGCACTCGCCCTGCCCACCCTCCGCCACCGCGTCCAACTGCGCCCGGAGGCCGAGATGGAGGGCGTGACCGCCGACTCCGTCATCAACGCGATCCTGTCCCACGTCCCCGTCCCCCGCTGATGGCACTCACTGGACGCGCCGCCCTCCTCGCGGCCCTCGGCTCCGTCCCCGTCGGTATCTGGGAGCCCAGCTGGGCCGGCATCCTCGCCGTCAACGCGCCCCTGGCCGTGGCCTGCGCCTGCGACTTCGCCCTGGCGGCGCCCGTACGCCGTCTCGGCCTGACCCGCTCGGGCGACACGTCCGTTCGCCTCGGCGACCAGGCCGACGTCACCCTCACGGTCACCAACCCGTCGCGCCGCGCCCTGCGTGCCCGTCTGCGCGATGCCTGGCCCCCCAGCAGCTGGCAGCCCGGCACCGAGGTGGAAGCCTCCCGTCATCGGGTCGACGTCCCACCCGGCGAACGCCGTCGTGTGACGACCCGGCTGCGGCCCACCCGGCGAGGGGACCGCCAGGCGGACCGTGTCACGATCCGCTCCTACGGCCCGCTCGGCCTCTTCACCCGCCAGGGCACGCATGTCGTGCCCTGGACGGTCCGGGTCCTGCCCCCGTTCACCAGCCGCAAGCACCTGCCGTCGAAGCTCGCCCGTCTCCGGGAACTGGACGGCCGCACCAGCGTCCTGCAGCGCGGCGAGGGCACCGAGTTCGACTCCCTGCGCGAGTACGTCCCCGGCGACGACACCCGTTCCATCGACTGGCGAGCCACCGCCCGGCACTCCACGGTCGCCGTACGCACCTGGCGCCCCGAACGCGACCGCCACATCCTCCTGGTCCTCGACACCGGCCGCACCTCCGCGGGCCGTGTCGGCGACGCACCCCGACTCGACGCGTCCATGGACGCCGCACTCCTCCTGGCCGCCCTCGCCTCCCGCGCCGGCGACCGCGTGGACCTGCTGGCGTACGACCGCCGCATCCGCGCCCTGGTCCAGGGCCGCACGGCGAACAACCTCCTGCCGTCCCTGGTCAACGCCATGGCCACGCTGGAACCCGAGTTGGTCGAGACGGACGCCCGGGGTCTGACGGCCACGGCCCTGCGGTCGGCACCACGCCGTTCGCTGATCGTCCTTCTCACCACGCTGGACACGGCACCCGTCGAGGAGGGCCTCCTGCCCGTCCTCTCCCAGCTCACCCAGCGCCACACCGTCCTTCTGGCGTCGGTGGCGGACCCGCATATCGCCCGCATGGCCAAGGCCCGAGGCAGTACGGAGTCGGTCTACGAGGCCGCGGCCGCTGCCCAGGCCCAGGCAGAACGGAATCGCACCACGGAACAGCTCCGCCGCAACGGCGTCACCGTGGTCGACGCTATTCCGGACGAACTGGCGCCGGCACTCGCAGACGCCTACCTGGCTCTCAAGACGGCCGGCCGCCTATGACGAAGGGGCTCTCTCGGGAGAGCCCCTTCCAGCACATTCCCCCAGAAACGCAGAAAACCCCCGTACCGATTAACGGTACGGGGGTTTTCTTCAATGATTGTTCGGCGGCGTCCTACTCTCCCACAGGGTCCCCCCTGCAGT
>NZ_JBEXPR010000013.1:0-242056 GCF_040612135.1 Streptomyces sp. NPDC006458 | reverse complement strand
GGGCCGCGCGAGGCGCGGCCCGGCCCGTCCATGACGGCACTAGAGCGGCATGGGCGCCATGTCGCACTCGATACGGCGCCGCGTGCGCACCGCGTTGAACCACGGATGGTCGCCGCGGACCACCCCTGAGAAGCCCTCCACCGCCGTGCGCTGAAGCTCGTCCGCCTCCTCGCCCCGGCCCAGGCCGCGCAGGTCCAGGGCGAGGTTGGACGTGCACGCCAGGGTCAGCGGATGCCGCTCCCCCGCGACCCCCGGGAGCAGCGCCAGGTTGGCCTCGTCGATCTCCCGGGCCAGCTCGAAGTCCAGCCGCGCCGAGGCCGTGTTGGCCTGGCCGATCGCGACGGTGAGCGCGGTGACGTGCCGGGCGCCGACCGTGTCGGCCAGTCGGCGGGCCGCGTCGTCCTCCAGCTCCTGCGCGCTGTCCAGCGCGCCGAGCGCCCGCATCGTGGCGGCCAGATTGGCCTTGGTCAGCAGGGTGTACGCGTGGTTCTCCCCGAGGCGCTGCTCGAAGCGCCGCACCGTGACCTGGGCCAGGTCGCGGGATGCCTCCAGTTCTCCGGCCAGGCGCTGGTCGACCGAGAGGTTCGCGGCCGTCGCCATCGAGTCGAAGTGGTCAGGCCCGTAGCGGTGGTTGAACCGGCGCAGCGTCTCCTCGGAGAGCTTGCGGGCGTCCTCCAGCGCCCCGTCACGGCGTCGGCACACCGCGAGGTTGCGGGCGATGCGCAGGGTGAGCGGATGCTCCTCGCCCAGGGCGGCACGGGCCCTGCGGTGCACGTCCTCCTGGAAGTCGCGGGAGCCGGGGTAGTCGCCTGATTCCCGCATGTCGATCGACTGCGCGTTGAGGGTGTTCAGGGTGAGGAAGCTGGCCGGGCCGAAGAGCAGGTCGCGCTGCCGGGCGTTCTCCTGGTCGAGCGGCAGGGCCTCCCGGAACGCCCCGCACAGCCGCAGGTCACGGCCGTAGGAGTGGGTGGCCCGCAGGGTCAGCGGGTCGTCGGGGCCGAACAGGGACCGGGCCAGGTTCCTGGCCTCCGCGGTCAGGTCGCGTCCCTCCTGGAAACGGCCCTGGTAGCCATGGGCGTCGGCCATCTCGCACAGAGAGTCGATCATCTCCTCCGGCTCGACCTCGATGCGGCGCGAGGTCTCCAGCGCCTTCTCGGTCAGCGGGATGGACTCGGGCACCTGGCCGATCTGACGCAGCAGGAACGCGAAGGCCTTGGTCATCCGGATGACGTGGACGTTCTCCTCGCCGGACGCGGCGAGCCAGGCGTTCCAGGCCTGCCGGGCCAGACGCGCGGCACCTTCGTGGTCTCCCCAGAAGTAGAGGAACCACACGGTGTCGAAGAGCATGTCACGCACATAGGTGTCGCCGCTGGTCACCGCCTGCGACGTGAGGACGTGCGGCAGCAGCGCCTGGTAGGCGCGCCACTCCAGCGAGGAGCCCGGCGGACCCGGCTTCGCGGCCGACAGCAGCTGGTGGGCCGCGTCTCTCATCGCCTCCCGCTCCTCGGCCTCCAGCTTGGCCAGCAGCACCGTCTGCAGCAGGCGGTGCATCTGGAGGGTGTCGGACCGGGGGTCGACCCTGACCAGCGAGAACTGGTTGAGGTCGCGGATGGCGCGGTTCAGTTTGATCGACTCGCGCAGCAGCGGGTCGACGTCGGGCGTGATGTTCACCCCGCGGCTGCCGCGCAGCATCGACCGCGGGATGGGCTCGGGGGCCATGCTGGCGCAGATGTCGAGAAGCTGCCGGGCGCCCGGGTTGTTGGCCTGGATGCGCCCCAGGGAGATGTCCCAGGCGGCGGCGACGGAGACCGGGTAGTCCGGCGAAGGGTCGAGTTCGAGGATCTCGGGGCTGCGCTGGGCGAGCAGGTCGAGGTACTCGTCGACCTGCATGCCGGTGACTGCCCGCCAGGCGCCCGCCTGCTCGACGGCGAGCGGAAGGTCGCCCAGCGCGTCGGCGAGCCGGCCCGCCTCCTCGGCGCTCAGGTCGGGCGAGCGCTTCTGGAGCAGCTCGACGGACTCGTCGCGTTCGAAGACGTTCACCGGCAGGGAGGTCGCCACCCGCTCCCAGGCCCGGTTCCGGGAGGTGACGATGACCTTGCCGGGCCCGTTGGTCGGGAAGAACTGGCGTACCGCGTCGACGTCCTCGGCGTTGTCGAAGACCAGCAGCCAGTTGTCGTACGGAGCGCCGGTGCGCAGGGCCTCCAGGACGGCGGGCACGGCGGTGTTCGCGGCGGGGGCGCCGATGGTGTCCTGTGCGGAGGGGGCGACGCCCAGCTGGGCCGCCAGGGTGGCGAGCGCGGCCAGGATGAGGCTCTCGCGCTCGGCCGGGATCCAGCAGATCACGCGGTAGTCGTGCTGGTGGGTGTAGACGTACTCCAGCGCGAGCTGGGACTTGCCGACGCCGCCGAGACCGTGCAGCGCGTTCGGCAGCACGGCCGCGGTGTCCTGGGAGGCGAGCTGTTCCTCCACCGCCCTGAGCAACCCCTGGCGCCCGACGAACGACGTGTTCCTGAGGGGCACGTTGACCAGCAGGGCCGGCGTTGTGGACGTGGTGCTCGTCATGAGCGGCTCAGCCTCCGGGGCTTCGGGTTGGGTGGCGTCGGTTACCAGCACGGGTGGTTCTCCAGGCTCCTCGGGGACGCTCGACGCTGGCACACTGCCGTCTCCGCCGCCGGATGGGTCCGTGCCGCCCGCGCGGTTCACCCGCTCGGCGGCACCGGTGCCGGTCGTTCGCGTGGCGAGGTTCGGTTCGATGCGTTTGGCGCGTTCGGAGTAGGGCCCCGACAGGGCGCGCATGACGGCGAGCTCGCTGCGGGCCCAGCCGAGCTCGGCGGGGTCGGGCAGCGTCGTCCCGTCCGGGTCGCGCAGGGCGGCGCGCAGGGCGACACCGCGCGCTCCGGCGGCCGGCAGATCGCCCACCACGCTTACGGTGCGGGCCAGTTGGCTGCGGGTGGTGGTGGCGAGCAGCGCCTCCCGGACGCCGTCGGCGAACTCCGGGCGTCCCTCGCCGCCGCTGTTCCAGTCGATCAGTCCGCCCATCAGGATCTCGGCGAGGTGCCCCGGCCCGGTCTCCGGCATGGTGCGTCGCCGCAACTGCTCGACGAGGTCGAACTCGAAGGGGATGGTCGCCAGTTGGGTGGCGAGGCGGCGCGCGGCGGGAGTGGCGAGGGTGAAGAAGCGGCGGACGGCCGCGGGAGCGGCGCGCGGGAAGCGCGGGGCGCGCAGACCGGGCGCGGGCGCGCCCTTGGTGAGGGTGCCGGCCAGGACGACGGGCAGGGAGCGGCGCACTCCGCGGTCGCCGGTGACCACGTCGGCCCAGGCCGCGAGGGAGCCCGGCTTGAGGGACAGCACGGGCACCGGTACGGAACCGTCGCCCGCCTCGGGCAGGGGGCGCAGCGGGTCGGGGCCACCGGGTGGCGCCCAGTGTCCGAGTCCCTGGTTGGCGGCGCCGAAGCCGCCGGCCTCCAGGACCGCGGGGTAGGGGTGGAGCGAGGAGCGGTGGCGCAGGTGCGGCGGGAGCAGATGGACCAGGGCGGTGGGCCCGGCGTGGGCGAGGCGGCCGAGCAGGTCGTCGGCGGCGGGGGCGGTCCAGCCGTGGCCCAGTCCGTCGGTGACGACGAGGAAGACCCGGCCGCCGCGTCCGTCGAGGAGTTCACCGGGGTCGGCGGCGGCCCGGCCGGTGGGCCAGCGAAGGGTGGCGGTGCCGGTGCGCGGCACGTCCACCCGTACGGTGCGCACGGCCCGGAAGGCGCCGCTGTGCTCGGCGGCCTCGGCGAGCCGGGTGACGGTGTCCTCCCAGATCCGCATGGTGGGGGCCGCGTCGGCGAGGAGGACGAGGTCGAAGGCCGAGGTGCGGGCGGGACGCAGGAAGGGCATCCACATGCCGTCCACGACTCCCTGTTCGGCGGTGGTCTCCTCGTCCAGTTCCAGGGTGTCGCGTGAGGGGATGCGCCGGGCCAGGCGGTGCAGGGCGCGGGCCATCAGGGCCGTGGCGCGGCCGGGTCCGGGTCTGCCGGGTTCGTCGGCGGGCAGCAGGGGCCGCGCGACATGCAGGCTGTAGGGGCCTTCGGGGTGGGGTAACAGCTGGGCGGGGACGCCGCGTTCACCGGGTCCGGCGAGGCGCAGGGCCGACGGTGCGGCGGGGCGGTCCGCGGCGGGCCGGAGCTGCCCTACGGGCGGTGTGTCCGCGTCCGGGGCGGCGGGCTCGGTGTCCCGGGCGGCGGCGGAGTCGGAGGACGGCTCGGCGGGCGGCTGCGAGGGGGTGCTCTCGCGGTCCGGCCGGGGGCGGGCGGCGGGGTCCTCCGTGCCGCCCGCCCGTGCACCGGGTGCGGCCGGGCCGCCGTCGCGGCTCCAGTGTGCGGCGAGCCAGACCGCGTCGGCGATCTCCTGCCAGTGCGGGGCGAACCGCTCCTCGGCCTCGGCGGCGAGGGGGTAAGTGCCTTCCAGCGCCCGCCCGTTGGACTCAAGGGCGGCAGGGAGCGGCGCACCGTGCGCACGTGTGTGCGTGCCTGCTTCGGGCAATGCCGAAGCGGGCGACGACGACCCCGAAACGGGACCTTCGTCACCGAGCCCGGATGCGTGCTCCCTGAACGTCATTCAGCGGCCCTTCGCGAGGTCGCGGAGGAGCATTTCCACGAGTTTACGCCCGGCGCCGTCCACCTGGAAACCACCCGCTGTAGTCATCTGCACAGCGTTCAGCAACTGGTCCAGGGAGTGGGTGCCGCCCGCCTGGACCCGCTGCACGAACAGGTCGACCAGCTCCCCGGCCGCCTGTGGGAGGTTACCGAGATGGCCCTCGACCATGGCCAGAAGCTGCTCACGGGTGGGCGTGCGCAGTTCCAGCGGCAGGCATCGCCTGCGGAAGGCGGCCGGGAACTCGCGTTCGCCGTTGCTGGTGATCACCACGACCGGGAACTCCCGGCATTCGACCCGTCCGTCGGCCAGTTCGGCGTGGCCCCCCGGGTCGCTGGTGTGAACGCGCGCGGTGCTCGCGGCGTCACGCACCAGCTCGGGGATCTCATAGCTTCCGTTCTCCAGGACGTGCAACAGGTCGTTCGGCAGGTCGATGTCGCTCTTGTCGAGCTCGTCGACAAGAAGCACCCGGGGACGATCGTAGGGCAGCAGAGCGGTGCCCAGGGGACCCAATGTGATGAAGTCTCCGAGAACCGGCGGGAGTTGGGGGTCGGCCGAGGTAGCGGGGGTGTCGACGGCCGCGGCGGGCGCCTCGGCGGTCCCGTGGCGCACTCCGGCCTGCCAGGCGGCGATGGCCTGGGCGCGGCCCATGGCGTCGTGGACGTAGAGACCGTCGCGCAGGGCGGTGCGGCTGACGACGTTCCACTCCAGGACCCGGCCCAGCCCGAGTTCGCGCGCGATGACGTAGCCGAGGGTGGACTTGCCGAGGCCGGGCGCTCCGGTGATCAGCAGTGGTCTGCGCAGCAGCAGGGCCGCGTTGACGGTGTCGATGTCGTCCGCCCCGAGCTGCGGGGTGACGTCGCCGGGGCCCAGGCGGCGCAGCGCGGCCGCGGGGTCGTCGGGTGGGGCGGGCTGGGGCGGGCCGCCGCGGAACCGCCGCCAGGGCGGCGCCTCGGGCAGCTGTGGCGCGGCGTCCGGTGCTCGGCCGGTGGCGTGGAACACCCGCCAGCCGTTCACGACCGTCTGCTCCTGCGCACTCATGCCGTTGCCTCCTAGCTGGCGAGGTCCGGGTCGGCCGGATGAAGATCGACGACCCGAGTGGGATCATCCCAGAGAAATCCGATATGTCGGCCGAGGAACCGGCCCGGCCCCTTGGCGTGCAGCACCGCGTTGGCCCTGAGCCGGTGGATGGCGAGCGGGATCTGCGCGGGGGTCTGCACGGACGCGAACACTGCGGTCACCACCTCTCGGCGCTCGTCGTCGAACACACCCCGCCGGTCCCACACCGCGAGGCCGATGCCCTCGGCGATGGCGGCCTTGAGCGCTTCCAGCGCCGCGACGTCCGTCGGCGCGTCCAGCACCACCGCCGTTCTCGATGACTCCCCGGCGAGGGCGGTCTGCCATGCGTCGGGACGCGCCGCGTCCGGTTCGCTCCAGCCGTGCACGGTGACGCCGTGCCGCCGCAGCGCGAACCAGCGTTCCCGCCACTGCTGGAGCACCACGGCATCGTCGGTGCGCATGCGTTCGAGGCTGCGCAGATGGACTGCGTACTTCAGTCCGAGCGGCAGCGGACGCCCGTCGCCGATCTGGTGGTTCAGGCCCGCCACATCGTGGTTCAGCAGGTCGTACGGAAGGGCGAACTCCACGTACGGCGGGGGCTGGAGGCGCTCTCCGGCGTCCGGCTCACTCGGCACCGACCAGAGCCGGGCGCCCTGGCGCAGCGCGCTCTCCACGGCACCGCCCAGGCCCTCCAGGGTGGTGGTGGCCGGCTCGGCCGGCTGGGGGTCCCAGCGGCCCTGCGTGGTGTTGAGCCAGGAGCGCACCACGATCTCGCCGCTGCCGTCCCGGGCCGGCTCCACGGCGACGAGGAGGCAGCGCGGGACGTCGGGGTCGGACGGCGTGTCGGGACGGGCGCTGCGACGTTCCTTCAACTCACGTGCGAGTCCGGCGCGTTGGGTCCATTCGTCGACCCACTCGGACAGGGCGAGGCCGTGGGTGCGGGAGCGGGCGAGGCGGGCGGCCCGGTCCACGAGCAGTACGGCGGGCGGCAGTCCGTCCGGCTGGGTGTTCCATTCCAGCACGTGGGCGAGGAGTTGTTCGGGGGTCAGTCCGGTGGGCAGGTCGAGGCCGTTGAGTTCGTCGACGAGGTCGTCCCGCAGCCGACGGGCAGGCAGGTCCCCGCGGATCAGGACGGCGCGCGCCTCGGCCTCCTCGGCCTGGGTCAGCGGCCCGGCCAGGATGTCGGTGCCGGCCGCCGGTAACGCCACCGGTGCGAGCAGACGGTCGAGTTCGTCACCGGCGGTGCTTCCTTCGAGGATGCGGACCACGCCGACGAGTACGTGCTCGCCGCCCGGCACGCTCAGCGCGGTGCGCACCATGGCCACCACGTCCTCGCGGAGCCTGACGCCCCGCAGGTCCACCGGCCGCTGCAACTGGTCCGCCAGCATCGCGGCGAACTGGACCCGCCCCGGCGCGTCCTCCATGCAGCCCAGTGGGCAGAGCGCGTCGGTCAGCCCTAACAGCAGCTCCCAGCCCGGGTTCTGCCCGGCGCCGCCCTCGGGGTCGCCGGTCCACGCACCTGTCTCCACCGACTTTCCCCCTGAGTCGGTACACCTGCCTGACCGACCAGCGAAGTTAGCACGGCAACCAGCGGTTAACCAGGTACTCAGGAGATCGCGGGGCCGGGTCCCGGCCAGGGGCGTCCGGTACCGGACGCCCCTGGCCGGAATCGATCGCTCCGGGGTGTCGCACCCGGAGCGGTCCGGCTCACAGCCGGGGGTCGACCGGCTCCGACTCCAGGGACAGCACCCCGAACACCGCCTCGTGCACCCGCCACAGCGGCTCGCCATCGGCCAGCCGGTCCAGCGCCTCCAGACCGAGCGCGTACTCGCGGATCGCGAGCGAGCGCTTGTGGTTCAGGAACCGCTGGCGCAGCCGGGCGAGGTTGTCGGGGCGGGTGTACTCCGGACCGTAGATGATCCGCAGGTACTCGCGGCCACGGCACTTCACTCCGGGCTGCACCAGCCGGCCCTTGCCGTCGCGGACCAACGCGCCGACCGGCTTGACGACCATGCCCTCGCCGCCGCGCCCGGTCATCTCCAGCCACCAGTCGATGCCCGCCGCCACCGACTCCGCGTCGCCGGTGTCGACGTACAGCCGCCGGGTCGTGCGGAGCAGACCCGTGCCGTCGTGCTCCACCAGGCGGTCCAGCAGCGCCAGTTGCTGATCGTGCGGAAGCCCGGCCAGGCTGCGTCCCTGGACCGCGAGGATCTGGAAGGGCGCCAGTTGGACGCCGTCCAGGCCGTCGGTGGTCCAGCAGTAGCGGCGGTAGGCCGCCGTGAACGCGGACGCGTCCGCGGCGCGTTCACGCTGCCGGGCCAGCAGCCCGCTCACATCGACCCCGCGCTCCGCCGCGCCCTCCAGCGCGGCCAGCGCGCCGGGGAAGACGGCCGAGGAGGCGGCACCGACGGCCGCGTACTGCGACTTCAGCAGCGCGGAGGCCTTCAGCGACCACGGCATCAGCTCGGCGTCCAGCAGCAGCCAGTCGGTGGCGAGTTCGTCCCACAGCCCGGCCTCGCCGATCGCGGTCCGCACCCGGCCGAGGATCTCCTCGGTCATCGACTCGTCGTCGAGGAACGGCCGTCCGGTGCGGGTGTACAGCGCGCCGGTCGGCCCTCCCCCGCTCTCGGCTCCGCCCGAGCGGGAGGTGCCCCCTGCTCCGAACCGCTCCCGGGCCG
The DNA here is from genome assembly GCF_040612135.1 of Streptomyces sp. NPDC006458. Lineage (NCBI taxonomy): Bacteria > Bacillati > Actinomycetota > Actinomycetes > Kitasatosporales > Streptomycetaceae > Streptomyces > Streptomyces sp. NPDC006458. Next base: position 233,687 of record NZ_JBEXPR010000013.1, on the reverse strand, counting down.
CCTCCGCGTCCCGGCACACCAGCACCACCGCGCGCGAGCCCATGTGCTTCTCCTCGCACACGACCCGCTCGACACCGTCCGCCGCGTAACTCGCGAAGGCCTCCGCCGGGTGCTCCAGGTAGCCCTCCACCTGGCTCGTGGGGGTCGGGGCCATGGTCGGCGGCAGGTACGGCAGCAGCCGCGGGTCGACCGCGAACCGGCTCATGACCTCCAGGGCCGCGGCCGCGTTCTCCTCGCGGACGGTGATCCGCCCCTGGTGCCGGGTCTCGACGACCCGCCGCCCGTTCACGTCCGCCAGGTCCAGCGGCCGCCCGTCGTGTCCGCCGGGCGCCTCCGACCGAAGCGGCCTGGCCGGCTCGTACCAGACCTTCTCGGCCGGTACGTCGACCAGTTCCCGCTCCGGCCAGCGCAGTGCGGTCAGCTTGCCGCCGAACACCGCGCCGGTGTCCAGGCAGATGGTGTTGTTCAGCCAGGAGGCCTGCGGCACCGGGGTGTGGCCGTAGACCACGGCCGCGCGGCCCCGGTAGTCCTCCGCCCACGGGTAGCGCACGGGCAGCCCGAACTCGTCGGTCTCGCCGGTCGTCTCGCCGTACAGCGCGTGCGAGCGCACCCGGCCCGAGGTGCGGCCGTGGTACTTCTCCGGCAGACCGGCGTGGCAGACCACCAGGCGTCCGCCGTCGAGGACGTAGTGGCTGACGAGCCCGTCGATGAACTCACGTACCTCGGCCTTGAACTCCTCGCTCTCCCCCGCCATCTGCTCGACCGTCTCGGCGAGTCCGTGCGTCTGCTGGACCTTGCGGCCCTTGAGGTGACGGCCGTACTTGTTCTCGTGGTTGCCCGGCACGCAGAGCGCGTTGCCCGCCTTGACCATGGACATCACCCGGCGCAGCACACCCGGGCTGTCCGGGCCGCGGTCGACGAGGTCGCCGACGAACACGGCCGTGCGGCCGTCCGGGTGCGCTCCGTCGACGTAGCCCAGCCTGGCGAGCAGGGACTCCAGTTCGGCGGAGCAGCCGTGGATGTCGCCGACGATGTCGAAGGGGCCGGTGAGGTGGGTGAGGTCGTTGAAGCGCTTCTCGGTGACGACGGTGGCGTGCTCGACCTCCTCGACGCCCCGCAGGACGTGCACCTTGCGGAAGCCCTCGCGCTCCAGGTGCCGTACGGAGCGGCGCAGTTCGCGCACGTGCCGCTGGATGACCCGGCGCGGCATGTCCGCGCGGTCGGTGCGGACCGCGTTGCGTTCGGCGCACACGTCCTCCGGCACGTCGAGCACGATCGCGACGGGCAGCACGTCGTACTGCCGTGCCAGGGCGATCAACTGCTTGCGGGAGTCCGACTGGACGCTGGTGGCGTCCACGACCGTGCGGCGGCCGGCCGCGAGGCGCTTGCCCGCGATGTAGTGCAGGACGTCGAAGGCGTCCTTGGTGGCGCTCTGGTCGTTCTCGTCGTCGCAGACCAGGCCCCGGCAGAAGTCGGAGGAGATCACCTCGGTCGGCTTGAAGTGGCGCCGGGCGAAGGTGGACTTGCCCGAACCGGAGGCGCCGACGAGCACGACGAGGGAGAGGTCGGTGACGGGCAGGGTGCGTCCCTGGGGGCGGGACTCGTGCGTCTCGTTCATGCAGCCTTCTCCTCCTTGCCCGCGAGCGTGAACACGGCCATCTGGGTGGGCGGCCCCACCTCGGGGTCGTCGGGTCCCACGGGGGTGAACTCCACGTCGTAGCCGTACCGTTCGGCGACCGCGGCCGCCCAGGCGCGGAACTCCTCGCGGGTCCACTCGAAGCGGTGGTCGGCGTGGCGCGTGTGCCCCGCCGGAAGGGTCTCCCAGCGCACGTTGTACTCGACGTTGGGCGTGGTGACGAGCACGGTCCTGGGCCGGGCGGCGCCGAACACCGCGTACTCCAGGGCGGGCAGCCGGGGCAGGTCGAGGTGCTCGACGACCTCGCTGAGCACGGCGGCGTCGTAGCCCTTGAGCCGGCTGTCGGTGTAGGCGAGCGAGCCCTGCATCAGCCGCACGCGGGCGGCCTGGCGCTCGCCCATGCGGTCCAGCTTCAGCCGCCGGGAGGCGATGGTGAGCGCCCGCATGGACACGTCCACGCCGACGATCTCCGTGAAGCGCACGTCCTTGAGCAGTGCCTGCACCAACTGGCCCTGTCCGCAGCCGAGATCGAGCACCCGGGTGGCGCCGCAGGCGCGCAGCCGGTCGAGGATCGCCTCCCGGCGCTGCACGGCGAGCGGGGTCGGCCGCTCCTCTTCCTCCCCGGTCTCCGCCTCCACGGCGTTGTCCAGGTCCTCGACCTCGCTGTCGTCGGCCTCGGCCAGCCGGACCAGTTCCAGCCGTTCCAGCGCCTGCCGGGTCAGGGACCAGCGGCGCGCGAGATAGCGGCTGGTGATCAGCTTGTGCTCGGGGTGGCCGGGCAGCCAGCCCTCGCCGACCCGCAGCAGCTTGTCGACCTCGTCCGGGGCGACCCAGTAGTGCTTGGCGTCGTCGAGCACCGGCAGCAGGACGTACAGCTGCCGCAGGGCGTCGGCCAGGGTCAGCGACTCCGACTCCAGCACGAGGCTGACGTAGCGCGAGTCGCCCCACTGCGGGAACTCGCTGTCCAGGGCGATCGGATCGGCCGTGACGGTCCAGCCGAGCGGCTCGAACAGCTTGCGCACGAGATCCGGGCCACCCCGGGCGGGCAGTGCGGGCACCTCGATCCTGAGCGGCCGCGGCTGCTCCGGCAGCTCCGGGCGGGCGTGGCACACCCCCCGCATGGCGCTGGAGAAGACGGCGCTCAGCGCTACCGCGAGCAGCGAGGACGCCGCGTACGGGCGGTCGTTGACGTACTGGGCGAGCGCCGCGTCGGGCGCGCCGCCCCGGCCCTTGCCCCTGCGGACCAGCGCCACCGTGTCGACCTCCAGCAGCAGCGCGGCCGTGCAGCGCTGCGCGCTCGCCTCGGGGTAGAGGACGTGCGCGGTGCCGTAGGACGTGGAGAACGCCTGCGCGTTGTCGGGATGCTTGTGCAGCAGGAACCCGAGGTCGGTGGCGGGGCGTTCGGCCGTGCCGGTGGTGGTGATCGTCAGGAACATGGGCGGGGCCTCTCAGGCCGGTGGACAGTGCGTGGTGCCGTACGTGCCGAAGCCCCCGGGACACGGTGATCCTGGGGGCTCGGCAGGACGACCGCTCTACTGTCGCACAGGGCTGTGACCGGCGCCTTCGGTTATTCCGGGGCGGTTTTCGGGCCGGCCGGCGGTGCCTCTCGGGGGGGTTACGACAGCTGCGACTGCACCTGGGAGGCGATCAGCTCCAGGTGGTCCAGGTCGTGCAGGTCGAGCACCTGGAGGTAGATGCGGCTGGAGCCGACCGCGGCGTAACGGCCGATCTTGTCGACGACCTCGGCCGGGGAGCCTGCCAGGCCGTTGGTCCGCGGTTCGTCGACCTCGCGGCCGACCGCGGCGGCCCGGCGGGCGATCTCCTTCTCGTCCTTGCCGACGCAGACGACGAGGGCGGTGGAGCAGACGAGGTCGTCGCCCTTGCGGCCCGCGGCCTCGGCGGCGGCCCGGACCCGGCCGACTGGCGCTCGGTGTCCGCCACCGAGCTGAACGGCATGTTGAACTCGTCCGCGTACCGGGCGGCCAGGCTTGGCAGACACCCTTGTCCCTACGCAGGACACGGAGCCTGACGAGCGCCCAGTTCTCAGGGAGGCACGCTCAACGCGTGCTGCCATGCCACGTCACAGCGCCTCCTGGTGGTGCATGCGTGTCTTACGCTGTGGCTCCGCGTGGCAAGGGAGAGCCACTGACTCATGGGGGGGTTGCGCTGTGCGCACCTACATACGCCGTGCCCGCGTGCCGGCCGTACTGCTGTCCGCTTTACTGCTCACGGGATGCTCGTCCGACGGGGGTTCCGCGGATGCTGCGCCGGAGCTTTCCGCCTCAGCGGATCCGGTGGTCGTCGAGACGACAGAGGAGGCGCCGCAAGAAGCGCCCCCGTCCACCCCGGTTCCGGTGCTCAAGGTCGGCGAAACGGGGACGTTCGGGGTCGGCGAGAGGTTCGGCGAGAACTACCGCGAGACGACGAAGCTGCAAGTGACCGTCGTCAGCGCGAAGGAAGTCACGCCGGACACATCCGTCAAGCCGAAGAACGGGCGGTACGTCGAGCTGACGCTCACGATCAAGAACGTGGGCAAGGGACTGGGCGACGTCATGACCTACGACATGATGCGGTGGGAAAGCGCCGACACGGCCGCGCAGGACGCCTCCACGCTGGAGGGCGTCGGCGAGGGGCAGAGCATCGACACCACGTACAAGCCGGGCCAGTCCGTCACGGGGAAGCTGATCCTCGATGTCGGTGACGGAGGAACGGTGAGCTACGTCGGGACGGACGTGCCGTACGCGGAGGCCGCGTTCAAGGTCGAACTTCCCGCATGACGTGACTCAGCCCCGGTCGCGGGAGTCGTCCTCCGCGCCGGGGCCCTGTGTCCGTGAGATCAGATCTTGATCGGTGTGAGCTTCAGCTCCGCGTTGTCCACGTCGATCTGGAGCTGTCCGCCGTACTCCTGGACATCGAGCGGGCCGAAGAGCTGTCGCTCACCGACCGCGAGGCTCTCCGTCCGCGGGGCCACGGTGAAACCGTCGACCTTGCGGGAAGATCGCTTCCCGCCGGCGAGTGATCGCTTCCCGCCCGCGGCATCAGGTCGGCCACTGCCGGGCCCTCCGCCGGGCGACGAGAGCCACCGCCAGGCCCATACCGCAGACTCCGGCTCGGCCGTTCCGATTGCCTACAGCTGGGCTGAAGCGAACCCGGCCAGCAGGACAGCGGTGCCGCCGATCTCGCCGATGATCAGTGCTTCGCGTACACCGCGCAGGCTGGGCTTCAGGTCGCGCATCTGGTTGTCGGTGCGGGCCTGAATTCCGAGCCGCACGTAGTTCGAGATGGTCAAAGTGAACATGCCGATGACCGCTGTGGCGGCGGTGATGTTCACTGCGGACGGCCAATCGGAGAACTGGACAAGCGGTGCGACGATGGCCGACGTCGCGAAGGAGTACATCAGTCCGGCGTTATGCGCGACGTTGACGTAGCGGTGTGCCGTTCCGTCCGGGGACGAGATCGACTGCTGCCATTTCCATACCCCGAGTATCAGTGACGCTATGAAGATCAGGCCGGCGCTGAAGAGGACCCAGGCTGTTTCCTGGCGGATCATTGCGTACCTCCGAATGATGCAGGAAGCTGCCCGCCCCCACGGGGCGGGCAGCTTCCTGCGGTCTGTGACGTCGGGTTGCGCTGGGGGCTGCGGCGAACGGTCGCAATCGTGCGCGGTCCGTTTCCCGCAGTCGCACCGGCGGGTTCGGTCCGCTACTCGGGTATCGGGTGTCCGCGGCTTGTTGCGCGCGTCACCCCGCGAGCCAGTTCAGGAACTGGCTCCACCGGCCTGTGCCCTCGGGCTTGTGTACGGTGCCGGGCTGTTCGGTGTGCTCTCCCGCGGGTGCCTGGCCCGGGGCGTGTACCCGGTCGGGGGGCGGGAGTGGGGTGAAGCGGGCCGGGAAGGCTGTGAGGCCGCGGAGGAAGGGCCCGGGGCGCCACGTCAGGCTGTTCTCGGGAACGGCGGGTTCGACGTCGGGGATCTTGTTGAGGAGGTTCTCGACGGCAGCCATGGTGATCTGCCGGGCGGGGTCCTTCGAGGGGCAGGCGTGCGGGCCCGCGCTCCATGCCAAGTGTGACCGGTTGCTGCCGGATTGCCGTGCGGTGGTCAGTGCCGGGCTGGTGTTGGCGGCGGCGAAGCTGACCATGATCAGGTCGCCCGCCTGGAACTTGTGCCCGGCGAACTCCATGTCCGTGGCGGGGTAATGGGCCGCGAGGTTCGGCACCGGGGGGTTCTCCCACAGGGTGTCGTCCAGCGCCTCGTCGATCAGTCCGCCCTGGTGGGCGTACTCGTCGTGAGTGAGGATGCGGTGCAGGGTGTTGCCGATCAGGCTGCGCAGCGGATCGGCGCCTGCCCCGAGGAGCAGCGCGAGCTGGTAGACCATCTCCTCGTCGGTCAGCCGTGCCTCATGCTGCATCAGCCACGAGGTGACGTCGTCGCCGGGGCGGCTGCGTTTGAGAGCCACGAGTTCGCCGACGGCGCCGAAAAGCACCTCGGCGGCCCGTTCGGCGTTGATGCCGTCGAACATTCCGGAGATGCCGAACAGGATGCGGTCGCCGATGTCCGCAGGGCAGCCGAAGAGTTCGTTGAAGACGAACAGCGGAAGCTGCTTGGCGTAGTCGGCCATCAGGTCGACGGAGCCGCGGGAGCCGAACTGGGAGATCAGGTAGTCCGAGATCTGTTCGGTGCTGCGGGCCAGCCGGCGTGTGTCTACGCGTGCCAAAGTGTCGGTGATGGCCTGTCGCAGCCGCAGGTGCTCGACGCCGTCGCTGAACATGGCGTTGGGGCGGTACGCGAGCAGCGGTACGACGGGGCTGTCCGGCGGGATCAGCCCCTCGTTGAAGGCCCGCCAGCGGCGCGCGTCCTTACGGAAGGCGCCGTTGTCCTGGAGCAGGCGCAGCGCTGTCGCGTAGTCGGTAACGAGTGTGGCGTCGACGCCCGGGGCGAGTTCGACGGGTGCGGTCGGGCCGTAGTGCCGCAGGTAGGTGTAGTACGCGTGCGGGTCGGCCGCGAACTCCGGCCCGTACAGGGGTATCCGCCCGCCGGCGGCGTGGGCGGGGCATCCGGGCGGGGGCACCGCATCGGGGGTGTTGGCGTCCATGATGGCTTACTTACTCCTGGGGCACGGTCCAGGGGGCGGACCGGGAGCGGGTGTTCAGGGCGACGCTCGTGCGCCTGGTCGCAGATTACGACGTGCGGGCCATCGTGAGACCGCATGGGGCGTGTTGTCACGTCCTCAGTCATGACAGGAACTGGGCGAGTCATCGCCACCCGCTATGCGAAGACAGCCACGATCTACCTGGGCCGGACTCCACATCGCCGGCATCTTCCTCCGGCCCGCCCGATGATCCAAACGAAACCGTCTAGGACATCGCCGCCAGGGCCTCCTCGCCGTCCGCCAGGCGTCTGAGCATCTCCAGCACCCGGTCTCTCGATTCGTCCGCCGCGTCGATCGCCTCCATGCACTGCCAGTACGTGCCCTCGTCCGCGGCCGTGCTGGCGACGCCCACCAGGGCGATGCCCACCTCGCCGAGGAGGCCGCCCAGGCCGAGGAGGGCCTGGCGGGCGTCGCCCAGGTCGGTCAGCTGGGCGGCGCGCAGTTCACCCGGGCCCAGTTCCGGCTGGCCCAGGACTCCGCAGCCGCGGCCCGCCAGTTCGGTCAGGCCCAGGGCCTCGCCCCGCAGCCGGGGCGGACCGAAGACGGCCAGGCGGCTGCCGATGGCCTGGGCCAGTGACTGTGCCTGCCACACCTCCACCATGATCTGGCGCACCTCGCCGCTCCCCGCCAGGGCGCGCCTGCTCGTCAGAATGAGCCGCACCGCGTCCATGCGCTGCCCCCGTCTGTCCGGACGCGTGCTCCGCACCCGCCCGCCCGAACTCCTTTGCTCACTACCCAGAGTGAGGGTGCATGCGACGAAAAGCCAGAGGAAGACGGAAATCTGTGGACACCAATTCGGATTCAGGCCGAATTTTGACTGCGGAGAGTGAAAGCGGAGTGATTTCCTCAGCGGATGAGGGGCCCTCAAGGCGCCGGGAAGCGGCGCTCGTTGCGGTCGATCTTCGCGTCCAGGGCCGCGAGCAGGTCGACACCGAGCACCTCGCACAGCTGGAGCAGATACGCCAGCACATCGGCCACCTCGTCGGTGACGCGGTGCGCGGTGTCGGGGTCGTCCATCACCCGGGCCGACTCCTCCGGCGTCAACCACTGGAAGATCTCCACCAGTTCGGAGGCCTCGACGCTGAGCGCGGCGACCAGGTTCTTGGGGGTGTGGTACCGCTGCCAGTCGCGCGCGGCCGCGAACTCGGCGAGCCTGCGCTGGAGTCCGGCCAGGTCCGGCCGCTGATCGTCTGTCACCTGTCCAGGTGTACCACTGTCACGCCGGGCACCCCCGCCGCCCAGGACGCGTCGCCGACCGCGCCGACGCACCGGATGTGCCCCTGCTCGGACGTCCGTACGGCGAGCCGGACCAGCTCGGTCCGCTGACGGGGGTCGAGCGACCGGTCGAAGCCGTCGGCCAGCACGGTGAGCGCGCGCATCGCGTCGGGCACCTCGCCCGGCGGGTCGACGTCCAGCACGCCGGGCCCGGTGAGCAGCACCAGCGCGAGGGCGAGGTAGCGCAGTTCGCCGTCGCCCAGCCGGCCGAGCTCCGTGCGCGACCCCGCGCCCCGGTCCAGCAGGGCCCGGACCGTCCCCCGGCCGTCGGGTTCGGCGAGGACGTCCAGCACGGGTCCGGCGCAGCCGGCCCGGGCGGCCGCGACGAACCGCGCGTGCCGCAGGCCGCACTCGGCGCGGGTGCGCCACAGCACGTCGGCGAGGTTGTCGCAGCCGGGCAGCAGCCGCCCGGACCCGTTCGGCACGGGCTCGCGCATCCGGCCGGGCCAAGGGTCGCAGGGGAAGACCGAGCGCAGGGCCACGACCATCTGCTCCACGGCGGCCAGCACACGGCGCTGCCCGTCCGTCCTGCCCGCCACGCGCAGCGGGAGCAGGGCGGTGCCGAGCCGGTCGTCGGGCAGTGGGGCCCGGGTGACGGGCGCGCTGCCCGCGGTGTGCCAGGCGGCGTGCACGACGGGCCTGCCGGGGTCGCGCAGGGCGGTCTGGAGCAGCACGACCCCGTCGGCGCTCAGCCGCTCCCCCACGACGCGCAGCTCGGGCTCCGCCTGCACGGCGACGTCGAGCCGGACCGGGCCCTGCGGGCCGTCGGCCGTGCAGCCGATGCGGAACCCGCGCCGTCCCTGGACGTCGGGCCGGGCCCGTTCCGGCACACATGACGGCGGGTCGGGGAACACGTCGTACAGCCCGGCCCCGCCCCCGAGCCGGGCCAGCGCCTCGTACGCCCGCAGCGCGGTGGTCTTGCCGCTCCCGCTGGGCCCGGCGAACAGCGTGCACGGGCCGAGCGGGAACCCGGCGCCCCGGTGCCCGGCGAACGCGGACAGCCGCAGCTCGGTGAGCCGGGGCCGTAGGTCCTGGCGCTCGGCGCGCGAGGGGGCGGGCCCGGGTGCCGGCCCGCGCGGCGGCGCACCGCGGCCGCCGCCCTCTTCGGGCGGCGTCTCCCGCGCGGCAGGAGTGATGCCCCCGTCCGGGCCCGCGTCGCGGGGCAGCGGGACGGTCTCGGGGCGGGAGCGCGCCGTACGGGACGGCGGGAGGGAGGGGGACGCGGGGGGTACGGCCATATCCGGACCGTATGGCTCCGCCGTCAGGCGAACCGTTCCACCCGGGCGACCTTCCTACGATCGGGCGACGACGGGGGCACCGGCGTCACACGCCCGGCACCCCCGCGCTCGCCATCAGCCCCTGCACCTCGGTGCCGGGCGGCGTCAGCAGGAACACATTGCGGTCCACCCGGTGCATCCCGCTGGACAGGCCGAAGACGACGCCGGTGCTGAAGTCGAGGACGCGCTTGGCGGTCTCGGCCTCCGCGCCGGTGAGGTCGAGCAGCACCGGGATTCCGGCCATCAGGGTCTCGGCGACCTCACGGGCGTCCGCGAAGACGTTGACCCGCAGCACCACGAAACGGCGCCGGGTCTCGGTCACCGCCTCCGGCAGGGCACGGTGGCCCACCGACGACGGCCACGCGTCGCGGCCACGCAGAGGCACGACCTGGGCGAGCCCTTCCCACTGTTCATCGGTGACGTCGTGGCTGTTCACCGGCTCACCCCGATCTGACTCGCACTCATCTCCTGCACCGGCCAATTCTTACGCCAAGTCACCCGTTCGGCCCAACAGCGACACGGTCGGCGACCGAACGGGTGCCTGGCTCAGCGGCCCTGGCTCACAGCCCGAGTCCCGGTCGCGGACCCGGAGTCGGGGCGGGGGGCGGCGGGCAGAGGCGCTTGATCTCCTTCTTCAGTTCCTCGTAGGCGGTGTGGGTGGACACACCGGGTGCCTTGACCAGGTCGCGCAGGCGGGCGGAGACCCGGACGGTCCTGAGGTGGGCGGTGACGGCGGGAGTGGTGTCCGCCTCCCGGCACAGCAGGGTGATCAGCTCGGGGCCCGCGTCCGTGGCCGTGAGCCAGTGCGTGGCGAGGGGCTCGGCGGCGGGGATCCGGCCCAGCCGGGCCGCCGTGATCAGGGCCATGCAGGCGTCCCGGGAGTGCCAGTGCGCGGTGCCCTCGCGGGCGAAGGCGTCCAGCGCCTCGGCGGCCGCGGCGGCGGACCACTCGGTGCGCGGCAGCCAGGCCGTGGCCCAGGCGACCGCGGCGGGGTAGGCGGTGGTGTTGGGGCGCAGCGCGGGCTCGGTGCGCGGCAGGTACTGCTGTCCGCCGCAGTCGGCGAGCGCCTGAGCGGCCCAGCCGATGTGCATCCAGTGCGCCTCGGCGTCGACGGCGAGCGGGCGCCTGAGCGTGCGGTCCAGCAGCCGGCCCACGGCGGGGAGCAGGAAGTCCACCGGCTGCTGGGCGTGGCGCAGGGACTTGAGCAGGCGTCCGGAGTCGTTGAGGCCCATCGCCTCGACGATCATGGAGGGATCCACGCGGCGCAGGTCGCGGACGATCTCGTCCACGATGTCGTCGCGGCCGGTCAGCCACAGGCCCGTCACCAGGCCGGGCAGCTCCCGCAGGTCGGCCCGCATGCGCAGGCTCAGGCGGCGGAGCAGTCGGTCCTGATTGACGGTCTCGGCGAGCTGCTCGCCCCACTGGGCCTGCCAGGTGTAGCTGAGCAGCAGGATCTCCGTGATGGCCCGGGGGCTGGCCAGCAGGTGCAGCGTGGAGTGCCACACATCGGTGACCAGGGTCCGCATCCAGGCCTTGGGCTCGGTGGCCGGCACCACGCCGAGCCGGGCCAGCTTGCGACCGACGTCGCCCTGGGTGATGGGGTCCTGGCCGAACTTGAAGATCTCGGTGAAGGTCGCCCAGCGGCTGCCCCGCGATTCGCGCAGGGACGTCAGCTCCTTCCTGCCCAGCCCCGGCTGACAGCGCTCCAGCGCGCTCAGCAGGTCGGCGGCGATGGGCGGATGGACGACACTGCGGATCAGCAGATCGGTCAGGTGCGAGATCTCCTGGTCGCCCTGGGGGGTGCTCAGTTCCTTCACGGCGGTCGCGGCCTCGTGCGGGGCCAGCTTGCGCAGCTGGCTCAGGCCCGTGGTGAACGCGCCGATGCCGCGTACGTCGTGCAGTCTGCGCACCCAGTCCCACTGCGGGTTGACCTCGCGGAAGACCTTGAGCACCACGGTGGCCGCGCCCTGCTGGCCGCCCGCGCGCAGGGTGCTCGCCATCACCTGGAGCTTCTGGGCGACGTCCCCGGCACTCCACTGGACCTTGCTGTCCACGGCCCGGTCCAGCTCGACGCGCTTGGCGAACTCCCTGCCGATGGCCGGGTCGATGGCGAGGCCGAGCCGGTGGGTGTGGACCATGCTCTGCGGGTCGAGCGCGGCGTTGCGCATACGGTCGATGAGCAGGCGGGTGTCGAGGCGTTCCGCGAGCCGCTCCAGGAAGCGCTGGCCGAAGTAGTCGTCCTCGATCAGCAGCATCGCCAGGCGCGGACCCCACGGGCGGGCCGTGCCGCGCTGGGCCTGGATGCTGGAGACGACCAGCTCCAGGGCGTGCTCCTCCAGTTCGCCCCGGTAGTCGGCGCCGGCCTCCCACAGGCCGCGCAGGAAGTAGTAGATGACCGCGGGCCTGCGCTCGCGCTTCATCAGCTCGCGGGCGAACTCCGGCCCCAGCTCGGTCGCCAGCCGGTGGCCGAAGCCGTCGCGGGTGTCGCAGTACAGGTCGTCGGCCTTGGCGACGCTGGAGAGCAGCATGCCGGCACCGCGGCCGTCCTTGAGGTGGAGGATGGACTTGGCGAGGTCGCGGGCCAGGTCGGGGTCTGCCGTGGGGCTGCCCCCGGCGGCGCCCCGGTACAGCAGGCCCTTGATGGTGGCGCCGTGGATGTTGCGCACGGTGGAGATGAGGATGGCCGCCTCGGCGGGCGTCGCGGCGCGCAGCACCCGCGCCAGCGCCTTGCCGGGCTGGAGGTTGTTCAGCAGACGGTTGCACAGGCCGCGGTTGTTGCGGGCCAGGTCGTGCAGGGCGCTGCTGATCTGGATCGCGTCGGCGTGCGCGAGGCCGGCCTTGAGCTGGCCCTCGTACTCCTTGATCAGGTCGTCCCAGCTGTCGGCGCTGCGGTAGTGCAGGTAGAGGGACATCCAGGCGAGCACGGCGGCGAGGCGCGTGTCGCGGGTGGGCTTGTTGTGGTCCAGGATCGACACGCCCGGCTTCTCCAACGGGCGTAGCTGGGTGCCGAGTTCGGGGCTGGGGCCCTCCGCCTCCCGGGACCAGCGGTGGATCAGGTCGTCCAGCTTGCGGATGTTGATGAGGTCCTCGGGCCGCCGTGGGTCGGCGCCGCGGACCAGGGCGTCGGCGCGGTTCTTCAGCCAGGCGCAGACGGTGCCGACGGGTGTGGTGTCGTCGCCGGCCAGGCGCAGCAGGGAGCGGGCGAGCTGGTAGCGGTCCCGGACGGTGGCGGGCCGGGCGAGGACGGTGTCGAGGCCGCCGACCTGCTCCTGGCCGATCCAGGCGAGCAGGTCGGCGACCTCGGTGGCGGGCATCTGGTACTGGTGGTCCCACAGCGACTTCAGCGCGGTGGTCAGATCGCGCACGGTCAGACCGGGCGTCGTGGCGACCCGGGTGACCACCGGCGGCAGGGCCTCACCGATCCAGACCGGGTCGCTGTGCCGCCCGCACAGCCGCAGCAGGCGCAGCGCGGTGGGCGCGGGCGCCTCGGCGGCCCAGGCGGCGAGGGCCCGGCGGACGGGCTCGCGCTCCAGCAACTGGGCTAGCTGGACGGGGGCGTAGGCGGCGCGGTTGGCGAGCAGGGCGCGCACTCGCTCATGGCCGTTCTCCTCCTGGAGGATGTCGATCACATAGCTCTCCAGGTGGGAGAGCAGCAGGTCGGCGGGGGATCCGTCGCCGCCGGCGCAGGTGAGGACGGCCTCCGCGCGCACCTCGCTGGGGATGCGGGCGAGCCCGCGGTACTCGGTGACGCCGAGCTCGCTGAGCCGGTCCTTCGGTACGGCGGTCAGGTGGGCGACGGGGACGCCGTCGTCCATCATCGACACGGCGGCGAGCCGGCACATGGCGGTGCGGGCCTCGTCACCGAGGCCGGCGCAGACGCGTTCGGCCTGTCCGCGCACCACGCGCGCGGCGGCCTCGCGCCGCCCGGTCTCCGGGCTCGGGGCAGCGCCGACGCCGTCGCGCAGCAGCTCGACCAGGACGCTCAGGTCGCCCTGGGCGGCGTCGACCGCGAGGGTGATGTCGGCGTCGCCGCCGGGTGCCTGGTAGACATCGGGGTGGGCCCTGACCAGCCGGTGCGCGAAGTCGGGGATCTCGTCGGCGGGCAGCGGGGTCATGTATCCGATGACGCCGTTGCTGTCCCAGTTGCTGGTGGCGCCGTCGACGTAGCGGGTGAGCGCGAGGACTCCGACCTTGAGGTCGCCGAGGGACTCCAGGGCCTCACCGACCCGGCCGTCGTTGAGCGGGTGCAGGTCCTCCAGGACGACGAGCGTGGGGCGTCCGGCCACCGCGTCGGCGGCGATGAGCGCGGCCCGCACGATGCCGGGCAGACTGCCGTCGGTGGGCAGGTGGCGCAGCCCAGGCGAGATGACCACGGACTGCCACTGCAGGGCCTCCAGCCTGGTGACCAGCTGGCGGGCGCACACGCTCTTGCCGCTGTTGCGGGTGCCCGACTGGATGACCCGGGCCGTGTTCCACTTGCGGAGGTGCGCGGCGAGGGACTCCGCCTGTTTCAGGGGGACCAGCAGGGTGCCGTCGCCGCGCAGCCAGGCGCCGTCTGCCTCCCCCGTGCTGTGCAGCAGGCTCCACTGGTGGGCGTCGAGGGTCTCCTGGGCCCAGCGGCGGCGGGTCTGCTCCCAGCGCTCGCCCCACAGCAGCCGGGCCGCGCCCTCCAGGGTGGCGTCGCTGTCGGCGTCGCCGTCCAGCCGCCAGCCGCGCTCGTCGCGCCGCAGAGGGCGCAGTCCGGCCTCGGCGGCGGCGGTCGCGGCCCGCTCAGCCCGGTCGTACGGCGTCCAGCCGCCGTCCTCTGCGCAGCCGGCCAGCGGCAGCACGCCGAGCTGGGCGGGGGTGGGCAGGCCGCCCTCGTGGGCCAGGTAGGTCAGGGCCACGGCGGCGGCGCAGGCGTGCGGGGCGACCTGGGAGGGGTTGACCGCGCCGAGCACGTCGACGGAGACGTTGACGGCGGGCGGCTGGGCGCGGCCCACGTCGGCGGCCAGCCGGCGGGCGGTGGCGAGCGCGCGTTCCACCTCGGCCTCGGCGGAGTGCGACAGCGCGGTCCAGGCCGGCCGGACAGCGCGCTCCGCGCCGCGGGCGGCCGCGGTGGCGGGCGCGGCGAAGGCGACGGTGGCACGGGCGACGGTGTACCAGTCGTCGAGCGGGTCCAGCAGGAGCGGAACCTCCTCGGCGGTCACGGCCGCGCGCTGGGCGGGCACGGTCGTGCTCGGGGGCGTCTCCGCGGCGGTCACCAGCCCGGCGAGCTCCCCGAGGAGCCCGTTGTCCAGCCGTGCCACGAGGGGCGCGAGCTCGGTGCTGCCGTTGTCGAGGTACTCGGCGAGCAGCGCGCCCGCGCCGACGGGCCGGAGGTCACCGGCGTACTCGAAGGGGCGTTCGGGGAGCGCTCCCGTGCGCAGCGTGCGTTCACCGAGGTCGATCACCGTCCGCAGCAGTTGCTCGACGCGGGTCACGTCCGCCGGTATCGGCGCCAGCGCACTGGCCAGGGCGTGCAGCGCCATGCGCAGTTCGTACTCCAGCGCGCTCTCCCGGCGCCCGGTGTACGTTCCGGCCTCCGCAATGCTCACGGTGTCCTCCTCGATCGGCGCGCCCCGGGACTCGCCGCTTGCTGTTCAGCGGGTGGTTCAGCGGGTGATACGGACCACGCCCGCGCTGGTCCCGACGACGAGCTGTCCCCGCGCGTCGACGTCCACCGAGGTGACGTCGAGGCCGAGGACGAGGTCGTACGGCCTGCCTCCGTCGTTCAGCGGCGTCAGCCTGATGTCGCCCTTCTTGCCCGCGCTGACCAGCAGCGGGCCGTCGGGTCCGGTGTGCACGTGCAGTTGGGTGACCTGGCTGGTGTGCCGGGTGACGTCCTCGACCCACGCGCCGTCCCAGGACCTCCACACGACGGTGCCGTCGCCGGCTCCGGTGTAGACGCCCTCGTCGTCGGAGGCGATGGCGGTGAGGCCGAGCTTCTGCTCCGGCCGGTAGGTGTGCTGGAAGGTGCCGTCGGCGTGCCAGACGGTGACCTCGCGCGCGGTGCGCGCCGCGACGTGGGGCACGCCCTCGCACACCGCGGCCGTCGCGCCGCCGAAGCGCAGCCGGTCCCGGGGGACGACCGGGCCGTTGACGCCGGCCTGCCGCCACTGCCAGCCCTCGGTGCCCGCGAACAGCAGGCCAGCCTCGTTCATCCGGCAGGCGACCAGCGGACAGTCCAGCTCCAGGTCGTCGAACTCCTGGCCCTCGCCGTCCATGCGCTGGATCCAGGCCCGGCCCGAGGCCTCACCGGCGAGCAGGGCGGGGCCGCCCACGTCGACCAGGGAGGTGGTGGTCACCAGGTCGCGGCGCCACGTCAGGGCGAGTCGCTGCCAGGAGGTGGGCTGCGCGGAGGCGGAGCGGTGCTGCACCTCGCCCTCGTCGTCGACGAGGAGTTCGCCGCCGCCGGGAACGCAGTGCACGCTCCGGGCCGGGCCGTCGTGATAGGTGAGGGAGGGCTGCCAGCCGATGGCCGCCTCGCAGGCGCGCCGCGCCAGTTCGGGCAGGTCGTGCACCTGGGCGAGCAGCGCAAGGCGGGACAGGGTGTTGCCGTCCGTGCGGTCCGCGCGGTTCAGTTCGGTGCACAGCCGCCGCACGTGCGCGACCCAGTCCCCGGCGCCCTCCTGGATGAGGATCAGGGCCCGGTTCAGGGCCTCGGAGTTCATCATCAGCAGGAACTCGGGTTCGACGAGGTAGTCGCGCAGCAGGCCGGCCAGCCGGGCGTGATGGGCGAAGTGCTCACGCGTGTAACGGTCGGCGGCCGTCCAGTCCCGCCCGCCCGAGGCCCGTTTGGGCAGCCGGGCGGCCAGTGCCGCGACGAACGCGGCGTGTGCCACGGCCTCTCCCTTGTCCCGGACGAGGAACTCGGCTTGGGGCGAACCCTGGAACCTCCAGCCGTGTCCGTGCATGCCGCCCTCCGGAGCAGCGAGGAACTCCCTTGCCAACTCCTGTACGTGTGCCAGCTCGCCGACCGACACCCGTCGGCCGCTCGCCTCCGCCACGACGGCGGCCCAGAGCCGGCCGTCGTCGGGGAGACCCTCGCCCTGCGCGAGAGCCACCGGCAGCAACAGGTCCAGCGCCCACTGCGGCTCGTCCTCGTCCAGCGACCTGAGCCGTTCCAGGAACAGGTCCGCAGTGGTCCGGTCGGCCCGCACCTGGGCCTTGGCCGGGTCCTCGGAACTCAGGGACACGGCGAAAAGATACGCCCTCAGCCACGACCGGCCGGCCGCCTGGGCCGTGGCGCGCGCGATGTCGTCGACCGCCTGCTGGTCCAGATGCGCCCAGTTGGTGTCGCGGCGGTGGCGCAGGACGTGCGCGACGAGCGCCTCCACGTCCCCCTCGGCGAAGAACTCGGGCCCGTCCAGGTCGACTTCACGCCCGGCGAAGTCCGGGGGCACCTGGCTGCCCGCCATCACGACCCGGACGTTGTCCAGCGCGGCCAGCGGGGCGAGCAGCGACGTGTGGAGCGCGTCAGGGGTGGGAGAGGCGTCGACGGAATCGAAACAGAGTCTGAGGGTTCGCCGCGCGGCCTCGCGCGCGACGGCCTCGACGACGGCCTGGGGATCGCGCGCGTCGCCCTCGGTCACCGGGAAGGCGGCGCTCAGGCTCCAGGCGGCGACCTCCGGGGTCATGCCCCGTACGTCCATCAGGAGGTCCAGGCAGCCCTCGGGAGCGGGCTCGGGCGCGTCGGGGCCGGGCGGCAGCGCGACGCCCTTGGCACCGGTGTGGATCCAGTCGAGCAGGACCGACTTGCCCGAGCCGGCGGCGCCGGTCACCAGCAGGCCGCCCGGGTCCGTGCCCTGGAGGTAGGCGACGACCGCGCCGACCGCCTTGCCGCGCCCGCAGAACGCCCAGCCGGTGGAGTCGGCCGCCTCCAGCGGGCGGCGTACCTGCTTGTCCCCGAGATACCTGGGGTTGAGGAACGCCTTGGACTCCCGGAAGGCGTACAGCAGTTCGGGCGTGGGCGGGCCCTCGTCGCCCACCAGCTTCGCCATCCGGGCGGCGAGTTCGGTGCCCAGCCGCTCCATGGAGAGGTACTGCTCGGTGTCCTCGGCCTTCGTCGTGCGCAGGGCAGCCGCGAAGGAGTCGACGAAGTGGAGCTGTTTGGCCTCCCGCAGCCGGTCGATGGCGCCGATCGCGGAGAGGACGGGGAGCCGGGTGCCTCTCAGCCGCTCCTCCGCGACCCGCTGCTCCAGCCGGGCCACGGCGAGTCCGGCCTGGCAGGCGTCGAGCAGGATGATCACCTCGCGGGGGCGGGGCTCGCCGGTCTCCACGAGTAACTCGAAGAGGGTGTCGAGGCTGACGAGCGTCTCGCCCTTGTCCTTCTCGCTGTCGGCCGCGGCGATGGTGAGCCGGCCGCGGCTGAGCTCGACGGCGTGACCGGAGTAGTAGAAGAGCAGCACGTCGGGCGGGGGGCCGTCGTCGCCGCCGCGGGCGGCACGGCGGAAACTGCTCTCCAGGTCGCCCGCTCTGGGGTTGAGCCGCGACTCGGGGTGGATGGTGTAGCCCGCCGATTCGGCCAGGACGGCCTTCATCATGCGCAGTTCGTCGGGCACCCGGATCAGCCGCTCGAAGCCGCTGCCGAAGTCGCTGGTCCCCGAGACCAGGGCGACCCGCTCGGGGCGGCCCGCACCGGCCGCCACGTCCACCGCCGCCACCGTCACCGCTCGGTGGCCGACAGGCTGTCCCCGACCGCCTCGGCGAGCTCGGCCGTGGACAGATAACGCATCACGGAGTGCCCGCCGAGGGCGTACTTGCCGGGGCTGTACCACGGCGTGTTGACGACGAGGCGGTCCTCGACGCGGTCGCCGAAGGCCGGGCCGAGCTTCTTCACCAGGGCGATCGGGTCCTCGTCGGCGGCGATGTTGACCCAGCGGTTCACCTGCGGCCAGGTCACGCCGTCGGGCACCCGGAGGCGGTCCTGGACGAGACCGAGGCCGAGCGGGGAGCCGAGGGTGACGAACGTGTCGACGTTCCACTCCGGGTGGGCGCACAGCGCCTCGTAGGCGACGACCGAGCCGAGCGAGTGCGCCACGACGACCCGGGTGTCCGGGGTGACGACCCGCTCGAACCGCTGCTGGGCGCAGGCGCGGACGCTGTCCTCGGCGTCGAGGTAGCGGCGGACCTGCCGGACGAGCCAGATGACCACACCGGACGCCGGACGTCCCAGCTTCTCGGACTTCTCCAGCTTGCGCAGCGCCGCCTGGGTGAGCCCCTTGCCGCCGCCCGTCGGGACGTCGAGTCCCTCGGCGAAGGCCTCCAGCAGCTCGCTCTCCAGGGGCAGGGTCACATCGTCGGCGGTGAAGTCGGGGATGTCGGCGAACTCGTCCTCGGTCACCGCGCCCTTGCCCTTGCGGCTGCGGTAGCAGTTCCCGTAGAAGACGGCGTCGACCAGCTCGGGGGCGGGCACCGGGAGTGCGGCGTCCGTCAGGGACTTGCGCAGGGCCTCGTACCACTCCGTGCGTGATGTCTCGCGATGCTTGTACTGATACCCGATGCCGTGACACATCACCACGTGCGACATGCAGCCCCCTGTTTCAACGGACCAGAATTATAGGGGGAGTTGCATCGTCAACGACCTGCTTGGACGACAGGCACCCCCGGATGAGTGAAAATCGACCCCCGTTCCAGCCCGTGCGCCTGGTCTTCAGGACCTCCACGAACACCGCGAGGACACCCGATGAGCGCCACCGCCACCCCACCCGTACCCCGGATGTGGCCCCTGCACGCGGCCGGCTTCACCACCGCCTTCGGCGCGCACGGCATCGCCGCCAACCTGGGCGGCTTCTCCGCCGACGCCGTCACGTCCCTGCTGGTGCTCGGCGGACTGCTCGCCCTGTACGACGGCGCGGAGGTCGTCCTCAAGCCCGTCTTCGGCTCCCTGGCCGACCGGATCGGCGCCAAGCCCGTCCTGGTCGGCGGCCTGGTCGCGTTCTCCCTCGCGTCCGCCCTGTACGTCGCGGCCGGCAGTCCGGGCTGGCTGTGGGCCGCGCGCCTCGGCCAGGGCACCGCCGCCTCCGCCTTCTCCCCCGCGGCCTCCGCGCTCGTCGCCCGGCTCAACCCGGCGGCCAGGCACGGCCGTGCCTTCGGCACCTACGGCTTCTCCAAGTCCCTCGGCTACACGCTCGGCCCGCTCCTCGGCGGCGTCCTGGTCTGGGCCGGCGGACTCGGCCTGCTCTTCCTCGTGCTGGCCGTCCTGGCCGCGGCCGTCGCCGTGTGGGCCACGCTCGCCGTCCCGGCCGTGCCGCCGCTGCCCAAGCGGCGCCAGACGCTGCTGGACCTGGCCCGCCGCCTGGCCGACCGCTGGTTCCTCGCCCCGGCCTCCGCGCTGGCCGCGGCCACGGCGGCGCTCTCCGTCGGTGTCGGCTTCCTGCCGGTCTCCGGCGCTGCGGCCGGTCTCGGTACCGTGGCGACCGGCGCCGCGGTCTCCGTGCTCGCCGCCACCGCCGCCGTCGTCCAGCCGTACGCCGGACGCGCGCTGGACGCGGGCCGGCTGAGCACCGGTAGGGGCCTGGCCGTCGGCCTCGGCACCACGGCGGCCGGTCTGTTCGCGGCCGTGCTGCCCGGTGTCGCGGGCGTTCTCGTGGCGGCCGCGCTCATCGGCGCCGGTACGGGTCTGATCACCCCGCTCGGCTTCGCCGCCCTCGCCTCGGCCACTCCCGCCGAGCGCGTCGGCCAGACGATGGGCGCGGCCGAACTGGGCCGCGAACTCGGCGACGCGGGCGACCCGTTGCTGGTCGCGGGGGTCGCCTCGGCGCTCACCCTGGCCTACGGCTACGCGGCCCTGGCCGTCGTGACCGCCCTCGGCGCCCTGATCGCCTGCGCGGGCGTGCGCGGTCAGTCGCGGACGGCACAGCGGTGAACGGCCGGCTCCCCGGGCACGGGCCCGAGGCCGTGTACAGCGGTGAACGGCCGCCATCGGTCGCGCGGGAGTGAGTCCCGGCACGCCGGACAGCGGCGAGCGGGGCCGTGACTCTTCCTGGGTCACGGGATCCGGCCTCGCCGCTCTCGTCAGTTCCGGCCCAGGCACCGGGCCGTGGCCTCGTGCCTGGTGTCGCGTGCTCAAGCGGTGGTGATGCGGATCGCGTCGACCACCGCCTCGGCGTTGCGCAGGGCTTCGTCCGAAGTGGCTCCCCTGGTCATCACCGAGCCCACCCGGTCCCAGGAGCTGCGCAGCTCGTTCACGGTGTCGCCGGGCTTGAGGTGCATCGACAGCGAGAGCACGCCGGGCAGTTGGGCGGCCTCTTCGGCGCCGTCGACGGAGACGACCTCGCCGGGCGCGGCGGCCATGAAGCGGACGGCGGCACCGCCTGCCGCGCTCTGGGGCAGGCCCTCGGGGCGGCGGCCCTGCATGACCTCGTAGAACGCTCCTGCGAGGTTGATCCGGTACGCCTCCTCGATGAGCATCGGGATGCCGTCGCCGGGGAACCGGCCGGCGCACTCCACCAGGTACGGGCGGCCGTCGCTGACGATCCACTCACAGTGCACGATGCCGCTGCCGAAGCCGACCGCGCGGACCACCGTCTCGGTCTGGGAGACCATCAGCTCGCTCAGCTCGTCCGGGATGCCGGCGGCCGGCACGGTGTGGCCGCGCTCGATCGGGCGCGGACCGGGGTAGAGCATCTTGCCCGTGACGTTGGAGAACAGCACCTCGCCCTCGTGGACCAGCAGTTCGACGCTGAACTCGTCGCCCTGGACGAACTCCTCGATCAGCATGCGCAGTTCGCGCTCACGGTCCGGCACCCGGTTGCCCTCGTCCTGGCTGACGCACTCCGTCCAGGCGGCGTCCAGGTCGTCCAGCTCGTGGAGCACCTTGGTGCCGACGGAGGCCTGCCGGTTGGCGGGCTTGAGGACCAGCGAGCCGGGGTGGGCGGCGGCGAACTCCCGTACCTCGTCCGGGGAGGTGACCTCCGCGGAGGCCGGGTTGAGGACGCCCGCGGCGCGGCTGACGCGGCGCAGCAGCGACTTGTCCCGCATCACCTGGGAGGCTCCGGCTCCCGCGCCGGGCACCGCGTACCGTTCGGCGAGCCGGGCCGCGAAGGGGGTGGCGTACTCGACGAGCGGGGCGACCACGGCCGGGGCGAGGTCGGGGTAGGTGTTGTAGAACTCGTCCGCCGCGGCGGGGAGCTGATACTCCCACTCGATCAGCTCGCGCAGCATCGCGGCCCCCTCCAGGGCCTTCTTGACGTCGAGCTTGCGGATCACGTCCGGCTCGTCGACGACGATCACCGAGCCGGGGGCGAACTCCTTGATGTAGGGCAGGACGTTGACGTAGCCGACGATGATCCAGGGTTGCTCGGTCATGGGGCTTCTCCTGTGCCGGAACGATGAGGGGTCAGGGGTGGCGGATCTCGAGCGTGCAGCACTTGACGCTGCCGCCCGCCTTGAGCAGTTCGGACAGGTCGACGTGGTAGGTGACGAAGCCGTGGTCGCGCAGCCGGGCGGCGAGGTTCGTGGCCGGCTCGGGCAGGATGACGTGGTAGCCGTCGGAGACCAGGTTGAGCCCGAAGACCAGGGCGTCCTCCTCGTCGGCGAGGATGGCGTCGGGGAACAGTTCCCGAAGGACGCGCAGGCTCTGCGCGTCGAAGGCGCCGGGGTAGTAGACGATCTGGTCGTCGTCGAGCGCGGCCAGTGCGGTGTCGAGGTGGTAGAAGCGCGGGTCGATCAGTTTCAGGCTGACCACGGGGCGGCCGAACAGCGCCTCGGCCTCGGCCTGGGAGCGGGGGTCGGAGCGGAAGCCGTTGCCGGCCAGGACGGCGCGGCCGGTGGTGACGTAGTCGCCCTCGCCCTCGCTGGTGAAGTCGGCCTGGACGATCTCGCGGTAGCCGTGGTCCCGGAACCACTGGGCCCACAGGTCGGCCTCGGCCTGGCGCTCGGGGTGCCGGAAGCGGGAGATGAGGACCTTGTCGTCGACCACGAGGGCGCCGTTCGCCGCGAACACCATGTCCGGCAGCCCGGGGGCGGCCTCGATGGTCTGCACGTAGTGGCCGAGTTCGGCGTACAGGGAGCGCAGGTTCTCCCACTGGGCGAGGGCCAGGGCCTTGTCGGTGGGTTTGTGCGGGTCCATCCACGGATTGATGCTGTAGGTGACCTCGAAGTGCTCGGGGCGGCACATCGCGTAGTTCCGCAGGCGCGCCTTGCGTCGGACGGGGCTCGCCTCGGGCGCGAGAAGACCGGTCATGCGGGAGTCCTTCCGGGTGTGGGGAACGGGGGCCGTGGGCGTTTCCCGGCGGTCAGCCGGTGATCCCGAGGCTGAGCGGGAAGCTGGGCCTGCTGCCCAGCAGGTGCGCGCCGGCGGACTGCAGGATCTTGTCCTGGGCCACCACGTGCTGGCACATCGTCATGGTGTCGCGCAGCCAGCGGTCGAGCGGGCTCGGCTTGTAGATCGCGGCCGTCTGCATCAGGTCGTAGAGCTTCATCACGATGGAGCGGGCGGTGCGGAAGGCGTGCAGCCGGGAGAGGGGCAGCGCGGCCCGCTCCTCCGCGGTGAGGTCGTCGAGGGTGCCGCCCGCCTCCAGCACCTCCCACTGGCGCCGCATCGCGCCGTAGACCGCGCTGCGGGTGGCGTTGAAGTCCGCCTCGCACTCGGCGAGGGTGACCTGCACCCGCCAGTTGTCGTTCCAACCGCCGCCGCCGGGCTTGGACTTGGCGAGGACCTGCTCGCGCACCCAGTCCAGGGCGGCGCGGGCGACACCGAGCGGGACGCCGGGCATGTTGCGCATGTGGACCTCGGGCTGGGCCAGCGGGCCCTGGCCGTTGCGGACCTCGCCGAAGGTGAGGGTGCGGCCCTCGGGGACGAACACCTCGTGGATGGCGTAGTCGCAGCTGCCGCTGCCTGACAGGCCGGTGGTGTTCCAGGTGTCGATGATCTCGACGTCGGCGCGCGGCACCATCAGCAGGATGGAGTCGTGGGAGCCGTCGACCAGGTAGGGCTCACCGTCCTCGTAGATGAAGGCGCCGGAGATGACCCAGTCGGCGTGGGTGATACCGCTGCCGAACTGCCAGCGGCCGGTCAGGCGGTAGCCGCCCTCCACCTTCTCGGCGCGGCCGGTGGGGAAGAGCAGGCCGGCGGTGGTCATGTCGAGGCGGGGGAACATCTCCTTGGCCACGGTCTCGTCGAGGAACGAGGCGTAGAGGCCCGAGTCCATGCCGATCATGGCG
The DNA here is from genome assembly GCF_040612135.1 of Streptomyces sp. NPDC006458. Lineage (NCBI taxonomy): Bacteria > Bacillati > Actinomycetota > Actinomycetes > Kitasatosporales > Streptomycetaceae > Streptomyces > Streptomyces sp. NPDC006458. Next base: position 210,165 of record NZ_JBEXPR010000013.1, on the reverse strand, counting down.
GCCCAGCCGGCCGAGGCGTCGCCGTAGGCCAGGGCCTCGACCACCTCGGTCTGCTCGACGGAGGTCAGCTCGGGGCCGCCCCAGGCCTTGCTGAAGCCCATCCGGAACGCTCCGGTGGCGCGGATCAGTTCGACGACGTCCGAGGGCAGGCGGCGGTTCTGCTCGATCTCGACGGCGCGCTCGCGCAGTTGCGGGGCCAGCGCCTTGGCGGCGGCGAGGATCTCGGTGGCGGTGTTGGGGACCGCGGTGTTGTTCGTCATGGTCAGGACTCCTTGGAGGTGGCGCCGGCCAGCTGCTGGAACTTGCCGTGCAGGAAGAGCAGCGGGGGCTGGAGGTCACGGATGCCGGTGGAGACGACCTCGCCGATCACCATCGTGTGATCGCCCAGGTCGAAGCTGTCGCAGAGCACGCATTCGATGCCGCTCTGCGCGTCGAGGATGAGGGCTCCGGTGGCGGGCCCGGGGTTGGCCGCGAGGCCGGCGACCACTTCCGCGCGGTCGCCGCGGCCCTTGGCGAGCTGTCGGGCCACCGACTCGGCGTCGCTGTCCAGGATGGAGATCGCCCACTTCTTGGTCTCCAGCAGATCCCCCAGGAACTGGGAGTCGCGGTGCAGGGAGAGCGAGACCAGCGGCGGGTCGAGGGAGACCGAGGACAGCGAGTTGAGTGTCACCGCGTCATGGCGGCGGTTGCCCTCGTTGTCCGCGTAGGTCGTGGCGACGCACACTCCAGTGGCGAAGTTGCGCATGGCGCCGCGCAGATCGGGTGACATGACGGTTCCTCCCATGACGGTTCCTCCTCAGAGTTAGACGGCCTGGTGGAAGGTGAAGACCCGGTCGGGGTCGTAGCGGCGCTTGATCTCTTGAAGCCGGTCCAGGTTGGGGCCGTAGTAGGCGGCCTGGGCCTCGGTCAGGTCGGGATCGGCGAAGTTGACGTAGGAGGCGTCCCGGGCGTGCTCGCCCATCGCGGTGTGCAGTTCGGTCAGCCAGTCGAGGTTGGCCCGGCGCACCTCTTCGGGGTCGTCGGTGGACCAGGAGGAGTCCATCGAGATCAGGAAGAGCACGTCCCGATGGGGGAAGGCGGTCTCGGTGACGGGCACCTTGTTGATGGCGCCGCCCCAGGTGAACAGGGCGATACCGGCGCCGTCCGGGTTGCCGCTGCCGGGCCACTTGCGCAGCGCGGTGAGCAGGGTGTCCACGCCGGCCTCGGTGAGCGGCTCGCCGATCGTGCGGGTGCGGACCGCGAAGGGGTCGCCGGAGGTCTCGTGGCGCAGGTAGTCCTTGGCCTCCCAGTAGCTGCGGTCCTCGATGTCCGCCTTGGCGGGCGTGCCCACCGCCAGCGCGGGGGCCAGCAGTTCGCGCAGTTCGGCGGCCGGGCCGAGGTGCTGGCCGATCACCGAGACCATGCCGTCGTCGTCCGAGGAACGGCTCACGCCGATCCGGGCGGCGAAGCGGTCCGGCGCGTCCCGCATGATCCGCTGCATCACCGGCAGCACCGCCTCGGCGTCGTCCAGCGGCCACACCACGAGGCAGGTGGAGCTGGCGACCGTCGGCCGGGCCTGGAAGGTGAAGGAGGTGTTGACCCCGAAGTTGCCGCCTCCGCCGCCCCTGCAGGCCCAGAAGAGGTCGGGGTGCTCGGTCTCGTTGCAGATGACGACCGTGCCGTCGGCGAGCACGACCTCCGTCTCCACCAGGGAGTCGCAGGTGAGGCCGAACGCCCGGGAGACCGCGGCGACGCCGCCGCCCAGGGTGAGGCCGCCGATGCCGACCTCTTCGGAGTTGCCGAGCGGCACCGCGAGGTCGTGGCGCTGGAGCTCGGCGTACAGGTCGCCGGAGCGGGCCCCGCCGGCGACCGTGACCAGTTCGCGCTCGCGGTCCACCGTGATGGTCCTCAGCCCGTGCAGGTCGAGCACCAGTCCGGTGGTGGCGGCCTGGCCGGAGTAGCTGTGGCCGCCACCGCGGGCGACGACGGGCACGCCCTGCTCCCGGGCCCAGGTGATGCCCCGGGCGACGTCCGCGACGCTCGCCACCGAGAGGACCCCGGCGGCACGGACGTCCGCGTAGCGCTTGTTGAAGGCGCTGCTGTTCTCCTCGAAGCCGGGCTCTCCCGGCAGCCGCACCGTTCCGTCCACCTGCTCGCGCAGGCGCTCCCAGTCGGTCATCCCGCTTCCTCCGGTTCTCTCACTTCCGCCAGGTACGAGACACCGGTCTCGGCGTGCGGCCCGTACCGCTCCCACTCCTCGCGCAGCAGGAGTCCGCCGTCGGCGTCCCGCTCGGGGGTGTTGACGGTGCGTCCGGAGATCACGTCACCGCCGGCCAGCACCATCGTGTAGGCGAGGCGCAGGGTGCCGTCGGGCTCACAGACCCCGTTCACGCTCCCCCGGCGGACGGGTCCGCCGGCGAAGTCCGCCCAGACCAGGTCGTCCTTCTGGTGGTACCGGGCCGTCACCCCGTCCGTGGACGCCAGCTTGCGGAACCGGCGGCCGTCGTAGTCGATGCTCATTTGTCCACGTCCAGCAGTCCGGCGGGCATCTCCAGGCGCGCCGCCACGTCCTTGCGCTCCAGCGGCTCCGCGTCCAGTTCGACGGCCACGACGGCGGCGGCGAGACGCTCCTCGCAGCTGTCCCGGTCCTCGCCGGAGCAGACCACGAAGGAGTGCCGGGCCAGGTATCCGCCGGGCGGCAGGCGCAGCTCGGTGCCCGGGTCGACCATCGGGGAGGCGGTCACCAGCCCCGGCAGCCCTTCCGGCACCCGCACCTCGTGGACGGTGACGTCCTCGGTGGGGTAGCCGAAGCGGATGCCGGCCACGCCGTGGCGGGTGAAGCCGGTGTCCGGACGGTGTCCGGAGGCGACCTCGACCAGCAGTTCGCCGGGGTCGATGCCGGTGGCGATCCGGCCGAGGAAGGGGATCAGGTCGCCGCCCAGCCGTCCGTTGATCTCGATGATCACCGGGCCGTAGGAGGTGAGCTTGACCTCGGTGTGGGTCAGCCCGTTCTCGACGCCGATCACCTCGTGCGCCTTGGTCAGGACGTCGATCAGTTCCTGGTCCGCCAGCAGCGGGTCGGCCGCGTCGACGACATGGCCCACCTCCTCGAAGTACGGGTAGTGGCCGGTCTCCTTGCGGGCCACGAACATCACCCGGTACTCGCCCTGGTGCACCACTCCGTCGACGCTGATCTCGGGGCCGTCGGCGTAGCCCTCCACGATCGCCCCGCCGCGGAACGGCTCGTCGCCGACCAGGCTGGCGTTGGAGGCGATCAGGTAGGCCTGGTCCAGCTGCGACTCGTCCTCGGCGAGGACGACGCCCATCGAGGCGCCCAGCGCCCGCGGTTTGACGACCACGGGGTAGCCGATCCGGTCTGCGGTCTCGCGGGCCTGCTCCAGCGTGTCGGTGAGCTCGAAGCCGGGCTGGGGCAGTCCGGCCGCGGTCAGTATCGACCGGGTGCGGTGCTTGTCCCGGCAGCCCTGCACCCCGTCGGGGCCGAGGCCCGGGACGCCGAACTCGGCGGCCAGTTCGGCGGAGGGCATCACGAGCGGCTCGTCGTAGCAGAACAGTCCGACGACGTTGCGGCGGCCCGCGATCTCCCGGGCGGCGGCGCGCAGCGCCTCGTGGTCGAAGACGTTGACCACGGTGATCTCGTCGAAGTAGCCCTGCTGCCAGGTGGGCTTGAGGTTGTTGATCAGGACCAGCTTGAGGTCCAGTTCGGCGGCCCGCCGGGCGGCGGACTCGATCAGGTACTCGCGGTACACCTTGAGCCCGCTGCCGATCACCAGCAGGACGCGGTCGTCGGCGGTCATATCGACTCCTCTCGGAAGTCCGTGGTGAGTGCTTCGAGAATCCGTTCGGCGACCAGTGGCGCGGTGCGGAAGCCGTCGCCGCCGCTGGCGGTCCGCGCCCAGGTGCTCGGGCCGATGCGGACCAGGTGGGAGTTGCCGGTCTGGGCGTCCACCAGGTAGTGGCAGCGCTTGACGGCCATCACGGTGTAGCGGTGGGGCTCGCTCACGATCTGCTCGGAGAGCACCTGCTCGGCCCACTGGCGCTCCTCGTCCGGGGTGCCGGCGGTGACCATGTGGGCCTCCCGGCAGGCGACGGCGGAGCTGACCTTGAGCAGCGTCCCGTCGCCCGGTGGCAGCAGCCAGGCCTGGCCCGAGGTGCCGATCCGGCCGACGCCAGGGGTGCGTTCCCAGGCGGTGGCCAGCTGCTCCGGCGGCTTGAGGTAGACCAGGGTCTGGCGGTGCAGCACCATCGGGATGTCGACCAGGTCCTTGGACCAGGGGCCGGTGGCGACCAGGGTGAGGTCGGCGTCCAGGCTCTCGGCGTCGGGCAGGTACACCCGGCCGGTCCCCGGGTCCACCGCCTTGACCTCCTGCCAGGGGCGCAGCGCCACGTTCGGCTGCTCGGTGAGCCAGCGCACCAGGACCTGCAGTGCGTGGTCGGCGAGCAGGATGCCGCCGTGCCGCTCCAGGACCCCGACCGTGCCGTCGGGGAAGCGGACATGGGGAACGCTGTCCGGCTCGATCAGACGGACCGGGAGGTCCGCCGCGGCCGCCGCGGACATCACCGCGTCGACGTCGTCCTCCGGCCAGGCGGTGATCATGCCCACCCGGCGGTAGAACTTGGAGCCGGTCAGTGCCTCCAGCCCCATCCAGCGCCGGTGCGCCACCGCGATCCGCCGGGAGGCGGCCAGGTCGTGCGTGTCGAGGGCGCGGACGGCCCGGTGCTGGTCGAAGGAGGTGGAACCGGGGTTCGGAATGGCGTCCCGGTCCAGGACGGTGACGTGGTGTCCGGCCAGGGCACACCGCACCGCGGAGAGCAGCCCGGTCACACCGGCGCCGACCACCAGTATCCGTCGCTTTTCGGTGGGCATGTCACACCGCCCCGCCGTCCAGCCGCGGCAGTGCCCGCACCGTGATCTCGGTCGTCTCGTCGCTCGGGATCAGCCGGGTGTCGATACCGGCCTGTTCGGCGAGGTCGATCAGGATCGGGGCGGCGTTGCGCAGCACGGTCTGCACCTGGTGGACGAAGTCGCCCGCCTCGGCGTCGGTCGCCTCCCAGCGGTCCAGTCTGCCCAGTTGCTCGGCCAGCGTCTCGGCCGTGCGGACGAGGCTGAAGGAGTCGAGCTCGTAGGAGGTGGCGAACCGCTCGGTGATCCGGTCGGCGGCCTCGCGGGAGGCGGCGGAGACCGGGAGGGTCTGTCCGGCCCAGCGCTCGGCCTTGGCGGCGACCCGGTTCCACGGCTCGATCAGCCGGACCCCGGTGACCGCGGGCAGCGCCGACCAGCCGAAGTTGGTCTTCTGGTTCTCCGGGCTGGTGGCGGCCAGGTGGTAGCGGCCGATGTCGCGCGGCAGCCTGTCCGCGAGCTCCTGCCCCCAGACCAGGTGGCCCCGGCTGGTGGAGAACTTCTGGTGGTCCAGCTCGTAGAACTCGTTGGTGACGAAGCGGGCGGGCAGGGAGTACCGGTCGTGCAGGGCGAGCAGCATGGCCGCCCCGGCGATGGCGAACGGGAAGGTGTTGTCGAAGCCGAGGAAGTAGACGGCCTCGGTCGCGGCCTCCGGCCACCACAGCTCGTCGTCGGCGGAGAGCACCTCGCCGCGCTGCTCGGCGGAGACGGCGGTGGTGTAGATGGACCAGGCCATCGTCTCGGCGTTGGGGTTGACGGACTGTCCGGCGACCTCCGGGAACGGGGCGGGGATGCCCCAGGAGATCGGGTAGGTGACCGGGAAGTCCGGCAGCGGGCGGGCCAGCATCTCGGCGACGGCCTGGGCCATGTGGGGCCGCAGTGCGGCGCCGGTGGTGGCGAAGTACTCCTTCAGCCGGTCCCGGTACTCCTCCAGCGGGACCACCAGGACCGGGACCTCGCGCAGTTCCAGCACGTCGTCGGGGTTCTCGGTGGAGCGCGGGTCGATCAGTTCGCCGGCCGGCAGCGGGTGGCCGCAGCTCTCGCAGAGCCCGGCGCAGCCCTCGGCCAGGCAGTTGCGGCAGCCGCCCTTGACGAAGCCGTCCACCAGGTACTGACCGGTGCTGGGCGAGTAGGGGAAGAGGGTGGGCCGCAGGACCAGCTTGCCCTCCTCGTGCAGCCGGCTGACGAACTTCAGCACGGCCTTGGTGAAGCGCTCCTCGTCCCGGGTGAAGCCGTCGACCTCGATACCCATCGCGGCGAGCGTGGACTCGATCTTCGCGGTGGAGTCGGCGACCAGTGCCTCGGGGGTGGTGCCCAGCCGTCGGGCGGTGGTGACCACGAAGGTGGAGGTGTCCTGGGCGCCGGTGCCGAAGACGGCCTCGCGGCCGGCGGCACGCTGGTAGCGGGTGAAGACGTCGGCGGCCAGGAACGGACCGGCCAGATGGCCGAGGTGCAGGTCACCGTTGGCGGTCGGGGCGGGCGATATCACCGCCACGCGCTTGCTCATGCTGGGGTCTCCTTCTGATGGCGGGTCAGGAAGGTCTCCGACATTTCGGAGTCCCACCAGATCCCGTAGTACTCGAAGTCCTCGGACGAGGGGTTGACCACCTTGTGCGTGCAGCCCGGCGGCAGATGGACGATGTCGCCGGCGACGAACTCGTGCTCGACGTCGTCCACCACCAGGGCGGCGCTGCCGCTCATCGCGATGAAGATCTCGTACTCGTGGTGGTTGTGCGGGGTGGACTCGCCCCCGGCCCGCACGACGCACCAGGCGCCCTCGAAGGGGGCGTTGAGCACGCTCCAGGGCTGAAGGCGCTCGCCCTCGATGCCGTAGGCGGGGGTCAGGTTGGCGCGGTCCAGTCGGCGGATCTGCATCAGCGGACCCCTGCCGTCGCGACGACGCTGCGGCGGTCGAGCATGTCCTGGCTGATCTCGTGCGAGCGCTGTGCGAGGACGCTGAGCAGGGAGTCGGAGATGCCGTGGGTGGCCTCGTTGAAGCCCTGGAGGTACAGGCCGGCGCGGACGTCGTCGCCCGTCCTGACGCGGTAGCGGCGGTCCACCTCGATCTCGTCCAGACCCACCTGGCCGGCCAGGCTGCGGACCATCGCGGGCATGCGCTGGTCGTAGCCGGTGCCGAGCAGGACCAGGTCGCAGCGGTACGGCTCCACCCGGCCGGTCTTGCGGTCGCGCAGGACGAGGACGACCTCGCCGTCCTCCTCGCGGGCCGAGAGGACCTCGGTCATCGACCGGACGGCGGAGCGCTGCGAGCCCGACAGCTTCTGCTCGTAGAGCATCATGTAGGTCTCGTCGAGGAACGGGGCTGCCAGACCGGCGTAGTTGGTCAGGCGGACCTCGTCCAGGATCTGCTTGCGTGCCTGCGGGGAACTGCCGTGGAACTCGTCGACGAAGGACGGGAAGAACAGCTCGTTGACGAACTTGCTGGTCTGGTAGTTCATCAGGCCGATGGAGCGGTGGATCAGGGTCGGCTGGCTGAGCGGCAGGTCCTGGTGGACCGAGACGAACATCTCGGCGGCACTCTGTGCCGCGCCGATCACCACGACCCGCACCGGGCGGTCGATCGGGTACTGCGCGATCCGGGTGGAGTACTGGGTGCTGTGGATCACCCGGTCGCGGGGCAGGTCCTTGAACTCGGCCGGGATGTTGGCGTCGCGGCCGGTGCCGACGACCAGGTCGCGGGCGTCCACCGTGTCGCCGCCGGCGAGGCTGACGCGCCAGCCGATCACCGTGCCGTCGTCCGCCTTGCGCGGGCTGACGGCCTGGACCTTGGCGTTGTAGCGGATTCCCACGTGATCGAGGGAGTTGGCCACCCACTGGAGATACTCGGAGATCTCCCGGCGGAAGGGGTTGAAGGTGCCGAGGTTGACGAACTCGTCGAGCCGTCCCTTGGCGTGCAGGAAGGAGAGGAAGGAGAACCGGCTCTGGGGGTTGCGCAGGGTCACCAGGTCCTTGACGAAGGAGACCTGGCTGCGGGCGAACGGCAGCAGCAGGTTGCGCTGCCACACTACGTCCGCGTGCTGCTCCAGGAGCAGGGTGTCGGCCGCCAGGCCGGTGGCGCCGGACTCCTCGATCGCCACCGCCAGGGCCAGGTTGGACGGGCCGGCGCCGATCGCCAGGACCTCGACCTCGTGGTTGGTCATCTTCTGCCACCTCGCTACTCGTCCTACCGCCCGTTCGAGCGAGCAGGTGAACGGCCGTTCCTCTGTTCGGGTCCGTTCGGTAGGACGAGTACATCGAAGGCGGATATTGATCGACAGGCTTGTCCGAATCGGACAATCAACGTGTGTCTGACCGAAGTTGATCGACCGGTCAGATCAGCTGCCGGGCGTCGACCAGCGGCCGGACACGGGCGAACGGCACGGAGTGCCTCGGCAGCAGGTCGTACGCCGGATCGCCGGCCGCCACGAGGGCCCGCGCCAGGGCGTCGAGCCGGTACGCGCCCAGCCGCTCGGTGGTCCGGAGCATGCCCGCCTCGACCAACTCGTCGGTCAAATGCTCGGATCCGGCCAGGATTGATTCGTCGGCCCGCAGCTGCGGTTGCGGCAGACGGGCCAGCCGGTCGAGCAACTCCCGCGCCGCGCCGCTGAGTCGGTCGTGCGCCGAGGCGAGCACCTCGCGCAGGGACAGATCGCCCACGGTCAGCCAGTCCAGCAGCGCCTCGGGGCGCTCCAGCCGCGTGACCGCCCAGCGCAGCGACATCTCGGGGTGGGCGAGCAGCTTGCGGGTGGCGATGTCCAGCGCCAGCGGCAGATCGCCGCAGAGCCCGGCCAGCCGGTCGGTGCTCGCCGGGTCGGCCTGTGCGCGCTCCGGCAGCCCCCGCGCGATGAGCGCGACGGAGTCGGCCCGCGGCAGCAGGTCCAGCCGGACCCGCAGGACGTCGCGCAGACCGAGCAGGGAGGACCGGCCGACCACGATGGTGGTGCTGGTGGCGGAGTCGGCCAGCAGCGGGCGTACCTGCCGTTCGCTGTGCACGTTCTCCAGCAGGACGAGCACCCTGCGCTGGGCGAGCAGTGAGCGGTAGAGCCCGGCGCGCTGGTCCGCCGCCGCCGGGATGCGTCCGGCGGGCACCCCCAGGGCCGCCAGGAACTCGGCGAGCAGGCCCGGGACGTCGTACCCGCCCTCCGGCACCGGTCCCAGATCGGCGTAGAGCTGGCCGTCCACCATGGCGGGGGCCAGGTCGTGCGCGTGGTGCAGGGCCAGTTCGCTCTTGCCGATGCCGGCCGGCCCGCTGATCACCACCGGACCGGCCGGGGCCGAGGCGAGCAGGCTCAGTTCCGTGCGGCGGCCGACCAGACCCTGCGGGCGGGGCGGCAGCTGGCACGGCCTGGGCAGCGCCGGCGCGGTGAGCCGGGGCTCGGGGGGTATCGCCTCGGCGGTCGACTCCTGGAGCGTCGGCGGTCCAGGTGCCGCGGCCGGGCGGGGTGGCATCACCGGTATGCCTCCGGCGGCCGCCTCCAGCCATCGTCGGCGCCATTCCTCCCGGTCGCCGCCGCAGGCGGCCACATACGCCAGCGCGACCTGGAGGGTGGGCAGCCGGTGCCCGTTGGCCGCGCTGGACAGCACCGAGGCCGAGTACATGGCGGCCTTGGCCATGTCCCGGTACGTCGGTCCACCGGCTTCGGCACGCAGGCGGCGCAACCGGCTCGCGAACTCCGCGACCGCTCCGCCCGAGGCATCCACTGGTTTCTCCGGCCTCCCCATTTCCATCGCCTCATCTCGTGTAGAAATATGGATGATTCGCACATTGCGGAAAAACACAAAGGGCGGGTCGGTCCGATGTCACGGGCCGACCCGCCCCGTGGGTGGTGCACGTCTTCAGGCCGTGCGGCGCAGCGCTGCGCCTCAGCGGCTGAAGCTGCTGTTGACCGCGCCGAAGTCGAGGGCGCCGGTCAGCTCCTCGTAGGTGCCCTCGGTGACCAGCTCGGCGGCGGCCCGGCGGGCCAGCGAGTAGGCGGCCTGGGCGACGGCGGTGCCGAGGCTGACCCGGCGCACGCCGGCCGCCTCGAACTCGGCCACGGTGGGAGCGCCCGGACCGGCCATCACGTTGACCGGCAGCGGCTGGCCCTCGACCAGCTCGGCGATCACCGCGAGGTCGAGCAGGCCCGGCACGAACAGGCTGTCCGCCCCGGCCTGCGCGTAGACGGCCGCGCGGGCCAGGACGTCGGCCGCCCGGCCCTCGGGGGCGCCGATCCCGAACAGGAAGACGTCGGTACGCAGGTTGATGACCAGCTCCGGCAGTCCGGCCCGCTCGGCGGCCTCGCGCGCGGCACGGATGCGGGCCGCCTGCTCCTCGGCCGTGAACAGCGTGCCGTCGAGCTTGGAGTCCTCCAGGTTCACGCCGACCACACCGGCCTCGATCACGGCGGTGACGGTCGCCGCGACGTCCTCGGGCGCGAGGCCGTAGCCGCCCTCGATGTCGGCGGTCACCGGCACCTCCACGGCGTCGGCGATCCGGCGCACCAGGGCGACCATCTCGTCGCGGGTGAGCGCCTGCTGGTCCGGCTTACCGGCCGACCAGGACACGCCGCCGCTGGTGGTGGCGATCGCCTTGGCACCGCCCTGGGCGATGAGCGCCGCGCTGCCGGCGTCCCAGGCGTTCGGCAGCACCAGGATGCCCTTCTCGTGGAATTCGCGGAGTGCGAGGGCCTTGGTCTGCTGGGTGTTCGCCATGACGGCACCTTTCGTGAAAGGGGGTTCACTAGACATTTTGCCGATAACGGGAAAAGGGTTGAAAGTGGTGACGGGAGACTCCGTCACGTTGCAACCGCCGCGTACGGCAGGCCGATTGTGGCCCTAGAGACCGAGGTGGCGCCTCCGATCCAGCAAAGGGGAGGCGCCACCTCCGATACGACACGGAACGGGGCGGTGCGGGGGCGCGCGTCGCGCGCGTCGAGCCCGGGGGTCACGTGGATCCCGTGGAGCGTGGTGGGCTCGTGGATCACGTGGAGCTTGCCGAGCTCGTGGAGCGGATCGAGCGGGTTGAGCCGGTGGAGCGGGCCGAACTGGTGGCGCGGGCTGAGCCGGTGGAGCGGGTGAAGCGGGTGAAGCGGGTGGAGCCGGTGGAGCCGGTGGAGCGGGATGAGCCCGTGGAACACGGGGGGCTCGCCGAGCAGTCGGAGCGGACGGAACACGTGGAGCGGGCCGAGCGGTGGGAACCTGCGAAGCACGTCGAGCACGCGGTCGGTCAGACGCTTGCGGGCTCGGCGAGCAGGGTCTTCTCCACCGTCGGGGGCTTCGTCCGCAGGGACAGCAGGCCCGCGCCGATGCTGAGGGCGCCGGCGACGTACCACGCGGGCGCGTAGGTGCCGAAGCCGTCCCGGGTGAGGCCGGCCGTCGTGGCGGCGAAGGCGGCGCCGAGCTGGTGCGCGGCGAAGATCCAGCCGAACACGATCGGAGCCGACATCCCGAAGTGCTCACGGCACAGGGCGACCGTGGGCGGCACGGTGGCGATGAAGTCCAGGCCGAAGAGGACGATGAAGATGAGCATCGGTCCTGTGACCTCCGCGTCGAACAGCTGCGGCAGGACCAGCAGGGAGATACCGCGCAGCCCGTAGTACGCGAGCAGCAGGATGCGCGAGTCGTAGCGGTCGCTCAGCCAGCCGGAGGCGACCGTGCCGATGAGGTCGAAGATGCCGATCATCGCCAGCAGGCCGGCGGCGGTCACCGACGGCATGCCATGGTCGTGGGCTGCGGGGATGAAATGGGTGTTGACCAGGCCGTTGCTGGTCGCCCCGCAGATCGCGAACGCGATGGCGAGAAGCCAGAACGCCCTGGTGCGGCTGGCGGTCTTCAGGCCGTCGACGGCGAGCCGCGCCGCGTTGCGGGCGGGCGGCTGCACGGGCACGACCTCGTCCGCGCCGTACGGCGGGATGTTGAGGTCGGCCGGGTGCTCCCGGAAGAACAGCAGGATGAACGGCACGGTGGCCAGGGCCACCACGGACACCACGATCGCGGCGGTCTTCCAGCCGCCCGGCGCCTCGGAGAGCTTCGCCACCAGCGGCAGGAACACCAGCGAACCGGTCGCGCCGCCCGCGGTGAGCACGCCGGTGACCAGACCCTGACGCTTGACGAACCAGCGGGTGCCGAGCGTGGCGACGAAGCCCAGCGAGATGGAACCGGAGCCCAGGCCGACCAGGACGCCCCAGAGCAGCACGAGCTGCCAGGACGCGGTCATGAAGACGGCCAGACCGCTGCCGAGGGCGATCAGCGACATGGCGACCGCGGTCACCTTGCGCATGCCGAAGCGTTCCATCAGCGCGGAGGCGAACGGCGCGGTGACGCCATAGAGGGCGAGGTTGACGGACATGGCGAGACCGATGACCCCGGTGGACCATCCGAACTCTTCTTGCAGCGGCTCCACCAGCGCACCGGGGGTCGCCCGGAACCCAGCCGCCGCGACCAACGCGACGAATCCGATGGCCGCGATCATCCACGGCCACACTTGCTTCTGACGAATCATGTGCACAGCGTGATCGAAGCAACACCGCCCCGGAAAGCCGGGCCCGGACACCATGTCAGGTCCATCCGGGCGTACGGGCGTTGGCCGATCAGCCGCCGATCGAGAGCTTCTGCTCGGACGTCGTCTGGTCGATGTCGGAGGAGCGTACGGTCATCGACGCGGTCCACTCCCCCGCCAGCGCGAGCCGGACCGAACCCGCCCACCGACCCGCGCCGTCGGGCTTCAGCGGCACCCGCAGCGGACCGAGGTCCCGGGCGGGAAGCGTGAGGGCCAGCCGGACCTCCGGCACCTCGGCCGGCCTCCCGTCGGCCCGCCGCAGTTTCAGCCGTACGGCGTAACCGCCGGACTTCGCCGGTACGAGGCTCAGGGTGGCCGTGCCCCGGGCGTCCGGGGTGCCGCCGCCGGTGTCGAAGGGGATCCGGGACGTGACGGTCCGGGCGGGCGCGGGACTGGTCGTGGCGACGGGGCTCCGCTCGTCGTCCGCGGTCCGTCCGGGCGGTGAGGAGGTGAGCAGCGTGGTGACCGTGAGCACGGCGACGGCCACGGCCGACTCCGTCAGGACGGACCGCCGCAGGCCCGCCCGCACGGACGCGCCGCCGTCGCCCGGCGGCAGGTTCCCGGCGTCCTCGCCGACCTGGACGGACACGCCGCCCCGGCTCGGCCGCGCGTTCTCGCCGCTCCCGCCGCTCCCGCCGCCCTCACTGGTGCGAACGGACTTGCCCTCCTCGCCCGTTCGCACGGGCTCGCCGCTCTCAGCGGACTGTTCGCCGGCCCGCAGGCGGGCGAGGCGCGACCGGGAGACCCAGGCCGCGGCGACCATGACGGTCACGAATCCGCCCTTGATCAGCAGCAGTTGACCGTACCTGGTGTCGAACAGGGCGTCCCAAGTGCCCACTTCGCGCCAGGCCCGGTACAGCCCCGTGGCGACCAGGACGGTCACCGAGCTGAGCGCCACCACGGAGAACCGCCGCACGGCCGCGGGCGCGAGTCCGTGCCGGAGTCCGGCCGCGAGCGTCGCCAGCCCGCCGAGCCAGGCCGCCATGGCCAGCAGGTGCAGCGCGGTCAGCGGCAGGGCCAGCCAGACCTGGGGGCCCTCGGAGGCGTGGTCCGTCGTGACCCAGGTGAACGCCGTCCCGGCCGCGAGCGCCAGTCCGGCGGCGCCGAGCCGGGCCCGGGATCGCCGGGTGGCCTCGGTGCCGGACTGCCCCAGCTGGCCGACCAGCAGCACCAGGAACACAGCGCTCGCGACGAGCAGCAGCAGCCTGGCCGCCAGCGCGAAGTAGATCCGCTCGTCCACGTCGACATGGGCCTGGGCGATCGCGGGGTCCTCCGACGGCAGGAGACCGCCGCCCTGCTCGTACGGGCCGCGCAGCATCATCAGGATCACGGTGGAACCCAGCAGGCCGATCCAGCCGGCCGCCAGCAGCTTCTGCACCGGCCGGACGGAGGCGCCCGCCGGCCAGCACACCAGGACGAACGCCACCGCACCCGCCAGCAGGGCGAACGAGCCGTACGCGACCGCTCCGGCGGTGCCGTACAGGAAGGAGATCAGACCGTCCGTACGGGCGCCCTGGAACTCCTCGGCGGAGACCGAACTGGCCGACGGCGCCCCGATGGAGAACGTGAACGCGCCGCCGAGCGGATGCGAGTCCGCGGAGATCACCTGCCAGGCCACGGTGTAGGTGCCGTCGGCCAGGTCGTCGCGCAGGGCGACGCGTGCGGTGTCGTCCCGGCCGGCGGCGTGCTCCGGCGTGCCCCGTTCGACCCGCCTGCCCTCCGGGTCGAACACGCGCAGCGAGGCCGAGGGCAGCGTGATCCCCTCGCCGAAGGTGAGCGTGACCGCGGACGGCGCCGTGCGCACCACCGAGTTCTGTGCCGGGTCGGTGGATTCCAGCTCCGCGTGCGCGGACGCGGAACCGGCCGCGGCCAGCACGGTCAGCACGGCGGCCAGCACCGCCAACAGCGCGCCGACGGCCCGCCGCACCCGCACGGATCCCGTGGTCATCCTGCCTGCTCCCCGTCCGTAGGCGTATCCGCGGTGGGCACTCCGCGGGAGGCGGTTCCGCCCCGAGAATAGGCCCACCGGCTACGCCGGCGGGTTGTCCAGCGTCAGCGCGGTGCAGCGGACCCCGCCGCCGCCCTTGGCCAGTTCGGCCGTGTCCAGCTCGACCACCTCCAGACCGCGCCCGCGCAGCTCGGCGGCCAGCCGCGGCACCCCCTGGGTCATGGTCACCGTGGTTCCGTCGCTGACGAGGTTCAGCGCGAACCGCGCCGCCTCCTCGACCGGCACCTCGATCAGGTCGACCCCGAGTCCGCGCAGGGTGCGGACGCTGGCCGCGTCGAGGGCGTCGGGGCAGTACGCCAGCGTGTCCGGGGCGACGACACCGACGGCCAGGTCGAGGTCGTACCAGCGGGCGCTCACCGTGCGCAGCGGCACCACCTCGTAGTCCAGCTCGCGGGCGAGCACATCCAGCATCCGCTCGTCGGTGCGCTGGCCGTACGCCGCCAGCAGCAGGTCGCCGCAGGCCAGCGCGTCACCCTGGCCGCTGAAGAGGTAGGGCGCCTCGACGACCTCGTAGTTGCGTTCGGCCAGCCACGCCGTGAAGTACGGTATCTCGGCCTGCCGCTCCGACGGCGGGTTGCCCAGGACGGCCCGGTCGCCGCGGATCACGGCGGCGTTGGCGGTGAACACCATGTCCGGGCACTCGGGCGCGGACGGCAGGTACTCGACCTTGCGGCCGGCCGCGAGGTGCGCGGCCACGATGGCCTGGTGCTCGGCGAGCGCCGCCTGGACGTCCGGCTGGATCGCGGTGTCCATGTAAGGGTTGATCTCGTAGTCGACCCGGAAATGGCTCGCGTCGGAGACAAGCAGTTCGCTGTTCACGGTGCCCTCTCTCTGGTGGTCTGCCGGCCCTGCCCGGTGGGGCGGGTGCCGGCGTGGAATGGTCCGAAGCGCGGAACGGGCTGGACGTTGCGCAGCCTTGTCCATCCGAGTCCAGCCCAGCGGCGAATTGATCGCGAGCCTTGAACGGCAAAGGCAATCAAGTCCGTTTCGTCCGGCGGGGTGGGCCGCCGGACCCGTGCGCGTGGAATTCCGTCGGACACGACTCGGACATGAGTCGGACATGACGGAGTCCGTCCGGCACTTTCGCAGAAGGGCCGTCGGCGGGTGAAGAGTTATGGAGGATTCACTCCGCAGGATCCAAAAGGATTCCAAGCGATTCCATGTGCCATTGAACAACCCTTCACGGCGTCTTACGACGTCTTCCCGGCGTCTTACCGGGCCGTCATGGCCCCGAAGGTCCGCCTCTTGCACCGAACGGCCGCCAGGCACCGAACACGGCTGCCGCCGGCACTGAACGGCTCCGGAATTTCCCGCGGACGACGAAGTCCCGGGAATCCGACGAAGTTGACGGCAATCAATCACGACCACGGAGGTTCCTCGTGACCAGTGACGCGATCGCGACCAGGCCGGCCATGGCAGGGTCCGCCCTCCTGGAGGGCACGGGCGAGCTCTGGCGGGCCCTTCCCGCACGGCAGCAGCCGGAGTGGGAGGACCTCGACCTCCTGGCCGAGGTCACCTTCGACCTCGCCGACCGGCCGGGGCTGGTCGGCGCCGTTGAGGTGGCCGAGCTGCGGGGCCTGCTGGCCGAGGTGGCGGCGGGCCGCTGCCATGTCGTCCAGGCCGGCGACTGCGCCGAGGACCCGGCCGAGTGCGAGCCCGGACACATCACCCGCAAGGTGGCGCTGCTGGAGGCGCTGGCCGGGGTGATGTCCATGAACACGCTGCTGCCCACGCTCCGGGTCGGCCGGATGGCGGGCCAGTTCGCCAAGCCGCGCTCGAACCCCACCGAGGTGGTGGACGGCGTGGAACTGCCGGTCTACAGGGGCCACATGGTCAACAGCCCCGAGCCGGACGCGCGGCTGCGCCGTCCCGACCCGCGCCGGCTGCGCTCGGGCTACGAGGCGGCCGGCCGGGCCATGGCTACCCTGCGGGGCCGGGTGGCCGAGCAGCCCGCGGCCTTCGCCACCCCGGTGTGGACCAGCCATGAGGCGCTGCTGCTCGACTACGAGGCACCGCTGATCCGCACGGACGGGGCCAGCCGCCGCTACCTCGCCTCGACGCACTGGCCCTGGATCGGCTACCGCACCAACCAGCTGGACGGCGCCCATGTGGCCCTGCTGGCGTCGGTGGCCAACCCGGTTGCCACCAAGGTGGGTCCGGGCATGCGCACCGACGATCTGCTGGCGCTGTGCGAGCGGCTCGATCCGGCCCGTGAGCCGGGCCGGCTCACCCTGATCGCCCGGATGGGGGCGGACGCCGTCACCGAGGACCTGCCCGCCCTGGCCGCGGCCGTGCACGCCGCCGGGCACCCGGTGCTCTGGCTGTCCGACCCGATGCACGGCAACACGGTCAGCGGACCGGGCGGCCGCAAGACCAGGCTGGTGGAGACGGTGATCCGCGAGGTACGGGGCTTCCAGCAGGTGATCGGCGAGGCCGGCGCCGTCGTGGGCGGTCTGCACCTGGAGACCACGCCCGACGACGTCTGCGAGTGCGTGCACGACGAGCGGTCCATGGGGAGCCTCGGTGAGCGGTACACGACGTTCTGCGACCCGCGTCTGAACCCGGCGCAGGCACTGGAGGTCGCCGCCGCCTGGCAGGGCCGTACGCCCTTGCGGTGACGTTCCGCCACCGGGTTCGCCCACCGGGTTCGCCCACCGGGTTCGCCCACCGAAACGGCCTGCGGCTTCGTGAGTGATCACGAAGCCGCAGGCCGTTTCGGTGTGAGGGATCAGCCCTCGACGGTCACGTCGAACAGGTCCAGCTGGAGCAGCGGGGTGACGGTCACGTTCCCGGTCCGGGTGGACCAGCCCGACTCCACCTTCTGGTACCACAGCGGAATGGCCGGCATGTCCTGGATGATCCGCTTCTCCGCCTCCCGGTAGAGCTCCCAGCCCTCCTGCTCCGTGGCCGCCGCGTCGGCCCTGGCCAGCAGGGCGTCCACCTCGGGGTTGGAGTAGCCGGACCCGTTGACCGCCGCACCGGTGCGGAAGATCGGGTTGAGGAAGTTCTCGATGGACGGGTAGTCCGCCACCCAGCCGGAGCGGAAGATGGTCGTCATCTTCTCCTCGTTGATCAGCTTGCGGAACTCGCCGAAGGTCGGGACCGGCGCGTAGCGCGCCTCGACGCCGAGGGCAGCCGTGATCGTGCGGCAGGCCGCGTCGATCCACACCTGGTTGGCCGAGTCGTCGTTGGAGGTCAGCTCGATCGGGCCCTCGAAGCCGGTGGTCTCGAACAGGGCTCGGGCCTTCTCCGGCTGGTAGGTGCACAGATCACCGCTGGCGTCGCCGCCGTACCCGGGCACGATCGGCGGGACCAGGCCGTCCGGCAGCATCTTGTCGCCGTCGAAGGCCGTGTCGATGACGTACTGCCGGTCGATGGCCATCGAGATCGCCTGGCGCAGCCTCGGGTCGCCGAAGCGCGGGTCGTACAGCGGGAAGGAGATCGACTGCACGCCCATGTACGGCTTGGAGATGCAGCGTCCGGCCAGCTCCTGCTTGTAGCGGCCGCCGTCGAGGGCGTCCGCCGGGACGAAGTCGAGGTAGTCGAGCTTGTTCGCCACCACGTCGGCGTAGGCGTCCTCCAGCATCCGGTAGAACCGGAACTCCACGCCCTCCACGCGCGGCTTGCGGACGCCGGCGTAGGCGTCGTAGCGCAGCAGCACGATGTGCTCGCCGGGGGTGTGCGACTCGAAGCGGAACGGGCCGTTGCCGACCGGGTGCGCCTCGAAGGCCTCGCGGTCGGCGAAGAAGGCGGCCGGCAGCGGGAAGAAGGCGGCGTAGCCGAGCTGGGTCACGAAGGCCGAGAAGGGCGCCGACAGGGTCACCTCGAAGGTGCTGTCGTCGATCACCTTCAGGCCGGACAGCGTCTTGGCCGCGCCGCTCTGGGTGTCCTCGTAGCCCTGGATGTGGGAAAGGTACTCGGCGCCCTGGAGCTTGTTCGGGCCGTAGGTGGTGTAGTTCCAGGCGTCGACGAAACTCGCGGCCGTGACCGGGGTGTTGTCGTGGAAGGTCCATCCCGGATTCAGGGTGATCCGGTAGACGCGGGAGTCGGCCGACTCGATGGACTTCGCGACGGCGTTGCGCGGTTCGGCCGTGTTCGGGTCGTACTCGACCAGGCCGGTGAAGAGGGCGTTGACGATCTTCACGCTGTCGCGTTCGGTCGCGTCGCCCGGCACCAGCGGATTCTCGGGTTCGGTGCCGTTCCAGCTGATGATGTTCATGCGTGTGAATCCCTTGGGTCAAGGTGCTGAAAAGGATTGTGGGCGCGCCGGATCGGGCGATCTGCGAACATCGCGGCCGCCGCCGGTGAGCAGTGTGGTCACTCGCCCGGTTGATTGGTAGCGGAGCCCTGGCGTTTGATCGGGGGCCGGTGTTCCGCCGAACAATTCCCCGCCTCGATTCCCGCGGGCCGGTCGCATTCCCGATGAAGCCGGTTGTGTTTGCGACGGAACGGGCCCGGCCCGGCAACAGAAATCCTGGAGACGGCCTGGCCCTCGGCTGACGGGCTGGCGGGCTGACGCTCAGCCATGTCGGTCATCCAGGGCCCGGCTCACGGGAATTCAAGATTCCACGCGGCTTCAGGCCGCCTGCATACCGGTCTTGAGCGCCGTGGCTATCTCCACGGTGCGACGGGCCTGGAACTCGATGGCGCTCAGGTTCTCCTCGCCGGGAGGGGTGGTGTCGTCGTGCGAGATGTGGCTCGTGCCGTACGGGTTGCCGTTGCCGGTCGCGAACTGGACGGGGTCGGCGTAACCGGGGGCGACGATGATCGCGCCCCAGTGGTAGAAGGTGTTGTTGAGGGCGAGCAGCGTGCTCTCCTGGCCGCCGTGGGAGGTGGACGTCGAGGTGAACGAGGAGACCACCTTGTTCACCAGGCGCCCCTGCTGCCAGAGTTCGCCGGTGCTGTCGATGAACGCCTTGAGCTGAGCGGCCGGCAGGCCGAAGCGGGTGGGCGTGCCGAACAGGATGACGTCCGCCCAGTCCAGGTCCTCGACCTGCGCCACGGCGACACCGCCGGTGGCGGCGAGATGCTCGGCCCACTCCGGGCTGGTGGCGATCGTGGCCTCCGCGGCCGTCTCGGCGACTCTGCGCAGACGGACCTCGGCGCCGGCCTTCCCCGCTGCCGCAGCGGCCGACTCCGCCAGCGTGTGCACGTGTCCTGTGGACGAGTAGTAGATGACGGCGACGTTGGTCACGGTCGCAACTCCAATTCGCGTTGGGCTGGCATACGGACGGAACCGACGGGCGGGCCTCGGCGAAACCGACGGACGGGCCACCTGTAAATCGACTGTCGCGGGCGGCCGCGGGGGCGGCAAACAGCCGGCCGCGATTTCATCACCTTGCGGCTCCGCGGAACCGCCGGCACTTCACGGACGGGCGAAAGAACGGCTTGTCGCGCGATTCACCACGAATCTATGTCAACTCGGTGTCCTGATCGGAAGACCAGGGTTCTAAGCTGTTCCGATATCCGGAGTCCACCCCCCACCCGACGCAGAAGGAGCGTCCTCCACCCATGTATGCAGACCAGACTCCCGCGGGCCGCACCTCGCCCGGGGGCCGCAGGGGCAACCGTGCGGCGGTCCTCGGATCGCCGGCCGGCCGCTCCCTGTCACCCACGCTGCATCGAGCCGCCTATGCGGCCATGGGGCTGGACTGGGCCTTCGAGGCCATCGAGTGCGACGAGGCGGCCCTGCCCGCCGTGTGGGACTCGCTGGGCGAGGACTGGGCCGGGCTCTGTCTGGCCGTGCCGCTGAAGCGGGCCGTGCTGCCGCTGCTCGACGAGGTCTCGGACCTGGCCATGGACGTGGGCGGGGCGGACACGGTGGTCTTCCGTCAGGGCCGTAGCTTCGGCGACCACACGGGCGTGCACGGCATCACCGCCGCGCTGCGCCAGGCGGGTCTGGAGGCGCCGGGTTCCGCCGTGGTGCTGGGCGGCGGGGCGGCGGCCTGTTCCGCGCTGGCCGCGCTGCGGGAGGTCGGGGTCCGCGAGCCGGTCGTGGTGGTCCAGGAGCGCACGGGCGCGACCGAGGTCGAGGCGGCGGCCGGCCGGCTGGGTGTCTCGGTGGACCTGCACCACGTCAACGAGTTGCAGCGCCTGCTCCGGGGCGTCGCGGTGGTGGTCTCCACCCTGCCCGAGGACGCCGCCGACGCTCTCGCCCCGGCCGTCGCCCACTCCGGTGCCGCCGTCCTGGACGCGGTGTACTCGGCCTGGCCGACCCGGCTCGCCAAGGCGGCGGGCTTCAACGGCAGCACCGTGGTCGACGGTCTGTCCCTGCTGCTGCACCGGACCGTGCGGCAGATCGAGCTGCTGACCGGCCGGACCGATGTGCCGGTCGCCGCGATGGGCCGGGCCGCCCGAGCCGAGCTCACGCGGCGGGCGGCACGCGAGGCCGAGGCCGAGCCCGCGGGTTCGGGCGGCAGCCTCCACTGAGGCCGATTGTTCGGAGCCTGTCGGCGTCGCGGGGTCCCGCACGCAGTCCCCCACTTCCTCAAGGCCGTGGGGGGACCCCAGTCGCGTCGCCGTCACACACTTCCTCCCGCACGCTCGGTTCACCCGCGTCCCGCTCAGTTCACCCGCGTCCCGCTCGAGCCGCCTGCATCTCGCTCGAGCCGCCTGCATCCCGCTCGAGCCGCCTGCATCCCGCTCGGGCCGCCTGCATCTCGCTCGGGCCGGCCGCGAGACGCCGTCCCTCGCGGCAAGGGCACTGTTCCTCGCCGCGAAACCCGTCCCTCACAGCCGACCTGATCCGGACAACGTTCCTAGGCGGACAGTTCCTCCGGGGCGGCGAAGCGCCGGCGGCGGGCCGAGGACAGCACCATGATCGCGTGGGCCACCGAGCAGAGCGTCACATGGCGGTGCCAGCCCGCGTAGGAGCGCCCCTCGAAGTCCCGCATCCCCACCCGGGTGCTGACCTCCTGGAAGTCCTTGCCCACCCGCCGGGTCAGCCGCCCCAGCCGCAGCAGCGCGGCCGGAGGCACGTCCAGCAGATTGGACAGCCAGACCTCCCCCGGCCGGCCCTTCTGCATCGGCCAGCCGCCGACGAGTGTCAGGGCCCGGTCGGAGAGATGCGGCATGCCCGGCCTGCGAACGCCCGGCATGGTCACCCTGGTGCCGCTCACCAGAACCGACCGGGTGATCGAGTACTCCGGGTCGACCCAGCAGACGGGCTTGGACAGCTTCTTGCCACGCTCGATCAACTGCTGCGCCTGGAACAGCCGTTCTCCCGCACCGGGCTGCGCCGGGTCGAAGCCGACCACCCGGGTCGACCCGTCGACGCGCATGACGAACGGAATGCGCCGGCGGGTGAACTGCTCGACCAAGGCGTTCGAGTTGAGGGTGCGACCGTCCAGGACCACCGGTCGGCGGCGCAACCCCCAAGACGAGTCGGCGAGTTCGGCGACGGTGTGCACGACTCCCGCCTCGACGCTCATCGCCGCGACGTCGTCCGGGATCCGGGCCCGCCGACGCCGCTCCTCGTCCTCCAGCCACTCCGCCGGCAGGTTGAGACCCCAGTTGACGGGGGCGCTCAACTGCTCGTTGGCCAGGGAGACGCCGTAGGCCTGCTGGCTGTTGACGACCCGTCCGAGGTCGAAGCGGAAGGACTCGGCGACTCCGACGGAGTGCTCTCCGGCCTTCGGGATGGCCATGGAGTCGATCACCCAGGCCTGCGGCAGCAGCACCCTGTCCAGATGGCGGGCGAGCACCTGCCGTACGGGCTGCCAGCCCCACGAGGAGTTGCTGATGAAGTGGTGCAGGCTCTGCTCGGCGGCACCGTGATCGGCGACGGCGGCCAGGGCACGCATGGACTTGCGGCCCGGAACGGTCAGCAACCCGGAGACGTACCACTCACCCCTGGTCCGCTGATCGCGCCTCTTGAGCGAGGCCAGCATCCGCCCGCAGAACTCGGTGACGAAGTCGTCCGCGACGTCGCCCCACGCCTGTGCTGCCAGGGCTTCCCTCTCCACGCCTTCCACGACTCCCCTCCCTCTCCCCGGTCGCCTTCGCAGGCGACCTCCTGTTGGTGGCGGCACGGCCGGGAGCCGTACGCGGAACGTCGACCGGAACGACCATACCGTACCGGGCAGTTGGTTTTGTAGACTTCGTTCGTCAGGTAGTCACACTCTCGGAAGCCCACCCGACAGACAATAAAATACCGCTTGGTTGGTTTGCTAGAGTGTCTTTTGTCGATCTCACCCGGAACTCGGTCCAGCGGCGCCCGAAGCGGGCTCCAGCCGGACCCCGGCGGTCCTCGACCGTCACCGACCCGGGATCGCCGCGATGAGGGGGTAGCCATGCCACGCCAGGAACGAGCCGAACGCACCCGCGAACTGGTCGTCCGGGCGGCAGCCGTGTGCTTCGACACGACCGGCTTCGCCGCGACCAGCCTGAGCGAGATCGTGGAGATGGCAGAGGTCTCGAAGGGAGCCCTCTACTTCCACTTCAGCTCGAAGGAGAAGCTGGCCGAGGCGGTCGTGGCCCAACTGGGCACCGACTGGAGGGAGATCGTGCGCGCCGCCGGGACGCCCGACGGGCCGGTCCTGCAGACGCTGATCGACATGACCCACGACCTGGCCCGCCACATGCACCAGGACGTCGTATTCCGCGCGGGCCTGCGGCTCTGCGACGAGCGCCGACGCCCGGGCGAGGACGTCCGGATCAGCCCGTACCGGAGCTGGCGGCGCACGGTCGGCCACCTGCTCGCCAGGTCCCACCGCCGAGGCGAACTGCTGCCCGGCCTGGACCTGACCCAGGCCGCCCAGATGCTGACCGCCGCCACGGCCGGCATCGAACTCCTCTCCCGCCAGGACCGCGGCTGGCTGCGGCCGCGGGTGATCGCCGGCGCCTGGGACGCCCTGCTCCCGGCCCTGGTCCCCGCGGACCGGCTCCACCACTTCCGGGCCGCCGGAACGACACCCCCCGCACCACCCGACCCGGCACCCGGCATCGGCCCCCAGCGCACGTCCGGCACGCCCGAGCCGCTGGTCTCACGCGTACGGGCCGGCTGACGACAGAACGCCGTCGACTTTTCAGACCAACCGGTACGACAACTTTCACACCGCCATCATCAACCCCAATGAAAGTTGATCATAAGAAACCGTCCGCCTTGTTTTGTAAGCGCCGATGCGAAACCACGAGCTCCGCATCACCAGGCCGAACCGGCCCTTCCGCCTTGCGCTCCGAGGCAGCGGAGGGGCGGGGCGGCGGCGCAACGCAGACACAGGGCCGCGGGGCGCGGGCCGCGGGTGGCGGGCCGGGACGGCGGGCGGCGTGACCAGCCCCGCTGTCGCCCCGTCGGCGCTTGGCGCTCAGCGCCCTGGCAGCCGCCTGCCGTGAACGGTCAGCCGGACATCGCGGTGGGACACGAAGACCTCCGGTGGGTGAGGGCTCGACACCTTCACCCACCGGAGTTCTTCGCCATGTTCAAGCCCGGCCCGGTGCCGACAACGCTCGTGATCGATACACCTATCGGGCAGCGGAGGCGGCGATGGCCGCTTTGTACCAGTGGTAGGACGCCTTGGGGGTGCGGGTCCCGGTCGGGAAGTCGACGTGGACGAGGCCGAAGCGCTTGCTGTGGCCGAAGGCCCACTCGAAGTTGTCCATGAGCGACCATGCGGTGTAGCCGCGCAGGTCGACGCCCGCCGCGACGGCTTCGGAGGCGGCCTGGAGGTGGCTCTTCAGGTAGTCGATCCGGTCGGCGTCGTGGACGGTGCCGTCCGCGGCGGCGGTGTCGTCCTCGGCGGAGCCGTTCTCCGTGATGTGGATCGGCGGAAGGAGGGCGCCGTAGCGGTCACGGAGGCGCACCAGGAGCTCCCGCAGGGCGTCGGAGGCAGGAGTCCGCCAAGCTCTCCCGGCTGCTCGCGTGCGGACGGACGACCAGAGGCCGCACCTCTCCCCCGTGGAGGTGCGACCTCTCGCTCCGCAGCACGGCGGCTGTTGCCTGTCGGGGACTAGGCCCTGCGAGGCGGCCCCGTGGAACCCCGCGGCACCAGAGCGGGTGTGGGGACCTGGCGGCTCCCCCGGTGGGTGCCCTCGATCACGCCGAACAGGGCACGTGCCACCTCCTCGCCGAACTGGTGCACGTCGTGGCTCATGGCCGACATCGGCGGATGAGTGAGCCGGCACAGCTGGGAGTCGTCCCAGGCGAGCAGGGACACGTCGTCCGGCACCACGAGCCCCATCTCGGCTGCGACGGCCGCCCCGGCGACGGCCATGATGTCGTTGTCGTACACGATCGCCGTCGGACGGTCCGGGCCGAGCAGCAGGCTCCGGGTCGCGCGGGCTCCCTCCTCCCCGACGAAGCCGGTCGCCATCTGACGACGGCCGTCAAGGCCGAGTTCGGCCATGGTGGCCTCAAACGCGGCGGCACGGATGCCGCTGTGGCCGAGGCCGGCGGGACCGCCGACGCGCGCGATGCGCCGGTGGCCGAGCGCCGCCAGGTAGCGCACGGCTTCCGCCGCCTCCGACGCGTCTCCAGACGGAGGGGAATCCGCCGGTCAGCGACGGGTTCCCGACGGCGACGGCCGGCATGCCCAGCGCCCGCAGCGGCTCGATCCGCAGGTCGTCGTGGTGAAAATCGACCAGGATGGCCCCGCCGATCGTCCGGCTGCGCCACCACTCCTCGTACAGCAGAGTCTCCTCCTCCAGGTCGCGCACCAGCCGCAGCAGCAGGGAGCACGAGCGCTCGGCCAGGACGTCCTCGATCCCGGAGATGAACTCCATGTAGAAGGGTTCGAGCCCGAGGACCCTGGCGGGGCGACAGAGCGCCAGGCCCACGATGCCCGACCGTCGGCCGGAGAGGCTTCGCGCGGTCTGGTGCGGGGTCCAGCCGAGTTCCTGGGCGACCTCGAAGATCCGCTTGCGCGTCGCCTGGGACACCCCGGGCCGGTTGTTGAAGGCCATGGAGACGGCGCCCTTGGAGACTCCGGCCCGCGCCGCGACATCGTTGATCGTGACGCGGGCGGCGGGGACGTTCACGCGGATCCCACGCTGAACAGCGCCTGACGTACGGCGGTGGCGTCGGTGCCGGGCCAGCCGGTGACCGCGATCCGGGCCTGCTCGCCGGGGAGCAGGGTCAGCAGACCGCGGTCCGCGCGCGCCTCGGGCGAGAGCCGGTCGGGCTGCAGGAGGAGGTCCCGTATCAGGGTCCGGGCGGTCACGACCACCTCCACCGTCCCGCTTCCGGCGACGGCCTCGACCTGGACGTCGTACTCGGCGGCCGGGTAGTCGAACTCCTTGTCGGTCACGGGCAGATGGACCGCCCGCAGTCCGTCCGCTTCGGCTACGAGGAACTCCTTCGACGATCCGGGCGCGGGGGTGACCTGCGCCGGGAGTGCCTGCCGGGCGACCGAACGTGGAGCGGCCTCCACCTCGACGACCGCTTCCTGCAGGACGGTGCCGTCCGCGCCGATCCGGCGCAGCGTGACCGCCGTGCGCCACGGGGAGCCGCTCTGGTTGTCGACCGCGAGCACCGGCCCGCTCTCGGTGGGTACAAGGCTGAGCAGCCGGTCGGCGTAGACGCGGCGCAGCTCGTGGTACAGCGGCTTGAGGCGGCCGTCGCCGTCGATGGCGGCCCAGGAGCTGACCGGCCAACAGTCGTTGAACTGCCACACCACCGTGCCCGCGCACACCGGCCAGTTGGCCCGCCAGTGCTCGATGCCGGCGGCGACGGCCCGAGCCTGGACGACTTGGGCGAGGTAGTGCCACCGGTCGAAGTCGGTGCCGGGCGGCAGATCGAAGTGGCGCTCGATGCCCCGGGCCAGTTTGCCGTTGCCGTCCTCGGCCTTCTGGTGGTGCAGCATCCCGGGTGAGTCGGGCGCGAGTTCCTCACCGGGCAGCGCGCGGCGGAGCGTGGCGAGTGCGGGCGGGGCCTGCCAGCCGAACTCGGCGCAGAACCGCGGCACATCCGCCCGGTACTCGGCGTAGTCCCGCCGGTTCCACACCTCCCACGAGTGATGGGTGCCGTGGGCGGGGTCGTTGGGGTGGTGGTCCCAGGAGCCGGACCAGGGGCTGCCCGCGGCGTACGGACGGGTGGGGTCGAGTTCGGCGACGACCCGGGGCAGCACCCCGAGGTAGTACCCCTCGCCCCAGGAGTCGCCGGCCAGCGGTCTCTCCCAGTCCCAGTCGCGAAAGCCCCACAGGTTCTCGTTGTTGCCGTTCCAGAGCACCAGGCTCGGGTGCGGGCATCAGCCGGACAACGTTGTCGCGCGCCTCGGCCTCCACCTCTCGACGCAGCGGCTGCTCCTCCGGGTAGGCGGCGCAGGCGAAGAGGAAGTCCTGCCAGACGAGGAGACCCAGTTCGTCGCAGACGTCGTAGAAGGCGTCGTCCTCGTAGATTCCGCCGCCCCAGACCCGGATCAGGTCGACGTTGGCCTCTGCGGCCTGGGTGAGCCGGGTCCGGTACCGCGCGCGGGTGACCCGGGAGGGCAGCACGTCGTCCGGGATCCAGTTGACCCCGCGGGCGAAGATTCGTACGCCGTTCACGACGAACGTGAAGCCGGTGCCGTGCTCGTCGGCGGAGCGGTCGACCGTGACCGTACGGAAGCCGATCCGGCGCTCCCAGGAGTCGAGCGGGGCCCCGTCCTCGTCGAGGAGCATCACGTCGAGCGTGTACAAGGGCTGCTCACCGTAGCCGCGCGGCCACCACAGCTCGGGCGCGGGCACCTTGAGGACGAGCATGGCCTCGTCCCCCTCGAAGGCAGTCTCCGCGACGGCATCCGCCACGGTGGCGCGGAGGGTCAGCAGCCGGCCCGCGCCGCTCGCGGTGCGGTCGACCCGGACCCGGAGCTCCACGCGGCCGGCGTGGTCGTCGACCGCGACGAGCGGGCGGACCTCGGCGAGCCGGGCGGTGGACCAGTGCTCCAGGCGCACCGGCCGCCACATGCCGGCGGTGACGACCGTGGGGCCCCAGTCCCACCCGAAGGAGCAGGCCATCTTGCGGATGTACTGGAAGGGCTCGGGGTAGACGTTCGGCCGTTCGCCGGTGCGCGGACCCGGTCGGCCTCGTCGTACGCGGAGGCGAAGCGGACCTCCAGCGGTCCCGTACGGCCCGTGACGTCGAAGCGATGGGTGCGGTGCATGTTGCGGGTGGTGCCGAGGAGCTCTCGCCGCCCGGGGCCGGGATGTCCCGGCTGACCGCAGACAGCATGGGGCGGACGACCTGGGTCAGGGGGGACTCGTCCCACGCCACGATCGACAGGTCCGCGGGGATCGAGAGGTTCATCTCTTGGGCCACGGAGAGCGCGGCCACGGCCATGATGTCGTTGTCGAAGACGATGGCCGTAGGCCGCTCCCGCGCGATCAGCAGCGAGCGGGCGGCACGGGCCCCGGCCTCGCCGGTGTAGTCGGTGTGCACCACGGTGGCCTCGGGGATCTTGGCCTCCGCACACGCGTCGCGCAGCGCCCGGTCGCGGATCATCGTGTGGGTCAGCTCCGCGGGGCCCGCCACCCGGGCGATGCGCCGATGGCCGAGCACCGCGAGGTAGCGGACGATCTCGTGGATGCTCGCGCCGTCGTCCGACCAGATCGCGGGCAGCGAACCGGAGGCATCGGGCGGCCCGACGACCACAGCCGGAAGACCGAGGGACTCGACGGCGGGCACGCGCGCGTCCTCGGCCTGGAGGTCCATCAGGAACACCCCGTCGACCCGGCGTTCACCCCACCAGCGCCGGCACACCTCGATCTCGCCGTCCTGCGTCGCGACCATCTGCAGCATCAGTGCGTACGACCGCTCGGCGAGGGCTGACTCCACTCCGCTGATGAACTCCATGAAGAACGGCTCCACGCCCAGCAGCCGGGAGGGCCGTCGCACGGTGAGACCCACCGCGTGCGCCCGCCCTCCGGTGAGCGCACGCGCGGCACTGCTGGGGCGCCACCCCAACTCCTCGGCGATGCTCTTGATCGACGCCCGGGTCGCCTCGGAGACCCCCGGCTGGTCGTTCAGCGCGTACGAGACCGCCACCTTGGACACGCCGGCGCGGCGTGCTATGTCCGCATGGTCGGCCGCCTCACGCGCCGCTCCTGTCCAGTGCTGGTCCGTCACCGGTGGTCGACCCTACCGCTCGCTCGTGCCGCCGACGGAACTCCGCCCGGCTCGTTGCCCAGGTCGACGATGACCAAGTCCTCCTGGCCGATCAGTGTGTTCTTGACACTGACCCAGTCTCAGCAGCGGCGACCGGTGGACCAGGACGAGCGCGGACCAGATAGCGCGTGGACGAACGCCACGAAGAGCGCGATCAGCAAACTGCGCGTCGCCGGTCTCCGCCATGCCCTGATGGCGGACGCCCCAAGCTGGGGCCAGGACGGGGCCGGCACCGTGCGCAACACCGCCACGTCGGTCCTCGCCGCCGACCCCGACCACAACACGGTCTTCTCGGTCCACCTGTACGGCGTCTACGACACCGCAGCCGAGGCGCAGAACTACCTCAACCACTTCGTCGACAACCGTCTCCCAGTCGTGGTCGGCGAGTTCGGTCTTGGAATGGCCGAGAAGTGAGGCACCAGGCGCTCCTCGTGCCCTGCGGTGGGCAACACTCCTGCGCCGCTGCGAGCAGCCTGGCTACTGCCATGACAAGCACGCGACGACTGCGGAGGGTGCGGGCGTATGCAGGAGCCTTTAGTTGTTCCGACAGAGATACAGCGACTGCAAGGGCACACCGAACGCGCCTTCATCGAGGTCCAGCGGGCGGACACGAAAGCAACGGCGCTGTGCGGAATAGCCGGTGGATTGCTGGCTGCTGGAGTCGCGGTCCTGTCGAGTGCAGGCAGCCTGCCCTTGATCGGGGTGTTGTCTCTAGTACTGATGTGCCTGCTGCTACTGGCTGCGATTGGGGTCGCGCTGCTCGCAATGCGTCCTGCGGTTCCAAAGTCGGGACTGCAGGCCGAACTGATGGCTGAGGCGCTCGTACACCCTCGGTTCGGTGTGAATACGACCGCGCGTGGGGAGCTTGAACGACACGTCGAGGCACGTCGGCTATGGGTGCTTGCCTGGCTCGCGGACAGGAAGCTGCGCGCCGCCCGCTTGGCCGTAGATTTTGCCCTAGCAGCTCTCTTGATGGCTGGAATATGCCTGTTGAGCTGCTTTCTGGTTAATTGAGACCATCACCTCAGTGTGTCGGGGCCGCACAGCGGGGGGGACGTGTGTATCAGCCGCATGCCATGGCGATCGGTGACGCTTTATGGGCACGCTTGAAAGCGTTGGCCCCGCAGCGCATCCGACCGGCTCGGAGTGTGCTGCTACGTCAGGGGGATCCAGCAACACACGTGATCGTGCTGGAATCCGGGTCAGCACTGATCACCCTGGCTGGAACCAGCGGCGAAAGGACGCTTCTCGCCGTACGCGGCGCCGGCGAGTTACTTGGAGAGCTGGCGGTCCTGGACTCCCAGCCGCGTACTGCCACGGTCATCGCTGCCGAGCCCTGTCACATCCACATCATTCCGGCCGCCGTGTTCCTCGCATTCGTCGACGAGCATGGCCTGCTGGCCCCTCTGCTGCGCCACGCCATTGCCCGGGTGCGGGAGTCGGAGGCCGTCCGACTCGAACTGGCCACCGCATCCGTGCCGTTGCGCCTGGCATCGGCTCTGTCGAGGTTGGTCGACGCCGCATCCTCTTCGGCCTCGGAGCTCGCCGTGCGTCTGACGCAGACGGAGCTCTCTCAGATGATCGGCGCTTCGCGCAATGCGGTGGTCAACGCACTCAAGCCGTGGCGCGAGCAGGACTGGGTCCGGACCACCTCCGGCGGCGGGCTCCTCGTCCGCGACATCCATTCGATTCAGTCGCACGCGCGTACGCAGGCGTGACGAGCCGCACTTCAGGCGTGCCCACTGCTGGGCAGCGGCGGCTAACCCGCGCGATCAGTATGGGCACTTCCCTGACCGCCTGTGCTGAAAGGACGGTGCCCGATGGATGCACCGCTGCATGCAGAGCCTCTGGACGTGCCCGCTGAACTCGCCCTCGTAGCGATCGACATGGAGAAGTACAGCCAAATCCCCGAGGCGAAGATGGCCGCCGCGCGGTGCGACGTGGATGACATCGTGGCAACCGTGCTCGCCGAGTGCCGGCTGCCCGCCCCGCAGGATCTTCCCGGGGGCTACAAGGACAACGGCGACGGGGCGATTCTGCTGTTCCCACCCGCGGTGCTGGCCTGGCTCGTGGACCCGCTGCTGGGCCGGCTTAATGCGGCCCTCGTGCGTTACGAGCAGCAGCGGTTGGCCAGTAGCCCCGTACTGCGGCTGCGGGCCAGCGTGCACGTCGGCCCGCTGTCCCTGCCCGACCATCGCGGTAAAGCCATCAACGACACCACCCGACTGCTCGACAGCCAGGCAGCCCGCCAAGCACTGTCCGCCGCGAAGGACTGCGGTGCCTTCCTCGCAGCCGCGCTCTCCGAGGTCGTCTACCAGCGCACCGTGCATGCAGGACGTACGCCGGATCTCGGCCCGCACCACTTCCTTGAGGCGGTTGCCCGCGTCAGCGACAAGCCCGGCTTCGAGCAGCCCTGCCGGATTCATGTACCGGGCCTGACCAGTCCGGCCGTACACCCCTATGTCACAGATGTCGCATCGTCGACTTCTGCTCAGTCCTCTACCGCGCAGCAGAACGCTGCGTCGGCGGCGCCTGCTGCCAGCAGCGGCGGCACGTTCCAGTTCCACGCTCAGGTCAGCGACGCCACGATCGCCAACAGCATCGAAACCGTGCGAATCGATCGCCGCCAGCGGTGAGGCGTCTGGCCTTCCGCCCCGTTGCCTTTCCTGCACTCACGCTGGAGTTCCAGTATGACTGACGTACCGTTCG
Source organism: Streptomyces sp. NPDC006458 (assembly GCF_040612135.1). Classification (NCBI taxonomy): domain Bacteria; kingdom Bacillati; phylum Actinomycetota; class Actinomycetes; order Kitasatosporales; family Streptomycetaceae; genus Streptomyces; species Streptomyces sp. NPDC006458. Next base: position 178,940 of record NZ_JBEXPR010000013.1, on the reverse strand, counting down.
ACCCCACTCGCTCCGACGCCGCCCCACCGAACAACGAGGGTGATGAGAGCCAGTCCAACGGCTCCGGCGGCTGGCTGCATCGATTGCGCACCGGAAGCGGCTCCGCCGATCGACCGGGCGCGAACCCTGACGACCCGTCCCCTTATCCCGTTCCCTCACAGCCGGGCGCTGTGCCACCCGCGCTTCGCGTGCACGAAACCGACGGTGCAGCGACACACGTGTACGGGGACCCCGAAGTTGTCGCCCACCACATCGAGCAGGTGATCCTGGAGACTCGAAAACGGGACCTACTGGAGGGCGTGGAACAGAACCGTGAGCGGCTGCTCGACCAGCCGTTCGTGCGAGGCCCGCACTGGGACCTGGTCTGGGAACAGATCGTCAATCCTGTCACCGGCCGTCCTCGCCAGCCGATCAACGTCATTGTGGCACCGCGTTCGTGTGGCTCCACCACCTTCGCTCTGCGACTGCTGGCCGAGCACACTGCTGACGAAACCACCGTGGTCCAGCTGGATGCGGACTGGGACACTCCCCGCCAGGGGCGCCTGCCTCTGGAGAAGACGCATGCGTACCAACTCGATCTCAAGCATCCGGAGAACGACCAAGTCTCCGCCGACTTCCTGAATGCCCTGTCGAAACACGCCTCCCACCTGCGCGACTGCCGCTCCTATCTCGCGCTGACCGTCGCACAGGACCTGTGGAAGGACCACCGCCTCAGCGATCGTGACGGCATCCAAGTCGTTCACCTGCACGAGGCGCCCGATGCCCAGCGCGTGGTCGAGGCACACCTGACCGCCCACGGCTACGACCAACTCGTCACGTCACTCCGCTCCTTCTCCAAGACCACCACGTCCTTGCGCGGACTGACAGCAGTGGCCGCCGTGCGGGCCGCGCACACCGTCGTGATGGCCTGGAAGGAGCACACCCGCACCAGCTCCCAGCAGTCGTTCGTGCAGGCCGAAAGCGAGGGCGAAACCGGGAGCACGCTCGAAGACCGCATCATCGCAGCGTTGACCGACTGGCGCGGTGAACTCGACAGCCGATTCGGCGAGATGAACAGCCTGCACACCCCCGACAACCCATCGCTCTCCGTGGAAGACCGCTGCCTGCTGCTGGCCTTGGCCGTGCAGCAGTCTGCGCCCATGCCCATAGTCGCGCGCAGTGCAGCCGCGCTGCTCGCAGCCATCGGGGACGCGCCCGGCACCGCCGACACAGCACCAGGATTCTCGCCGACCCTCAATGCCCTTGCAGGACGGGGAATGCGTCGGCGTATCCAGGACGTCGGAGGTCGAGTCGACCTGCAGGACACAGTGGTCTTCGACCGGCCCGCCTACGGACGCGCGGTGCTGGAGTACGTCTGGGACAACTACGACGTCATGCGCAAACCCCTATTGACCTGGCTCGTCGCGACAGCTCAGAACGCCGATCCGGAAGACCACGCCGTGGCGGCGCTGGCCGAACTCACCGTGCGGCACGGAACGGTGGTCTACCTCACCGAGTTGGGTGAACTCGTCGGCAGCAGCCAGCCAGAGGTGCTCGGTGCGGTCCTGGACAAGGCCGTGCGCAACGAACACGTCGGCCGCCTGGCGTGGGCAGCGCTCTACGGGTGGGCGGAACAGAGGAGTTATGCGCCCGCCGTAATCGGGCTGTGTCAACGGATCCTGGAGGACTCCTCCGCCGCCACGTCTTTGGCCAAGCGAGCAATGGTGCGCCTGCGTCGCGTCGCGCACAAGAACGCCGACGCAGCTGGCCAAGTCCTGGCTGCCTACGACGATCTGGTCCAACACCCCACCGTGGGACAGCGACTGGTCGCTGAGGTCCAGGGCTGGCAACAGGGCAAAGTCTCCGCGCGCGGCGGTGCACTGGCCTTCCTCGCGCTGATGACCGCTCGCCGTGACGGCACACCGTGGCTCGTGTGCGCGCCTCCCCCGGACATCGACGTACAGCGAGCCCTCAACAACCTGCTCTCCTCATCGGACACCGCTGCCCAGGTCATTTCGCGTCTGACGGGCTGGATCCGCTCGTGCGCGGGCGATCCCAGCGCCTACACACAGTTGCGCGACCAACTCCTGCCTGCGCTACGCGGCCACAACATGTTCGAGGCCGGCATGAAGCTGATGAACGAGCTGCGTGGCATCTCCACCGTTGAGGGCGTCAGTGTGGCTGACGACTTCTACAACCACCTCGTCGACAGCCGTCTGCGCACGGTCTTTCCGCTCGAAGAGAGGCTCAAGTGAGGTGGCCATGGAGGCGCGCAGTCCGTAGGAGTACGTCTGTCCAGCCGCGTCTGCTGCCGAGTGCCACGGACGACATCGCGTTCGAAGCCGTGTACACGATCACCTGGCGACCACTGTGGCGTGTGCCTCCCAATGCGGAGGAGACAGTACGCGCCGCCGTGCATGCCACGGCCTCCGCTGCAGCGGCACGTCTGACGGCCTCGGACGTACCTGCTGCCCAGGACGCCGTCAACGCCGCCCTCGGCTGTCTCCCCCACCGCGCCTCGAACTACTGCCTGTTGAACGCCTACGCGGCTCTCGGTCTGCCCAGCACCGCCAAGGACCTACTGGCACAGCGGGCAGCGGACGAGCAACGCGTCCGCCGTCTGCGTTTCTTGAAGGACAACCTCTACGATCACCCGGACCTCGTCGTCCTGGACCAACTTGAGCACCACGCCCCCGGTGCCCTGGCAAACGAGCATGTTGCCGAACTCCAGCGCCTCGCTCGCCTGATCTACTCATGCAACCGCTGGTGGTTCCCGCTCCTGCAGCAATGGGAGCAGGTCGGCCAAGGGTTCACGGACATCGAAAAGCGACAGCAGGCAATGCTCGTACTGTCTGACTCCCTCAAGGCACTCAACGACGGCAGCCTGCCCAGCAGCATCGCGCCGATGGACATAGCCGGGGCCGACACGACAGCTCGAAGGGCACATCCATGAAGCTCGTCTTGTGGCGAGTGCTGCTGGCCCCAATGACCAGCCTCCGAGCCCTCCTCGTTCAACGGCGCAGCGCAACGCCCCTGTCCTACGACGCTGCATGGCGTCGAGCCCGCCTAGACCGTTGTCCGGATGAAATGGTCTATCGACTCCACGGCCACCAAGCCGCCAGCACCTCCGATCAAGCGACCGGCGCCCAGACACCCTCCGGTCCGCCCAAGAGCGACGAGCCAACCGACCGGCGCCCGTAACTCGAGCATCCCGGGAGCGGACAACTCCTTCGCCCTGTCGCGGATACTCGCGTCCATTGGTTCGGGCTCATGCCTCAGGACGAGGTTCGCCTCGACTGCGGCACCTGAGGGGCTGATGCAGGTTCGGGTGACAGGTGCGGTCACGCGGCCTGGAGGGCCGGTGTGGTCATGAGGGTCTCGAATTCGATGGGGGTCAGCTGGCCGAGTGAGGTTTGTCTGCGGCGTCGGTGGTAGGTCCGCTCGATCCAGGTCACGATCGCGATCGGACTCCCGGGGGCTCAGCCCGCTGAGGTTGTGATCCACCCCGCCGTGATGTCGCCGCGGCTATCTCCCGACCGCTCAATGGAACTTTTTCCCCGGCCGGGCCTCTGCGACAACGCCGATTCGTGGCTTGACCAGCCCAGCAAGACGCCTGACACCCCATCAGAACGAGCGTCACGAGCGCCATTTCAGCGTCAAGATAACGCCCATAACGCCCATTATGTGCACTCATAAAACCCCAGGTCAGGCGTCCTTCTTCACCGGCTCCAGAATCGCCACGCACTCCACATGATGCGTCATCGAAAACATGTCACGCTGCGCCGACGTGAGAGAACATGCAGGTCAGGCCGGGTTTGGCGGTCCTGCCAGGAGGCTATCGGAGGCCCGGAGCGTCAAATGAGCGTCCCAGCCGCTGAGTGGTGAGGCTGTACTCCGGATTGCTGGGAGGCAGTACCCCAGCTGTCGCGCTCGGCGGGGCCCAAGGCTGGGCTGCGGCTCCCAAAACGTGGGACAGGCGCAGGTCGAGCGCAGCGTGCCCGCCTTATCTTGGCGGTCCCTACCCATCCCGTCTAGGGTCCGAAGACTGCGCCGATCAGAGCCCTGGTTCCGGTCTCGACCAGCGTCATCAGCTCCACAAGGGGGTATCGCCAGGGCCCGGACAGCCGAGCCAGGCTCGGTTGTCAAGTGGGGCGTCCGTACAACCCACCGCGTGAGCGTCATCCAATTCGGCGGCACGATCAGCCCCGCGATAAGCCGAGGCTTATTCCCATGACGAAGTCTTGCTCAATGACACCGCCCCGACGACTGCAGGTGACCGGGGGCTGAAGAGACGCCATGGCCCACTCCCCCGCCCCGACCGGCGCCCGCTCCTTCGTCGTCATCGGCGAGACCAACGTGGCGCGCCGGGTGTGTGCGTCCCTGCGCGAGGGTGCGCACATCGTGCGGCACCTGACCAAGCCCGGCGACGAGGAACTGCGTGCGGCGATGACGCCGTCGCCCGACGCGGTGGCTGTGCTGCTGCACGACGATGTCGCGGCGTTGCGCTACGCACTGGCCGTCGCGCATATGTCCGCCCACACCCCGATCACCGTGACCATCTTCGATCGGACCATAGCCGGTGAACTGCTCCGCCTGCTGCCACAGTGCCACGTGACCTCCCCGGCCGACCTGGCGGCGCCCGCCCTGGCCGGCCCCTGCCTCGACGGCTCGATCGCCGCCCTGTCGCACAAGGACGGCCGCCCGCACGCCGTCCAGGTCGCCGATGGGCAACCCCCGTCCACCCGGCCCTGGAGACCGGAGCGAGCCGATCGCCGGACGAGACTCGGGCGAATAGCTGGGCAGTTGCGCCCTCATGACGTGGGGACGCAGCTGATGCTCATGGGCCTGCTGGGCATGCTCGGCGTCCTCCTCGCCGACTTCACCTGGCTGGTCGTGCTCGGTCACCGCCCCGCACAGGCACTGTTCGACGCAGCCCGCGTCGTCGCCACCGTCGGACCGGCAGCCGCACCCGAGCACTCCACCGTGTATCCCGTGGTGGCCAGCGTGTTCATCCTCAGCACCATCGTCTTCAGCGCCATGTTCACGGCCGGCCTCATCGACCGCATGCTCGGGCCCCGCCTGATCGGGCTGATCGGACCGCGCACCATCCCCCGCGCGAACCATGTCATCGTCGTCGGGATCGGCCAGGTCGGGCTGCGTCTGTGCGGTGAACTGCGGCGCCTGGGCGTGCCGGTGGTCGGTGTGGAGCGCGATCCCGACGCGCCGGGCGTTCGGCTCGCCCGTTCTCTGGGCATTCCCGTCCTGACGGGCCACGGCGGTGACCGGGCCGTCATGGAGCAGGTCCATCTCGATCGGGCGAGGGCCCTGGCCGCCGTCGGCTCCGACGACCTCGACAACATCGCCGTCGCCATCGCCGCGCACGGCATCGCCCCCGGAACACGCGTCGTCCTGCGGGCAGGTGAGCACGAGGCGATCGCTGAGACCCGCTCCCTGCTGCCGCTGGGCACCATCCGCGACGTCACCAGCCTGTCCGCCGCCTACGTCCTGGCCCGCCTCCTCGACACACCGGCCACTGGCGTCATCGCCCACCAGCACCGCATGTTCGTGCAACTGGCCGCGGACACCTTCGAACCCTGGCCGCTCGCGGGCCGCCACGGATGCGCCCACGTGGACGTTGCCCTGCCCTCCTGACTGGTCGGCCACCACGGCAGACACACTCATCGGGCCCGGTCCTCGTTGTGGAACGGGCCCGATGGCGGTTCGGTCAGAGGTTCCCCCGTGATGCGGAGTGAGGTGACAACGGGTCAGGTGGTCGTCGCCGGGGCGACGCTCGCGCTGGCAGTGGCCCTGCCAGCGCTGGCCCTCTTCTTCGAGGATCTCGGCGGCGAGCAGGGTCTCCCGGTGAGGGCGCCCGACGCCCCCGACTGGATCCTGGACGCGGCGTACTTTCCTGGCCAACCTCGCCCGGACCCGGGTGGGTCGCCAGTGGCGGGCCGTGCGCGACGACGACGTGGCCGCCGAGCTGGCAGGCGTCAAGCTGGGCCGGGCCCGGGTCGAGCGACCCAGGTCGCCTGCGTAATGGCTGCGGCCGCGCTGGTCGCTGCCTGCGGTGCCGGTGGCCGCGAGGACAGCGGCGCCTCCGACGCCGGCTCGTCCGTAGGCGTCACCGCAACCACCATCAAGATCGGTGCCCACTTCCCCCTGACGGGGGTGGCGGCGCCCGGCTACAGCGAGATCCCCAGCGGCCACAAGGCGTACTACGACTTCGTCAACGCTGCCGGCGGCGTCAACGGACGCAAGATCGAGTACGTCGTGAAGGACGACGGCTACAACCCCACCAACACCAGCAACGCCACCAAGGAGCTGGTCCTGCAGGAGGAGATCTTCGGCATGGTGGCCGGCCTCGGCACGCCCACCCACAGCGCCGTGGTGGACTTCCTCAACAGCGAGAAGGTCCCCGACTTCTTCGTCTCCTCCGGGTCGCTGCAGTGGGGCGACGACCCACAGTCGAAGCCCTGGACGTTCGGCTGGCAGCCCGACTACGAGTCAGAGGGCAAGGTCATCGGCCAGTACCTCGCCGAGAACCACCCCGACGCCAAGGTCGGCCTCTTCCTCCAGGACGACGACTTCGGCACCGACGGTGAGAGGGGGCTGCGCCGCTACCTCGACGATCAGATCGTCGAGGTCCAGCGCTACACCTCCGGCAACACCGACGTCGGCCCGCAGATGGCCGCCCTGCAGTCCTCGGGCGCCGACTTCGTGGTCGGCTTCAACACCCCGTCCTACACCGCGCTGACCCAGCTGGCGGCAAAGCGGCTCAACTACAAGCCGACCTGGTTCTACAGCAACGTCGGCTCCGATCCGGCCCTGGTGGGCGGCTTGCTGGCCCGCTTCTCCGAGGGCGCGGTAAAAGACGGCAACACCCTGCTCGACGGTGTCCTCACCACCCAGTACATACCGGGCATCGACACTCCCGACGACCCGTGGGTCAAGCTGTGGCAGAAGGTCTGGGCCGAGCACGGTGACGGCAAGCCGCTGACCAACTACCGGATCTTCGGCATGGCCCAGGCATACACCTTCGTGCAGGCGCTCCAGGCCGCCGGCGGCAACCTCACCCGTGAGGGCATCGTGGAGGCGCTCGAGAAGGCCGGCGGAGACTTCGAGGGCCCGGCGTACGCCAAGTTCCGCTACTCCAAGGACAGCCACTTGGGCACCTCCGGCATGAAGATCGTGGAGCTCAAGGGCGGTGTCGGCCAGGAGAAGACCGATGTGCTCGTCACCGACACCGGTGACGCCGAGATCGCCGAGGACGACAGCCACGCCTCCGACGCCCCGCCGCAGAGCGGCATCCCCGAGGTCGACCCCGTCGACTGACATCAGCCACCTGGCGAAGGGGCAGGGGACCGGTGCGGCGGCCCCTGCCCCCTTTCGCGCCGCGTCCGCGGCGCCCCATGTACAGCTCCGCGCCATGCTCTGTCCCGAGGGGCTGGCGCGCTCTCCGAGCACATCGACAGCACAGACGTCTCCTTCGCGGCCGGCCAACCCCAGCACACCCAGCTGCTGTGCTGCGGGATCGTTGGCAGCCGTTCTCCGAGGAGCTGTCCGACCTGAAGTCCACCGGGCTGCACGCGGTCATCGATGCCGGGTGGCTCGGATGGTCAGCGGGCGTGGAGGAAATAGCGGTCCGCATCAGTCAGGGCCTGCCCCAGCAGATCGACGATGTGGTCGAGTTCGTCGCGGGTGGCGATCAGGGGTGGTGCGATCTGCACGACCGGGTCGCCGCGGTCGTCCGCGCGGGCCAGGAGTCCGAGGGCACGCATGCGTGCGGGAAGGAACTGCTTGACGAGTTCGTTCTGGCGGTCAGTGGTGAAGCGTCGGCCGTCCGCTCCGGCGACGAGCTCGAGCGCCCAGAAGAAGCCGTCGCCGCGTACGTCGCCCACGATGCTCAGCTCGGTCAGTTCGGCGAGCCGCTTGTGGAGGTGACCGGTCAGGCCGCGGACGTTGTCCAGGACGCCGTCTCGTTCGAAGATGTCGAGGTTGGTCAGGGCGGTGGCGGCGGCGACCGGATGCCCGGCGAAGGTCAGCCCGTGCAGGAGGGTCACGCCGTCGTTGAAGAAGGGCGCGGAGACGTTGTCGGACACCAGGACGGCGCCGAGCGTGGCGTAGGACGAGGTGAGGCCCTTGGCTGTGGTGATCATGTCGGGGATCGCACCGTACTTGGTCACGGCGAAGTATTCGCCGATGCGGCCGAAACCGGTGATGACCTCGTCGGCGACCAGGAGGAAGCCGTACTGGTCCGCCATCCTCCGTAGCCCCGCCCAGTAGCCTGCAGGAGGCGTGAGGCAGCCTCCGGAGTTCTGCACGGGTTCGGCGATGAGCATGGCCACGTTCTCCGGGCCGGCCTCCAGCACCGCCGCTTCGGTTTCGGCCAGCAGCCGCCGGGTGAAGGCATCCTCGTCCGCGTCGGTGGTGCGGTAGCGGTTGGTGTTGGGTGCGTGGGTGACCTCGAAGGCTGGTGCGCCGAAGGGTTCCTTGAGCGCCGGGATTCCCGTGAGTGCGAGGGCGCCCATGGTCAGGCCGTGGTAGGCGGTGCGGCGGGCGATGGCTTTGGTGCGCTGAGGCTGGCCTTGGGCGACGTGGTACATGCGGGCGAGTTTCCACGCGGACTCCACGGACTCCGAGCCGCCGGAGGTGAAGAACACGCGGTTGATGCCGTCGGGTGCCAGAGCGGCAAGTCGCTCGGCCAGTTCGATGGCGGCGGGGTGCGCGGTGTTCCACAGGGTGCTGAACGGCAGGCGGTTGAGTTGCTGTTCGGCCGTCTTGGCGAACTCGGGGCCGTAGGAGTAGCCGAGCTGTGCGCAGAACAGGGCGGACAGGCCGTCGATATAGCGGTTTCCGGTCGTGTCGTAGACGTAGACGCCTTCGGCCCGGTCGGGCAGGAACATTCCCTGACCGCTGCGCAGGCTCGCGTGTTGGCCGAAGTGCAGGAGCAGGTGTTTGCCGGCTGCTTCGCGCAGCCGGTCGGCCTGGTGTGTGGTGGCGGGGTGGTCGGGCATGGCGTTCTCCGGCGAGGTCGGCAGGCACATGAGGGGCAGACGGGAGGTCCGGCTGGGCGAGTGGGCGGACCCAGGCGCAATGCGCGGCCACATCATGAGCAGCTGCCGACCGCTGGAGCGGTGTCTGACCGCGGCTCCGGGAGGGCTCGGCGGCAAAAACCCGGCGCCCACCGCGGAGCCAGGGCGTCAGGCGCCGGGCAGCCGGTCACGACCGCGGGACCGCTGGGTGTCTCAGGCTCCTGGCGATCCGGCCCGGGCGGGATGCAGCGGGCCGAGGCCGGTCATGATCTGGCCCTTGTCGTAGCCCTCGGTGGCGGGAGGGAAGGGGGGCGGGGCGTCGCGCAGTTGCTTCCACAGGGGGTTCAGGCCGAGGGTGCCCTGTTCACGGGTGGTGGCCACGAGGTTGAGGTCGAGGTGGAAGGTGAGGAACTCCTCGCCTGCGCCGCCCTGGGCCAGCACGCGACCTTCGGGGTCGGTGGCGATGCTGCGCCCGGTGCCGAAGAGGCCGCCGATGTTCGGGTTGAGAACGTACACCTGGTTGGTGATCGCGTTGGCGCGAGCGAGAATGAGTTCCTGTTCGCGGTCGGAGGTGCGGGTGTAGGTGGGCTGGATGATGACCTCGGCGCCCATCCAGGCGAGGGTGCGGGAGATCTCCGGCACCCAGCCGTCGTAGCAGATCGCCAGGCCGAAGCGGCCTACCTGGGGGATGTCGAAGGTGACATAGGTGTCGCCGGGCACGGAGGTCTCGTACGGCATCCAGGGGAAGATCTTGCGGTACGAGGCCACCACTTCACCCTGCGGGGAGATGGCGACGGCCGTGTTGTGGACGCCCTTGGCCGACCGCTCCGAGATGCTGCCGGGGACGATCCACAGCCCGGTGTCGGCCGCGAGTCGGCACACCGCGTCGGTGGTGGGGCCCGGGATCGGTTCGGCGAGGCGGTCGAGGTAGCCGGCCGGGTGGCGGGCGTCGAAGCTGCCGAAGGCGCTCAGGTACAGCTCGGGGAAGACCACCAGGTCGATGGACGGGGAGAGGGCTTTGAGGGAGCGCACCTCGCGGCTGAACTTCGCGAATGTCGCCTGGGGGTCGCCGGTTACGGGTGCGACCTGGGCGAGGGCGACGCCGAGGATTCGGCTCACTGGGCGGCTCCTTGTGCGGTGGCGGCGGTGACGGGTGTGCCGGACGGGGAGTCCGGTGGGTGGAGCCCGGGGACGGCGTCGAGCAGCCTGCGGGTGTAGGTGTGCTGGGGGGAGTCCAGGACCTGGGCGGTGGGCCCGGTCTCGACGAGTTCGCCGTGCAGCATGACGCTGACCCGGTCGGCGATGTGCCGGACCACGCCCAGGTCGTGGGTGATGAGAAGGAAGGCGAGGTCGCTGTGCTCGCGCAGGTCGAGCAGCAGGTTGAGGATCTGGGCCTGGACGGAGACGTCGAGGGCGGAGGTGGGTTCGTCGAGCACCAGCAGCGAGGGCCCGACGGCGAGGGCGCGTGCGATGGCGACGCGCTGGCACTGACCGCCGGAGAGCTGGTGGGGGTAGCGGGTGAGGACGGTCGCGGGAAGGCCGACGCGGGCGAGTTCCACGATGGCGTCGGTCACGGGCCGGTCGGCTTCGCGCAGTGGTTCGGCGATGAGTTGCCGGACGGTCATCCGGGGGTTGAGGGCGGCGTAGGGGTTCTGGAAGACGATCTGTACCTGGTGGCGCAGCCGCCGCAGCTCCTTGCGGCGCAGCCCGGTGAGCGGGCGGCCCGCGATGTGGACGGTGCCGGAGGTGGGCTGGATCAGACCGAGCACGCAGCGGGCGAGGGTGGTCTTGCCCGAGCCTGACTCGCCTACCAGCGCGTGTACTTCGCCTGCGGTGATGGTGAGGTCGACGCCGGCGACGGCGGTGTGCGAGCCGAAGGTCTTGACGAGTTGCTGTACGTCGAGGATCACGCGGGGACTCCCTTCGGCTGGGTGAGGTGGCAGGCGCTGGCCCGCGCTCCGGCGGCGTGCAGAGGCGGCGGGGTGGCGCATGCCTCGGTGGTGTGGGCACAGCGGTCGGCGAAGGGGCAGCCGGTGAGCAGGTCGGGGCGGTCCGGCACGCTGCCGGGGATGGCGGGCAGTGCTTTGCCGGGGGTGGCCCGGTCGGGGAGGGCGGCGAGCAGGGCGCGGGTGTAGGGGTGGTCCGGGGTGTCCAGTACGTCGGCCACCGGGCCTGATTCGACGACCTGACCGGCGTAGAGCACGTACATCCGGGTGCACAGTTCGCGGACCTCGCCCAGATTGTGGGTGATGTAGAGGACTCCGAAGCCGTGCTCGGCCTGCAGACGGCGCAGCAGGGAGCGGATCTCCTTGGCCACGGTGACGTCCAGGGCGGTGGTCGGTTCGTCGGCGATGAGCAGATCGGGCCGGCACAGCAGAGCGGCGGCGATCATGACGCGCTGCAGCATGCCGCCGGAGAGCTGATGGGGGTAGGAGCGCGTGACGCGCTCGGCGTCCAGGCCCACTTCCGTCAGTGCGATGCTCACCTGCTCGGCCGCTTCGGTCCGGGTGCCGCCCTGGTGCAGGCGTACCAGCCGGGCGAGTTGGCGGCCGAGCGGGGTGACGGGATCGAAGGATGTGGCGGGGTTCTGGAAGACCATGGCCACTCTCCGGCCGCGGACCTCGTGGAAGCCCGCGGCCCGCAGGTCCTGGCCCTGGAGCCGGATGGCGCCGGAGGTCTTGGCTCCGGCGGGGAGCATGCCAAGGACGCTGAGGGCGGTCAGGGACTTGCCGCAGCCGCTCTCGCCGACCACCCCCACGACCTCGCCCGCGCGCACGTGGAGGGAGACCTCGCGTACGACGGCGGCGTCGCCGAGGGTGACGCGCAGCCGGGAGATCTCCAGCAGGGGGGCCGCCTGGCCGGCTGCGCGCTGCTCGCCCAGGCCTGGCGTGGTCTCGTCCTGAGTGGTGGGCAGGGGGCTCGCCGCGTCGGTGGCCTTCCCCTCCTGCCGGCGCCGCAACAGAGCGGCGGCCTGCCCGGCCAGTGTGCGCAGGCCGCGTCGTGCGGCGGCGGAGCGGGATTCCGTGCGCGGGTCGAACACGTCACGCAGAGCGTCGCCGAGGAGGTTGAAGGCCAGCACGGTGAGGAGGATCGCCAGGCCCGGGAAGAGCGCCGCCCACCAGTGGGTCTGGAGGTCGGCGCGGGCCTCGGCCACCATCAGGCCCCAGTCCGCCTGCGGCGGGCGGGTGCCCAGGCCGAGGAAGGCCAGTGATCCGGCGGCCAGGATCACCGTGCCGATGTCGACGGTGGCCTGGACCAGGATCGGTGAGACGGTGTTGCGCAGAATATGCCGGACCATGACGACTCGGTCCTTGAGCCCCAGGGCGCGCGCTCCCTCGACGAACGGCCGCTCACGCATGGATGCGGTGAGGCCCTGGACCAGCCGGGTGTACCAGGGCCACCAGGCGATCGCCAGCGCGAGGGCGGCGTGCTCCAGGCCGGGGCCGAGGGTGGCGACGATGGCCATGGCGAGCAGCAGTGGCGGGAAGGCCAGGAACATGTCGCACAGCCGCATGATCGCCTCGCTTACGCGCCCGCCGCGGAAGCCTGCGATCAGCCCCAGCGGGACGCCCACCAGCACGGCGAGCCCGACCACAAGGAGCGGTACGGTCAGCGCCGGCCGGGCCCCGTAGATGATGCGGCTGAGCACGTCGCGGCCCAGGTTGTCGGTGCCGAGCAGGTGGTCGGCACCGGGAGGCAGGTGGCGGGCGGCGACCTCGGCCGCTCCGGCGCCCTGCTCGGGATGCGGGGCCAGCCAGGGGCTGAGCAGGGCGGCGGCCACCAGGGCCGCGAGCAGCACCAGGCCGAACACGGCGAGTGGGTCGCGCAGCAGGGCGGTGAAGCGGGCGCTGCGCCGCGGGATGGTCTGGCTGTGGCTCATGCCGGCCTCACTCGCGGGTCGAGGCGCGCGTGGACGAGGTCCACCGCGAGGTTGACGAGGACGTAGGCGATGGCGCCGATGAGTGTGACGCCCATGACCGCCGGGTAGTCCAGGCTCAGCAGGCCGGAGGCGGCGTACTGGCCGAGGCCCGGCCAGTCGAAGACCACTTCGACGAAGAACGCGCCGGTCAGGGCGTAGGCGGCGGTCAGGCCGAGCACGGTGACGGTGGGTGGGAGGGCGTTGCGCAGGGCGACGCGCCAGACGAGGGTGCGTTCGGGGACGCCGTAGGCGCGGCCGACGCGGATGTGGTCCTGCTGGAGCGCCTCCAGCATGCTGGTGCGGGTCATACGGGCCACGACGCCGAGCGGGTAGGCGGCCAGTGTGAGGGCCGGCAGGATCAGGTGCGCCGAGGCGCTGGCCAGCGCCGCACCGTTGCCGGTGAGGAGCGCGTCCACCGTGTTCAGTCCGGTGATCGAGTGGATCGGCGCGGTGAACTCCAGGTCGCTGTCAATGCGTCCGGTGGGCGGCAGCAGTCCCAGGCGGCCGAAGACCAGCAGCTGGAGCAGCAGCCCGAGCCAGAAGGCGGGCACCGATACGCCCGCGATGGACAGCAGCCGCACCGCCTGGTCGATCAGCCTGCCGGGCCGCACCGCGGCTATGCAGCCGAGCGTGATGCCCAGCACCAGCGCCACCGCCATGGCGGCGCCGACGAGTTCGAGGGTGGCGGGCAGCCGGTCGCCGAGCTCGCCGAGGACCGGCTGCTTGGTGGCGATGGAGGTGCCCCAGTCCCCGGTCAGCACATTGCGCAGATACGACAGGTACTGCACCGGCAGCGGCTGGTCGAGGCCGAGGACGTGTGTCACCCGTTCGACCTCCTCGGGCGTCGCCTTGGCACCGACGTAGGTGAGGGCGGGGTTGGAGGGGATCACCCGGGCAAGGACGAAGGTGATCGCGCTGACCCCGAGCAGGACGAGCAGGGAGCCGCGCAGCCGGCGCAGCAGGAAGCGCGGCATCAGCTGGCTCCGCGGCGCAGCTGGTGGAAGGGGATGGAGAAGGAGTAGTTCGGGTTGCAGGCGAAGCCCTTGACCTCGCTGTTCATCACGACGGGGGTGCGCATGTCGTAGAGGAACGCGCCGGGGGCCTGCTCCAGCAGCCGACGCTGCGCCTTGCCGTACAGCTCGGCGGCCTTGTCCTGGTCGGTGGCGGTGTGGGTGCCGGCCTCGTCGACGAGCTTGTCGTACGTGGCGTCCTTCCAGTAACTGAGGTTGAAGAACGGCTCGTCGCTGCTGCGGAAGAGCGAGACCAGGTTGTCCGAGCCCGCGTCGGAATAGGTCGGCCAGTACATCAGCAGGAAGATGTCCTGCGCCTTGGCCGGGTCCGCCTTGGCCTTCTCCCACTGCTGGTTGAACAGGATCGGCTGCAGCTCGACCGACACACCGACCTTGGCGAAGGAGTCCTTGATCAGCGGGGCGTACTTGGCCTGCTGTGGGTTCTCCGCCGCATAGCTGAGGGTCAGCTTCAGGCCCTTGCCGCCCTCGTAGCCGGCCTCTGTGAGCAGCCGACGGGCGGCCTCCAGGTCGTACGGCGTCTGCGGCAGCTGCTCGTCGTGAGGGAAGGCGCCGGCCGGTACGGGGCCGCGAGCGCGGGCGCCGAAGCCTTCGGTGCCCACCTTGACGATGTCGTCGTACGGGATGGCCTGCGCCAGCGCCCGGCGTAGCTTCACGTTCTTCAGCGGGCCCTTGGTGGTGTTGAAGAAGGCCAGGTGGTTCTGGAAGGTGGGACACTCGGTGACGGTGTAGCGCTTGTCCGTCTTGAACTGGGCGACGTTCTCCAGTGGCAGCGAGGCGGCGTAGTCGACCTGGCCGGACTGGAGCATCTGCTGCTGCGCGGTCGGCTCGGCGGTGATCCTGGCGACGACCGTGCGGTAGCGCTCGCCCTTCCAGCCGCCCCAGTACTTGTCGTACGCCTTGAGGACGACCCTCTTCTTGGCCTGGTACTCCGAGACCCGGTACGGGCCGGTGCCTGCGTCAACGCCCTTGGCGAAGTAGTCCTCGCCCCTGGCCAGGGCCTTGGGGCTGACGATCCACGCCCCGTACATGGACGAGGCGATCATGTCGACCGGGGCGGCGCTCTTCAGCTTGAGCACGACCGTGTGCTCGTCCGGTGTCTCGATGGTGTCCAGCGCCGACCAGATGAAGGCTGCGCCGCCGTCCTTGGCGGAGGCTTCCAGGGACGCCTTGACCGCCGCGGCGTTCATCGGCTCGCCGTCGTGAAAGGTGACCCCCTCGCGCAGATGGAAAGTCCACGTCCTGGCGTCGGCGGAGGACGCCCAGCGCTCGGCGAGGGCGGGACGGAAGCGTTCCTTCGAGCCGGGCGGGTTCATCCACAGCAGCGGCTCGTAGACGTTGCTGAGGTAGTAGACCTCGGTGGAGAAGGACTTCACCGGATTCCAGGTCGTCACCTCGGCGGTGGTTGCCACATTGAGGATCTGCCCGGTGCCGCTGTCGGTGTCGCTGTCGGTACCGCTACAGGCGGACGCGAGCAGACAGCAGGTCACCAGAGCGGCGGCCTGTGTTCTTCGGGACGTGGCCATGAGTTCGCTCCTCGGGGAAGGCACATTCGCCGGCTGTTCGAAGTGAGACAACAATGGGCCCGGTGAGTTATAACCTCAAATACTTGATGGGGTTGACTTTCATGCCTGTGAGGCATGGTTAGGAGGTTCGCTGTGGAGCTGAGAGTGCTGCGCTACTTCCTGGCGGTCGTCGAGAGCGGCTCGGCGACCAGGGCGGCAGCGGAAGTCCATGTCGCCCAGCCCTCGCTCTCCCGCCAACTGCGCGGACTTGAGGCGTCCTTGGGAGTGACACTGTTCGACCGCACGGGCAAACGGATGGAACTCACGGCGGCCGGCCGGCGATTCCTGCCTCTCGCCCGGGACTTGGTAACCCGCGCCGACACCGCCCTCGCCGCCGCCAGCTCGCTGGCGTCCGGGCGGGCGATGCGGATCACCGTGGCGGCCCCCGCCACCACCATCACCGATGTGATCGCCCCGTTCCTGGCCACCTGGGGTCCAGAGGACCCCCTGGTCACGGTGCAGGCGGAGAACCCGGTACGCGCCTACCAGGCCCTCACCCGGGGTGCCGACGTGGCGATCTCCTCAGCCCCGCCACGCAGCCGCTACGCCGGGCTGCCCGTAGCCCGGCTGCCGCTGTGGGCCTACGTCCCGCCCTCACACCCCTGGGCAGGCCGGGACCGGATCACCATCCAGGAGTTGACCGGTGAGCCGCTGATCGTCCTCACCCTCGCGCACGGCACCCGCCGCATCCTGGACCAGGCGGTACAGGACGCGGGCAGTTCCCTCGACATCGTCCTGGAGTGCGACACTCCGCAGGTCGCCCAGGCGATGACCGCCTCCGGTCACGGCATCGCCGTCGTCTCCGACGACCCCCGCTTCGGGCTGCACCCGCTGCTGATCCTCGACCAGCACGGGGAGCCCCTGCAGATCCGGCTGCACGCGGCCTGGGACGCCGGCCACTACGCGCTGCGCACGATCGAGTCCTTCGCCGTCGGCCTGGCCCGCTTCTGCGTCGAGCAGTACGGGCCGCAGGCAGCGGAGAGCTGAACCTGCTGGAACCGGGCCGGTCTGGTGCGAAAGCCGTTCAGGGGTCGTAGCCGACTCGGAACGGTGTCTGGTCCGGCCGGCCCCGCGACAGGAGACACAGCCGGGCCGGAACGCGGCGCACTGTTCGCAGACCCATCGCTCGACCTGATCCACTGATTCCGGCACGCGCTCGTTCGCGGTGTCGAGCAGGTAGGTGCGTCATCGCCGGTCGTCGGCGCTCCATCCCGTCCAGCGGTGCCGGGCCGTACGGGGCCGGCCTCGTCGATGACGGCGTCGGTCCGCATCGGGAATCCTCCGCCTGCTTGCCCTGCCAGGCGGCCCAGCAGAGGAGGGCATCAACCACCGGAACGTCCCCCGCGACCCTCGCACGGTGAGCCTGCTCAGGCGGTCGACTCCCCGGTCCTGGTACTCCAGCACACGACGCACCCGCCTCTCGGTCATGCGGTTGCGCCACCGGCGACCGGCGCCTTCCGGTACACCGGGCTCGTCGAAGACATGCACGGCGAGCCGCCCCAGCCGCTCGCCGCCGCCGTGGGCGAGCGTGCTCTTGCCCGGACAGCTGGACCCGGCGACTCGAGCAGCATCGGACCTGGGGGGCAGGTCAGCTGTGGCGTTCTCGGCACGTTCACGCAGACCTGGCTTCTCGTCTATCGACCCCAGCGATGCGGTGCACTCCGCCGGAGAACCTGCCCCGATGCTTTTGAGACACCGTGGCCAGTCCTGACAGGCATTGGACAGCTCTCGCTGGGCGCACCCACCATGCCGCAACAACAGACCCCGCCCGGAAGAGGGACATCCATGACCTCCAGACCGCCCACCCGCCGCCCACGCGGTATGCGATGTCTTGCGACGGCCACGGCACTGCTCACTGTGCTGCTCGCCGGCGTGTTCACGGCTCCATCCCCCGCGCTCGCCGAAAGCGCGGCCCCCGTGCCGGGCGACCCGCTGACCGGCAGCGGCGCCGTGCCCCGTACGGTCCTCACCGCGGCTCAGCTCTCCAGCGCCACCCCCACCGACACCGTCGTGGACAGCGCCTTCGCCCTGCCCGCCGAGGCGGCCCCGCCCGCACACACCTTCGAAGGCACTCTGACCCTCAACGGCACCGCCACGGCCGGCGGCTACCGCAAGCTGAAGGACCCCTACTTCTACTCCAGCACCGAGGCCACCAAACACCTCCCCCCGTTCAGCGCCACCCTCGTACAGAACGGCAGCCACCTCATCCCCACCGTGCGCGGGCTGCGCTACACCGGGAACACCGCCTGGAACCTCGCCGTGGGAGCGGGCCGGGCCTGGCAGGAGGACGGCGACGGCGGCCGCACGCGCGCCGCGCTGCCCTTCGCACTGGTCGAACGGAACGCCAACTGCGTGCACAACGGGGTGCTCTCCTTCCTCTTCGACGCATCCTCCATCTCCCAGGTCCGCTACCAGGTCACCGCGGAAACCTGCGCCTACCTCCAGTTCGACATGTGGGGCCAGGTGGGCGCCACCTACCAGCCGGGCACCGTCACCGGCGGCGAAGCCGCCCGCGACGCCTACGCGGCCGAGGTCGCCGGCCGGCTGCCCACCAAGCCCATCGCGCAGCTCGCCACCGACCACCCCGGCGCTGGCGTGGACACCTCGAAGTTCGGCGCGGGGATCACCCCCACCGCGCTGAGCACCTACGGCTTCTACTTCGACGGTGTGAACTACGTCGGCGGCTGCCAGACCAGGCAGGGCCAGTACCCGTTCTGCGGGCAGATGCTGCTGCCCTCCTACTCCACCGCCAAGTCCGCCTTCGCCGGCACCGCCCTGCTCCGGCTCGCCCAGCGCTACGGCACCGGTGTCGCGGACCAGCGCCTGACCGACCTGATACCGGAAGCCGCCGGGAAGAGCGCCTGGTCGAATGTCACCGTCGACCACGCCCTGGACATGACCACCGGCAACTACACCTCGGCGGGCTTCGAGGTCGACGAGGCGGGCGGCACCATGACCGACTTCTTCCTCGCCGAGCCCTACGCCACCAAGATGGACAAGGCGCTGTCCTTCCGTCGCAAGGTCACCCCGGGCAGCAAGTGGGTCTACCACACCTCCGACACCTTCCTGGCAGCCCGCGCCATGAACAACTACCTGCAGAACCGTGCCGGTTCCGGCGCGGACCTGTTCCACATGCTCCGCGACGAGGTCCTCACCCCGATCGGCATCAGCCCGGACGCCCGCGTCTCCTCCCGTACGGACAACAGCGCGGACGGCGTCCCCTTCGGCGGGTACGGGATGTTCTGGACCAAGGACGATGTCGCCAAGTTCGCCAAGTTCCTGAACAACGATGCCGGCGCGGTGGCCGGCACCCAGGTGCTGCACCCGGGCCTGCTGGCCGACTCCATGCAGCAGAACCCGTCAGAACGCGGCGCCACCACCACGGGCAGCGCACCGATGCGCTACCAGAACGGCTTCTGGGGCCAGGAGTTCACGGCCGCGGACAACCCCGCCTTCACCCAGCCGTTCCACGTACCGTTCATGTCCGGATACGGAGGCATCACCATCGCGATGATGCCCAACGGCTCCACGTACTACTACTTCAGCGACAACCACGAATTCTCCTGGAACGCGGCAGTGTCCGAGTCCAACAAGCTCGCCCCCATGGCCTCCGACGGCGGCGGAGGCGTCGGCACACCGGCACAACTGCTCGGCAACCCGGGCTTCGAAACCGGCACCCCGACACCGTGGACCGCCTCGCCGGGAGTCGTGGACAACCGCACCTCCTCCTACCCGGCTCACGCCGACAGCTGGAAGGCATGGCTCAACGGCTTCGGCCGCGCCAGGACCGAGACGCTGGCCCAGACCGTGACCATCCCCGCCAACTGTACGACCGCGACCCTGACCTTCCACCTGCGCATCGACACCGCCGAGACCCAGCCGACCGCCTCTGACACGCTTCGGCTCGACGCCGTCAAGGACGGCACCGCCACTCGCCTCGCGAACTGGAGCAACCTCGACGAGACCGGGGACTACCAGTCACACACGTTCGACCTCACGCCGTATCGCGGCACATCGGTCACGCTGCGATTCACTGGCGCGGAGGACAACCGTCTGCAGAGTTCCTTCCTGATCGACGACGCCACTGTCCGCGTGTACTGACTGAACACATCCGGTCAAGGGGCGGACGCCGGGCTCGGACCAGCGGCGACGACAGCGCCGGGGAGTCAGAACCAGGGACCTGGCCGCGGGTGCCTTCTTGCGGCGCTGTCGCCGGATGCGTACGGCGCCGGTGCGTCACCGAGCTGGTCGCGCTGCGCGGCCTGAACTCCGGTCCTGGCCGCGAAGACCCGCATAGGGGGCGGCGAGCGGGGCGCCTGTGCCACTACGACGACCTGTAGACCGAGGAACGCCGGCTCGGTGAGTGCGACCTGGCAGTCCGAGCAGCGCCCCAGTCTCTCCCCCGAGGCTGGGGCGCCTCTACGTGGGCACACAGTCGAGCCGCCGCAAGAGCGGCGCGACATCTGGTGACCGAGGACGCAGCGGGTCAGGAACTCAAGGCCATCCAGCAGCTGACCGATGGATGACGCCGATCCGTTCCTCGTGCTCGTCACCGGGAACGCCGCGGGGCCGCCGCCGTTGCCCCGTCCGCGGCCGGGACGCCGGCCGGGCCGGGCCGGGCAGACGGCATCGTCCACCGATCCGGACGAGCGGATCCGGCAGTTGGAGGCTCGGGTGGCCGCGCTCCAGGCGAGTGAGCAAAAGCCGGCGACCGAGCGGGACATACTCCGCAGGGCGGCCAAGTTCTTCCGCCGGGGAGACCAAGTGGTTGAGTCGCTTCCAGTTCGTCGCCGGCCACCGGGACGCCTGCGGTGTGCAGCGGCTTCGCGAGTCCTGGACCTGAACCGGTCCCGCTCCTACAAGTGGCTCTCCGGCAGCGCGAGGGCGTCCCGGCAGAGCGAGGACCGGCTCCTGGCCGAGCGGATCCGCGAAGTCCACGGCGAGTCCGCGGCGCCCACGGCTCCCCACGGGTGACCGCCGAGCTCGGCGAGAAGGGCCTGCGGGTCAACGAGAAGCGGGTCGCCGCGTCATGCGGACGTTCTCCGTCACCGGCATCCGCCCGCGTAGATGCCTCCGCACCACCGGCGCGGACCCGGCAGCCTCACAGGTTCCGGACCTGTTCCAGCGGGACCTCACCGTCACCGAGCCGGGGCGACATACATGGACGACATCCCGTATCTCCCGCTCGCGGGCGGGGAGTTCCTCCGTCTGGCGACCGTTCTGGAGTGCCTCAGCCGCAGGGTCGTCGTCGGCTGGTCCCTCGCCGGTCACATGCGCACCCGCCTGGTCGCCGACTCACCGCAGACGGCGGCGCCTCGACCCGTGGCGGGCTGCCGGTACCGTCGGCATCTGGTCGATCGCGGTGCCCGGGTATCGGTCCTGCGGACCTATGTCCCGGAATCCAGGACGTAGAGGTCCAGCTCCTCCACGCAGGGGTTCTCCTGCGTCTGCTGGAACTGATGGTGAATGTGCCGGCAGGCGTACGCATGCTGTGCCGAGCCGCGGATTCGCCCGGCCTCGCCGCTGACGAGAAGGCCGCTGTTCGGGTACTCGCGCAAGAGTCGGCCCGGCATGCTTTCAGCTCGGCATGCGCCGTAGGAGTCAGCGGCGACCAGGAGGTTGACACCGAGTCCGACGGCGCGGCGCAGGCCATCGAGGAAGCGCCCGTAGTCCGTCTCTGACTCAGTGCCCTGTGACAGTCCGACGGCTCCGCAGTTGACGCCGAGCGGGTGGGCGAGGAGCCGTCGGCCGAGACGGCGTCGCGTGAGGTCGCGAGCGGTCATCGACGAGGGCCTGCCGGAAGGGTGAGTACGGCGATGACGATCTTTCCGTCCTCGGTCTCCTCGACCGACCAGGCACTGGCGAGGCTGTCCACGATGAACAGGCCGCGCCCGCTTGCAGCCACCGTCCCTTCTTCGACAGATGAGTTCGAAGGTCGGACAGGGACGGCAGCGATGTCGGACCCGCGGTCGACGACGCCCAATGCCGCACCGAACTCGTAGACCTCAACCCTTATGAGGACCGCACCGCTGCTGTGCTGGATGGCGTTGGCGATGAGCTCGCTGGCCACCAGCATGGCGTCGAAGAGCTGATCCTCCGTCTTGCCGTCCAGGACGTCGGCCAGGACGGTACGGGCGGCGCGCTGCGGAGTGTCGAGTCCGTCGAGCACCACATCACGGTGGATCAACAGGTCTCCGAGGCTCCGGTCATCCACCAGTTCAGCAGTTGTCGTGGGCATCTTCGTCTCCTCGCGTCGGGACCGGAGCTACGCGGTGACTCCGTCCGTGGCCGCGGTGTCGTCGTCGAAGGTCATCTCCGGTGCGGGTCGGCGGAAGCCCTTGGTCAGGACGGCCAGGTAGACGACGCCGATCGCCAGCCAGACGCCGCCGATCTTGAGTGCGGCGTCATCGAGCCTCGTGAGCAGGTAGAGGGAGACGCCGACGCCGATGGCCGGCATCACCAGGTACGAGAAGAGGTTGGGGGTGCGGCCGTGCCGGCGCTCTCGGACCAGGTGGGCGATCACGCAGACGTTCACCACGGCGAAGCCGAGGAAGGCGCCGAAGTTGATGAATGAGGCGGCTGTGGTCAGGTCGAGTCTCACGGCGATGACACCGGCGGCCGCGGTCAGCAGCAGGTTCAGGACGGGCGTGCAGGTCTTTCCCGACAGGTTGCCGAAGACGGCCTTGGGCAGTACACCGTCGCGTCCCATCACGTACATGAGGCGGGCGGCGGAGGCTTGCAGGGCGATACAGGAGGCGATGGATCCGGCGATGGTGACGAAGTTGATGATCTCGGCGTACGTCTCGCCGCCGACCTGGACCTTCAGGTGGTAGGCGGCCGCGTCGACGTCGGCGAACTCCGCGCCGGGATGAACCAGTTGCATAACAAAGGACAGCACGATGAAGATCGCTCCGGCGGCGATGACGCAGCCGATGATGCCGCGGCCGATCGTCCTCGCCCCGCCCCTGGCCTCCTCGCCCAGCGTGGAGACGGCGTCGAAGCCGAGGAAGGAGTAAGCGGCGATAGCAGCGGCCGCAGTGACCGCGCCGATGGATGTGCCGGAGTTCCACAGAGCGTCCGAGGCGGGGGCGGACGAGCCGTGCTCGCCGAGGAAGACGACACACAGGGTGGCGAAGAGGGCCAGCGACCCCAGAGCAATGAACATCAGGACCTTGTTGACGCGGTCCGCGAGCTTCATACCGAAGACGTTGATGCCGGTGGTGATGCCCACCGAGACGATCAGCCAGACCCACTTGGGTATCTGAGGGAACTGGGCGTGGAAGTAGATCGCCGTGATCAGCCAGCCGACCATCGGGATGAAGAAGTAGTCGAGCAGCATCGCCCAGCCGGACAGGAAACCGATGCGGCTGTCGAGCATCTTGCGGGCGTAGGTGTAGACCGACCCCGAGCCGGGCACGGCGCGCGCCATCTTCGCGTAACTCAGCCCGGTGAGCAGCATCGCGAGGGTGGCGACGGCGAACGCGGTCGGGGCCACGCCGCCGCTGGAGGCGGCGACCACGCCGAAGACCGTGACGACGATGCCAGGGGAGATGTAGGCCAGGCCGAACAGGACGACGGAGAAGAGGCTCAGGTCGCCCTTCAGTCTCATGCTGTTCCCAGTTGTCGCGCTGTTCATCGTGGTGGCTCCTCGGCGATGTGGGCGGCGTTCCAGATGGCGGGGTCGATGCGGCCCCCGTACAGCGGGAGCTCGAGGGCTGGGTCGCCGGGGCGGAATTGGCCCCAGATCCGGTTGAGACCGGCGGTGCCGTAGCGGCGGACGTTGCTGACCTCGTCGAGGTCGATGACGTCGGTGAGGGTGGAGTCGCCGGCATCGACGGTTTCGGCGCGCACCGTGCCCTGTGGATCGATGACGAGGCTGCGGCCGATCCCGGAGGGGGCAGCGGAATTGACGCTGGCGACGAAGACCTGATTGGTGATGGCGTTGGCGCGGTTGAGGACGAGTTCCTGCGCGCGGTCGCTCGTCGACGTGCGGACGACGTTGACGATCAGCTCCGCGCCCATCCAGGCCAGATGGCGGGAGATCTCCGGGAACCAGGCGTCGTAGCAGATGGACAGTCCGATGCGGCCGACCCCGGCGAGGTCGACGACCTCGAACCGGTTGCCGGGCGCGGTCGTCTCGTACGGACGCCACGGGCAGATCTTGCGGTACGCGGCGAGGCGCTCACCCTGTGGTGAATAGACCGGTGTCGTGTTGTGGACGCGGTCGCCGGTGCCTCGCTCGTAGACGCTGCCGGGTACCAGCCAGATGCCCAGATCCCCCGCGAGCTCGGCGAAGGCCACATCGCGTTTGCCGTCGAGCGGCTCAGCCCCCTCCTCCGGGTCGGCCGGGACGCCGGGGGCGCTCTCGCCGAGGTGCAGTTCGGGGTAGACGACGAGGGCGCCGCGTGCGTGCAGTTTCACGCGCCGCTCCACGTCGCTGGCAAAGCCTGCGAGGTCGTCGGCCGGGCGGCCGGGCGCCTGGGCGAGGATCAAGGGCAGGGGGCGGGCCATGCGGAAACACCAGCCAATCGAAGGGAGCTTTTCACCCGGAGAAGTCGACGGAGATTGGGGCGCCGATAACCAAGAATTCCGGTGAAACAAGAATGCGCCCAGTCAGCCATAGCCTCAAATACTTGGAAGGGTTGATTATCATGCCTTTGAGGCATGCAGGCCCTCGCCCCCTTCGCCTCCCGAGGGACCACCACCATGGAAGTCCGACTGGCGCGCTGCTTCCCGACCATCGTGGAGACCGGTCCCGTCACCAGGGCTGCCGGGGGCGGTCCGCGCCGCCCAGCCCTCGCTGCCACGCCAACTGCGCAGCCTGGAAAGGTCCTTGGGGATGACGCTCTTCGACCGCGGCGGCAGGCAGATGGTCCTGACGGCGGCCGACCGGCGCTTCCTTCCCCCGGCCCGACCCGGCCGCCCGCGCGGACACCGCCGAGGCCGCGGCCGGTGCGCTGCTTGCCGGTCGTGCGCCAAGCGGATCACCGTGGCGGCGCCGCACACCACCCTCACCCACGCGACCACGCCGTTCCTGGCCATCTGGGCGCCGAATGCATTCGCCTCACCGTATCGGCAGGTAACGACTAGATTTCAGGGTGTAATCGGTAACGATCTCGGCGCACACCTTGCGTCACGACTCGTAACCCCTAGCCTCCGTGCATGGCATTTCTTTCAAGTCGCCGCAGACGGGCACGTCTCGCCCCGGAGCTCGACGACGCTGCCCTCAGTCGGCTGCTGAAGTCCCTCCAGGCGACGGCAGGTGGGGGCGCGATCGGGACGACGGACCTGTACATGGCCCAGGTATCCCGCTTCCTGGACCAGAGCCGGGCCGACTGGGACCGCCGCGCCCACCGGCTCTCCGTGCTGGCGTACCACCTGTCCGAATCGCACGGGCCCCGTGCCTGGGCCGCTCGTGAGCCGCGCAACGCGAGGGCGCTCGTCCTCTCCGCATGGGCGCAGCTCGAACGCGGACGCTCCCGCGGGCGCCTGGAGGACGCGGCCGACATCGCCGACAGCTGTCTGCGCGCCGCCGAACTGGCGCCGGAGGACCCCACTCCCTGGGTGGTCCTGCTGGATCTGTCACGGCTGGAGCGCCGCAGTCAGCCGGAGGTGTTCGGTCTGTGGAACGAGGTACTGACCCGCGACCGCTGGAACCGCGAGGCGTACCTGAGCATGCTGCGCTATCTGGGGCCGGAGGAGATGGGCTCGCGCATGCAGGTTCTCGACTTCGTCGACGCGGTCCGCGCCCGCACACCCACTGACGCGCCCTGCGCGGCCACCGAACTCACCGCCCAGGTTCTGCAGTACCACTCCGTCCTCACCCTGGGCGGAGTCGAGGCGCTGATGGCACGCAACCACTGGTCCCACGCATCGGCCGCCCAGGCCCTCGACCGTGCGGCGCACACCTGGGCCCAGCCCGGCTTCTTCCACCACGCGGCGGCCCTCGCGGACCTGAACCTGCTGGCTTACGCGCTGACGGCCGCCGAGCGGCGCGGCGAGGCCCGTCCGGTCTTCGAGGCGATCAACGGTACGGTCGCGGCCTGGCCCTGGAGCGTCGGAGGCGACCCGGTGTCCGAGTTCGAGAAGGCGCGGATCAGGAGCGGGACCGGCGTGTGAGTTGCGGGGAGCCCCACCCCTCGGCAAGGCGGGCCGGACAGCTCTTGACGGCAGAGCAACGTGGGAGGGGGCCGGGCAGCTGCCCGGCCCCCTCCCACGAGTCGCCAGCGGGGGACGTCAACCGCGGATGATGTTCCCGGCGTCGGGGGTCCTTCTGGCCATGGGTGACGTCGAACATGACGGAAGCTGCGCAAGCAGCTGCGGCGCCTGCCCTGGAAGCAGATTCCGCTGCAGGCACGCACCTCCGGGGCCGGACACGGCCGCCGCGAGGTCCGCCGTCTTGAAGGTCTGCACCGTGCACGTAACCGCCATGCTCCGATTCACAGCGAGAACGCATTGCCCTGCGTACGCAGGCGATCAGCTCATCTCGCTGGCTGAGAACGCATCAGCTCTGGGTCTTCACCCAGTCTTGAATGATCGCTGCTTTGGCCTTTTTGATCTGCGCGTCTGTGGGAAACTCGGGCGTGCCCTCAACAGTCGGCAGCTTTGATGCGGCGACCTTATCGAGGGTGCCGTTCTTCTCCATAACGTCCATCAGCACCGGGCGAGCGTAACCGTCGAGCCGGAGGTTCTGGCCCTCGGGACTGAGGAGCCACTCCAGCCACAGGCGCGCGGCCGCTGGGTGCGGGGCGTCCTTATTGATTCCCTGCGCATAGTACTGGGCGAAGCTGCCGTCGAAGGGGATGGAGACCTGCCATTTCACGCCCTTACTGCGCAGCTCGTCGGTGTAGGTCAGATTTGCGAAATCGAAGCCGATTGAGATGGGTGTCTGACCGTTTTCGATCGTGGCTACGGATTGCGGGATAGAATTAACGTTACCCACTTTCTTGAGCTTGGCGAAGAAGTCAAGACCGGGGTTGATGTCGTCGAACGAGCCGTTGTTCGCGAGGGCCGCTGCGTAAACAGTGGCGAACCCGGGAACCCATCTGGTGGGGTCGGTGACCGAGACTTTACCTTTGTACCGAGGCTTCAGCAGATCGGCGAAAGTCTGGGGACACTCCTCGACGCGGGTGGCGTCGCAGCCGATGGAGATGTAGCCGCCATAGCTGTTAGACCAGCGGGCATTCGGGTCCTTCTGGTTATTCGGGATCACGTTGTACGCGGCGACCCTGTACGGAGCTAGTAGCTGCTGACGAGCTGCCGCCCGCATGGACGCGTCATCGGCTCCGATCACGTCGAGGGCGTTGGCCTGCCCTTTCCGGCTCTTCACACCGTTAATCTGGTCCGAGACTGTAGCCCACCACGGGTTCTCGACCCTCACATTGATCCCGTATTTCTTCTCGAAGCGATCGACCAGAGCTCCGTAGCCGGCCCAGTCGCGTGGGAGCCCCATCAGATTGAGCTTGCCCTCCTGTTTAGCGGCGGCGATCAGTGCGTCCATGCCGCCTACGTCCGCAGCGGATGTGGCTACCGATGGCTTCTTGGGCGTGCCGGTGGGGCTCGGGTCACAGGAAGTCAGGGCCAGTGCCGAGAGGGCAAGGCAGGCGAAGAGAGCGATTGCTCGGGCATGCATTGCGGTCACGGGCGCTCCAGGGGGGAGCGAGGGGCGGGAATGAATTGATAATCGGTATCATTAAGGAACAGGTCTTCACTCGGGTCGTCTCGTGTGTCCCGTCGCTGTGAGTGACGTATTGTGTCGACGCAGCGAATGCGGAAATCCTGGAAACCAGAGTAACTCGGCCGCCTCTCAGGCGGGGTTCCCCGATCGACGTCGTCTGAGGCCACGCCAGGATCCCTCCCGGCTGGGGCAGCGCTGTCACAGTCGGCTGGTCGGCCAAAATCGTCTTTCTGGTGGGCGCTAACGGTGTCGTACGCGACTGAGGTTGGGGCAAGTGTTGGCCGGTCCTTTTCAGACAGGCATCGCGTTGAACTCTCCCCTGGTCGCTCCGTCGAGGAACGCCGCGATCTCCGAACGTGTGAACATGAGAGCCTGTCCGCTGGGGAACCGGGAATTGCGCATCGCGATCTCATCTTCACCGAGCCGGGCAAGTTCGACGCAGTCGTTCAATGCATCGCTCGCGCTCGCCTTCACCCACCGAACTCCCGTCATCTCGTTGGCCGCCGCACCGTTGTGGAACCTGTTCATGCCGCACCTGCTTTCTGTGTTTGACCAGCAGAGACGTCTGTCGCCCCGCCGGCCTGAACGATCGCTGGAGGGCACCATGATCACGCACCGGCGGATGTCTCCCTGGCCGAAGAGTTCTTCGAGTGCTGCGATGGTGAGCACGGTCTTGCCGGTGCCCATGGAGTACGCGACGAGGATGCGCCGGTCAGACAGGACGCGGTCGACGGCCTCGTGTCCTGACCCCGTGGCGGAAGCCGCGGGCCGTCCACGACCCCGGCAAGATACTCGCGGACCTCGCACTGGCGGTCGCACTCGGCGGGGACTGCCTCGCCGACCGTGCACTGCTGCGGTCCGAGCCGGCCGTGTTCGGGCCAGTCGCCTCCGACCCAACGGTCTCCCCTCTGATCGACACCCTTGCCGCCTCGGGCGAGAAGGCGCTGACCGCCGTCCGCGTCGCACGTTCCGAAGTCCGCCGACGAGTCTGGGAGTTGGCCGGCAACCGGGCTCCACACCGCACATAATGCGCACGGGCAAAACCGCAGGTCAGGAGCCCTTTACGGCCGGTTCGAGGATGGCGACACACTCCACGTGATGCGTCATCGGAAACAGATCGAACGCCCGAAGCATCCGCACCCGGTACCCGCCCTCCCGGAAATACGCGATGTCACGCGCCAGCGCGGCCGGGTCGCATGCCACGTACGCGATGCGGCGGGCGCCGAGTTCCGCGAGCTGGGCGACCGTCTTGCGGCCGGCTCCCGCGCGGGGCGGGTCCAGGACGATGAGGTCGACGTCGGTGATCCCGGTGCGGGGCAGGATCGCGTCGACCTTGCCCTGCTCGACGCGGACGCGCGGGAAGTCGGCCAGGTTGTGGCGGGCGTCCTCCACCGCGCGCTTGCCGGACTCGATGCCGAGGACCGCGCCCTTCTCGCCGACGCGGTCGGCGAGGGCGCCGGCGAAGAGGCCCACGCCGCAGTACAGGTCGAGGCACATGTCGCCCTTGCGCGGCAGCAGGCCCTGCATGACCGCCGTCACCAGGGTGTCGGCGGCCTTCGGGTGGACCTGCCAGAAGCCGCCGCTGCCGACCCGGTGGGTGCGGCCGTCCGCGCGCTCGCGGACGAAGGGGCGCCCGTGGACGCGGTGGATGCCGCCGTCCTTCTCGTCGACCCGCATCACGGAGACCGGCTTGTCCAGCTCGACCAGGGGCAGACGGCCGCCCGGCCGTGGCGTGAGGATCACCTGGCGGTCCTGGGAGCCCGTGGCCGCGATGGCCTCCACCGTCTCCATGCCGATCCAGTCGCGCTGCTCCACGCCCAGCTCGCTGACTCCCTCGGCGGCGATCATGCAGTGGTCGATGGGCTCGACCTCGTGCGAACGGTGGCGGCGCAGACCCGCGTTGCCATCGGCGTCCACGGCGTACTGCACCCGCGTGCGCCACTGCGGCACCTGCCCGGCGGGCAGCTTGTCGCCCTCGGCCGGCATCACCGTGCCGTCCCAGCCGACCTCCTCCGGGGTGAGGCCCGCGAGCCGCTGGAGCTGCTCGGCGATCACCTCGCCCTTGAAGCGGCGCTGAGCGCCCGGCTTGGCGTGCTGCCAGTCGCAGCCTCCGCAGCGGCCGGGACCGGCGTAGGGGCAGGGCGCCTCGACCCGGTCCTTGGACGCCGACAGCACCTCGACCGCGTCCGCGCGCAGGAAGCGGTCGCCCTCCTCGCCCTCGGTCACCCGGGCGACGACCCGCTCGCCGGGCAGCGCGTGCCGTACGAACAGCACCTGTCCCTCGGACGTACGGGCGATGCAGTGCCCGCCGTGCGCGACGGGTCCCACCTCGACTTCGTACGCCTCGCCCACCAGCGACTTCTTCGGTTCTGCCTGCATGGCGGGTGACTCCAGATCGGGAAAGGTACGGCGGGACGGCGGCAGCCCGCTGACCCGGGACAACAGCCCACCAGTTTACGTCGTCCGGAGCGGCGTCCGAGCCGCCCCGGAACCCCTCATTCCTTGCCGGTCGGCTCCTTGGGCCGCTCCTGCGCGGGACCCCTGCGCACCGAGCCCGGCGCGCTCCACTCCGACCGCTTGCGGGCGCGCTGCTTGGCCGCCTCGGAGGACTCGAGCTGGTAGGGGACGGAGGTGACCATGATGCCGGGTGTGAAGAGCAGCCGGCCCTTCAGACGCAGGGCGCTCTGGTTGTGCAGCAGGTGCTCGTACCAGTGGCCGACGACGTACTCCGGGATGATCACGGACACGGCGTCCCGCGGCGACTCCCGGCGCAGGCTCTTGACGTACTCGATGACCGGCCGGGTGATCTCGCGGTACGGCGAGTCGAGGACCTTCAGCGGTACGTCGATGCCGCGCCGCTCCCACTCCTCGCGCAACGCCTTGGTCTCGTTGGAGTCGACGTTGACGGTGAGCGCCTCCAGGGTGTCGGAGCGCATCAGCTTGGCGTAGGCGAGGGCGCGCAGGGCGGGGCGGTGGATCTTGGAGATCAGGACCACGGAGTGGACGCGGGAGGGCCGGACGCTGTCGTCGCTCGGGCCCTCGGGGGCCGCGAGCTCCCGGGAGACGTGGTCGTAGTGACGGCGGATCGCCGTCATCGTGACGTAGAAGATCACCATGCCGAGCAGGGCGACCCAGGCGCCGTGGCTGAATTTGGTGAGCAGGACGACGATCAGCACCAGGCCGGTGAAGAAGGCGCCGAAGGTGTTGATCGCGCGGGAGCGGATCATGTGGCGGCGCTTGGCGAGGTCCTGCTCGGTGGCCAGGTGTCGGTTCCAGTGCCGGACCATGCCGATCTGGCTGAGCGTGAAGGAGACGAACACGCCGACGATGTAGAGCTGGATCAGTCGCGTGGAGTCCGCGCCGTAGATCCACACCAGCAGCACGGCCGCGCCGGCGAGCAGCACGATGCCGTTGGAGAAGGCGAGCCGGTCGCCGCGGGTGTGCAGCTGGCGGGGCAGATAGCGGTCCTGGGCGAGGATCGAGCCGAGCACCGGGAAACCGTTGTAGGCGGTGTTGGCCGCCAGGAACAGCACCAGGGCGGTGGCGGCCGCGAGCACGATGAAGAAGAAGCTGCCCTTGCCGAAGACGGCCTCGGCGACCTGGGTGATCACCGGGTTCTGGACGTAGTCGGCGCCGACCGCGACACCGTTGTGGATCAGGTCCACGGCCGGGTTCTCGGCCATACGGACGTTGGAGGCCATGGCGAGGCCGATGATGCCGCAGAACATGGTGACGGCCAGCAGCCCCATCGCGGCCAGCGTGCTCGCGGCGTTCTTCGACTTGGGCTTGCGGAAGGCGGGGACGCCGTTGGAGATGGCCTCCACGCCGGTGAGCGCGGCACAGCCGGAGGAGAAGGCGCGCAGCAGCAGGAAGACGAGGGCGAAGCCGGCCAGGCCCTGGTGCTCGGGCTTGATCTCGTAGTCGGCGGTCGGCGCCCGGAGGGTGTCGTCCAGCACCAGGCCGCGGAACGCGCCCCAGGCGATCATGATGAAGACACCGGCGACGAACACGTAGGTCGGGATCGCGAAGAACGAGCCGGACTCCTTCACCCCGCGCAGGTTCATCAGGGTCAGGAGCACGATCACGGCGATCGCGCAGAACACCTTGTGCTCGACGACGAACGGGACGGCGGAGCCGAGGTTCTCGATGCCGGAGGAGATGGAGACGGCGACGGTGAGGACGTAGTCGACGAGCAGGGCGCTGGCGACGGTGAGGCCGGCCTTGGGGCCGAGGTTGGTGGTGGCGACCTCGTAGTCGCCGCCGCCGCTGGGGTAGGCGTGGACGTTCTGCCGGTAGGAGGCGACCACCGTGAACATCAGCACGACGACCGCGAGGGCGATCCACGGGCTGTAGTGGTAGGCCGACACACCCGCGATGGACAGGACCAGCAGTACCTCTCCTGGTGCGTACGCCACGGAGGACAGCGGGTCGGATGCGAAGACGGGAAGGGCGATGCGCTTCGGCAGGAGCGTTTCTCCGAGCCGGTCACTGCGCAGTGCGCGCCCGATCAGAATTCGCTTGGGCACGTCGGTCAGTTTGGACACAACAGAACATCGTAAGGGTTCGAACAGCCGCCCGCCCACCGGCCCACCCGAACGGCCCGCGGCGCCCGTTTCATCACCCGTCCCGAACCGGCCGCGGCGCCTGTTCATCACCCGTCCCGAACCGCCCGCCCAACCCCAGGCAACACCCCGGGCAACACCGCGCCGAAAGCCCCTCCGTCCGGGCGACGCCTCGGCCGAAGCGCCCGTCCGTCCGGGCGACGCCGCCGTCGGACCACCCCTCCGCCCGGGGCCGCCCCCGCCCTCTGCCTCACGGGTGAAATCCGCCCCCCGTCCCGCAGGGCGTTCCCCCGCCGCGCCCACCCCTATGCCTATATGACAAACCCGCCCCTCCCCGCAGCCCAGGAGCCCCCATGTCCTCCGCCGCAGAACTGATCGGCGCGACCGCCGCGCTCGTCGCCCTCGCCGTCCTGACCCTCGCGAGCCTGCGCAGCATCAGCCGTCGCTGAGCTCGGGCGGCACCCCCGTGCACGGGGGTGCCGCCCGAGCACCGTGCGTGTGTAGCTTGGGCGGCGGTCTGAGACCCTGTTCAAGCCAAGTCAACAACTCGTGACACCGGAAGGACGGTCGTGCACATCGTCATCATGGGCTGCGGCAGAGTGGGTTCCGCTCTCGCGCAGACCCTGGAGCAACAGGGGCACACGGTCGCGGTGATCGACCAGGACCCCACGGCCTTCCGTCGCCTCGGCTCCTCTTTCGGCGGTCGCCGGGTCACCGGCGTCGGCTTCGACCAGGACACCCTGCGCGAGGCGGGCATCGAGGAGGCCGGCGCCTTCGCCGCCGTCTCCAGCGGTGACAACTCCAACATCATCGCCGCGCGCGTCGCCCGCGAGATGTTCGGCATCGAGAACGTCGCGGCCCGGATCTACGACCCCCGCCGCGCCGAGGTCTACCAGCGTCTGGGCATCCCGACCGTGGCCACCGTCCGGTGGACCGCGGACCAGATGCTGCGCCGGCTGCTGCCCTCCGGGTCCGAGCCCCTGTGGCGCGACCCCACCGGCGGCGTCCAGCTCGCCGAGGTGCACGCGTCGGCCGCCTGGGTCGGTCACAAGATCAGCCGCCTCCAGGAGGAGACGGGCGTGCGCGTGGCGTTTCTGACCCGGCTCGGCGAGGCGATGCTGCCCACGTCGCAGACGGTGCTCCAGGAGGGGGACCTGGTCCACGTGATGATGCGTGCCGACGAGGTCGAGAAGGTCGAGGCGTCGTTCGCCGAGGGTCCGAAGGAGGGCGGTCACTGATGAGGGTCGCCATTGCCGGTGCCGGCGCGGTCGGCCGGTCGATCGCCGGTGAGCTGCTGGAGAACGGCCACGAGGTCCTGCTGATCGACAAGGCGCCCACCGCCATCTCGGTCGAGCGCGTCCCGCAGGCCGAGTGGCTGCTCGCCGACGCCTGCGAGATCACGTCCCTGGACGAGGCCGCGCTCCAGCGCTGCAACGTCGTGATCGCCGCGACGGGCGACGACAAGGTGAATCTGGTCGTCTCCCTGCTGGCCAAGACGGAGTACGGCGTCCCGCGCGTCGTCGCCCGTGTCAACAACCCCAAGAACGAGTGGCTGTTCAACGAGTCCTGGGGTGTGGACGTGGCCGTCTCCACCCCGCGCCTGATGTCGGCCCTGGTGGAGGAGGCGGTGAGCGTCGGCGACCTGGTCCGGCTGCTGCGCTTCAGCCACGGCGACGCCAACCTCGTGGAGCTGACGCTGCCGGAGGAGTCGGCCCTGGCCGGCACCCAGGTCGGTGCCGTGGAGTGGCCCGAGGACACCTCCCTGGTCACCATCATCCGTGGCACGCGGGTGCTGACCCCGTCCAAGGACGACTCTCTGGAGGCGGGTGACGAGCTGCTGTTCGTGGCCGCGCAGGCGCGCGAGGAGCAGCTGGAGGACCTGCTGTCGGTGCGGCGCGACGACACCGACTGACGTCCCCCTACGACGATGAAGGGCGCCCCGGCCGCATGGCCGGGGCGCCCTTTCGTGGTACGGGAGGGGCGGTGTCTACTCGCCCGCGCGGGCCGCGGCCTCGCGCTCCTTCTCCGCCTCCTCGGCCGCCTCCATCTCGGCGAACACATCGATCGGCGCCGGCGCCTTCGCCAGGAAGACCCAGGTCAGCCATACGGCGAGCAGGAACGGCGGGATCTTCAGCGCGACCAGGACCCAGCCGAGCTGGGTGGTGTCGGCCCACCAGTACAGCGGGAAGAGGATCGCGCACTTGGCGAGCAGGATCAGGCCCCAGGCGTAGCTGGCCTTGGCGTAAGCCTTCTTGCGGCCGGGGTTGCGGGTGCGCCAGGAGAGGTTCTCCTTGAAGACCGGGCCGAGGATCAGGCCGATCAGCGGCACACCGCACAGGGTCGTGATGATGTAGGCCAGGGCGAGACCCAGCGTGTAGAGCATGCCGGGCAGATAGAAGTCCTTGGCGTTGCCGGTCATCATCGCGAAGACGACACCGAAGGCCACGCCGAAGACACCGCTGAAGGCGTGCTTGACGGTGTCCTTCATCACCAGGCGGACCACCACGAGGACCAGCGACACCGCGAGTGCGGCGATCGCGGACATGTGGAGGTCCTTGTTGATCGTGTAGATGGTGACGAAGAGAAGGCCGGGCACCACCGTCTCGACCATGCCCCGGACCCCGCCGAACGCCTCGAACAGCGCGGCTTCCGTCACCGCCCGGGCATCGTCCGCTTGAGTGTCCTGGGTCGGCTTGTCGAGCGACGTCACCGGCTACTCCCTACCGAGGGGTCTCAGTTCGTACTTCGGGTTGAACAGCACCCGGCGGCCCCGGCTCATCGAGATCCGGCCGGACGCGATCAGTCTGCGTCCCGGTTCGATCCCGTTGATGGAACGCCGGCCCAGCCACACCACGTCCAGGGCGGCGGAGCCGTCGAACAGCTCGGCCTCCAGGGCGGGCACGCCCGCGCGCGGACGGAGGGTGACCGTGCGCAAGGTACCAGTAACGGTGACGACCTCGCGGTCGTGACAGTCGCCGATGCGGGTGCAGCCCGCGGTCTCGGCGTCCTCTCGCAGCTCCTCGGACTCCAGGTCCTCCTGCGACGAGGAGAGCCGGTCGAGCATGCGCCGGAACCGGCCCACCGGCTTGTCGGATCGAGGAACAGCACTCATGTCTGAAGGGTACCGGGGGTGACCGACAGGCCAGTAGCCCTGCCCGGCGGGAGATCCCTCACCAACCCCGTCACTTCTCGAGAACCCCACTTCTGGAAACCCTCACATCTCGAACCGGTACCCCATCCCCGGCTCGGTGATGAAGTGCTTCGGATGCGACGGGTCCGCCTCCAGCTTCCGGCGGAGCTGGGCCATGTACACGCGCAGATAGTTCGTCTCCGTGCCGTACGAGGGCCCCCACACCTCCTGGAGGAGCTGTTTCTGCCCGACCAGGCGGCCGGCGTTGCGCACCAGCACCTCCAGCAGATGCCACTCCGTGGGGGTGAGCCGGACGTCCTTGCCGTCGCGGGTGACCTTCTTCGCTGCCAGGTCGACGGTGAAGGACGCGGTCTCCACGAGGACGTCCTCCGCGCCGACCCCGGTCGGCTCGGCCCGGCGCACCGCGGCGCGCAGCCGGGCAAGCAGCTCGTCCATGCCGAACGGCTTGGTGACGTAGTCGTCGGCGCCCGCGTCCAGCGCCTCGACCTTCTCGTCGGAGGTATGGCGGGCGGACAGCACGATGATCGGC
Source organism: Streptomyces sp. NPDC006458 (assembly GCF_040612135.1). Classification (NCBI taxonomy): domain Bacteria; kingdom Bacillati; phylum Actinomycetota; class Actinomycetes; order Kitasatosporales; family Streptomycetaceae; genus Streptomyces; species Streptomyces sp. NPDC006458. The sequence goes on along the minus strand of NZ_JBEXPR010000013.1, from coordinate 143,495 downwards.
ACGCGGGTCCAGCCGCGCAGCCCGCGGATGACCTCGACGCCGTCCATGTCGGGCAGGCCCAGGTCGAGGACGACGACGTCCGGGTGGCGGTCGGCGGCCAGCCGCAGCGCGCCGGCGCCGTCGTGGGCGGCGTCGACCTCGTACTTGCGCGCCTTGAGGTTGATCACGAGGGCGCGCACGATCTGCGGCTCGTCGTCGATCACCAGCACCCGGGTCATGAAGCCCGCCTTTCGGGTCGTACGGGGGAGGGCCGTGCCCCGCTCGCAGGTGTCGCGGCCGGGACGGTGAGCACCATGGTCAGGCCGCCGCCCGGGGTGTCCTCGGCGCTCAGGGTGCCGGCCATGGCCTCGGCGAAGCCGCGGGCGACGGCGAGACCGAGCCCGACACCGGCGCCGCGCGGGGCGTCGCCGTAGCGCTGGAAGGGCGCGAAGATGCGCTCCTTGGCCTCGTCGGGAACGCCGGGTCCGCGGTCCACGATCCGCACCTCGACGCGGTCGGCGAGGGCACTGGCCGACACCAGCACCGGCGTGCCGTGCGGGCTGTACTTGACGGCGTTCTCGACGAGGTTGGCCACGGCCCGCTCCAGCAGTCCCGCGTCCACGGCGACCATGGGCAGGGTCTCGGGGACGTCCAGCTCGACGCTGCCCTCCGGGACGCCGCCGAGGGCCATCGGCACGACCTCGTCGAGGTCGATCTCGCGGACGATGGGCGTGACGGTGCCGGTCTGGAGGCGGCTCATGTCGAGGAGGTTGCCCACGAGGTGGTCGAGCCGGTCGGCGCCCTCCTCGATCCCCGCGAGCAGCTCGGCCCGGTCCTCCTCGGACCACTCCACGTCGTCCGAGCGCAGCGACGACACAGAGGCCTTGATGCTCGCGAGGGGGGTGCGCAGGTCGTGGCTGACGGCGGCGAGGAGCGCGGTGCGGATGCGGTTGCCCTCGGCGAGGGCGCGGGCCTGGTCGGCCTCCTCCTTCAGGCGCCTGCGGTCCAGCACCACGGCGGCCTGCGCGGCGAACGCGGCCAACACGCGGCGGTCCTCGGCGGGCAGCACCCGGCCGGTCAGGGCGAGGGCGAGGTGGTCGCCGACCGGGACGTCGACGTCGGCGTCCTCGGGGCGCTCCATGACCGGCCCGTGGCCGGCCCGGCCGACGACGGACCACGGCTCGACGTCGCTGTCCCGCTCCAGCAATGCCGCGGAGTCCATGCCGAAGGTCTCCCGGACCCGCTCCAGCAGCTCCTCCAGCGAGGTCTCGCCGCGCAGCACGTTGCCCGCGAGGAAGGACAGGATCTCCGACTCGGCCCGCAGCCGGGCCGCCTGATGGGTCCTGCGCGCCGCCAGGTCGACCACGGAGGCCACCGACAGCCCGACCCCTATGAAGATCGCGATGGCGACGATGTTCTTCGGGTCGGCGATGGTGAACCGGTGCAGCGGCGGTGTGTAGAAGTAGTTCAGCAGCAGTGAGCCGAAGGCCGCCGAGGCCAGCGCCGGGAACAGTCCGCCGAGCAGGGCCGCCGCCACGACGATGGAGAGGAACAGCAGCATGTCGTTGGCGAGGCCGAGGTCGACGGTGTTCAGCAGCACCGCCGCCACGACCGGGCCGAGCAGCCCGACGAGCCAGCCCCAGATGATCCGTGCCCGCCCGAGCCGGGCGCCCCTGGCCACCGGAAGTCCCCGTCCCTTGGCGACCTGCCCGTGCGTGACGATGTGCACGTCGAGGTCGGGCCCCGACTCCCGGGCGACGGTGGCGCCGACGCCGGGTCCGAAGACGTACTGCCAGCTCTTGCGGCGTGAGGAGCCGAGGACGATCTGGGTGGCGTTGACGCCGCGCGCGAAGTCCAGCAGGGCGGCGGGTATGTCGTCGCCGACCACGTGGTGGAAGGTGCCGCCCAGGTCCTCCACCAGGGTCCGCTGGACGGCCAGCTCCTTGGGCGAGGCCGCGGTCAGACCGTCGCTGCGTGAGATGTAGACCGCGAGCACCTCACCGCCCGCGCCCTTCTCCGCGAGTCGTGCCGCGCGCCGGATCAGTGTCCGCCCCTCCGGGCCGCCCGTCAGACCGGCCACGATCCGCTCGCGCGAGCCCCAGATCCGGGAGACCTTGTGCTCGCTGCGGTACTCGGTGAGGTACTCGTCCACCCGGTCCGCCACCCACAGCAGCGCCAGCTCGCGCAGCGCGGTCAGATTGCCGGGGCGGAAGTAGTTCGACAGCGCCGCGTCGACCTTGTCCGGCCGGTAGATGTTGCCGTGCGCCATACGGCGCCGCAGCGCCTGCGGCGACATGTCGACCAGCTCGATCTGGTCGGCACGCCGGACCACCTCGTCGGGAACCGTCTCCTGCTGCCGTACGCCCGTGATGGACTCCACGACATCGCCGAGCGACTCCAGGTGCTGGATGTTGACGGTGGAGACCACATCGATGCCCGCGGCGAGCAGCTCCGCCACGTCCTGCCAGCGCTTGGTGTTGCGCGAGCCCGGCACGTTCGTGTGCGCCAGCTCGTCCACCAGGGCGACCTGGGGGCGGCGGGCCAGGACGGCGTCCACGTCCATCTCCGTGAAGTCGCCGCCCCGGTACGCCAGCTCCCTGCGCGGGATCTGCTCCAGGCCGTGCAGCATCACCTCGGTGCGCGGCCGCGCGTGGTGCTCGACGTAGCCGACCACGCAGTCGGTGCCACGCTCGATGCGCCGATGCGCCTCGGAGAGCATGGCGTACGTCTTGCCGACGCCCGGTGCCGCACCGAGATAGATCCGAAGCCGCCCGCGTCCCATGGCCCTCATTGTCTTCTCTTCACCGCTGTTCACGCAGTGTCGACAGTACGGCCGGAGATCTCGGCAAAAGGGACGTGCGGCGGGGTGCGGGGCGTCTTTGACGCAACCCTGACGGTGCGGACGGCGCGCGCCGGACATCACCGGCCGGGGCGGGCGCCGGGTGCGGGCGGCGGCCCGCAGCCCCTCGGGCTCAGCTCTCGCGGAGTTCCCCGTCGCCGAGCTCCAGCACCCGGTCGGCCAGGTCCAGCAGGGTCGTGTCGTGGGTGGCGACGAGGGCGGCGACGTTCTCGCTCAGCACGACGGCCCGCAGCAGCTCCATCACGGCGTGCCCGGTCTCCGCGTCGAGCTGTGCGGTGGGTTCGTCGGCGATCAGCAGGGCGGGGCTGTTGGCGAGGGCGCGGGCGATGGCCACGCGCTGCTGCTGGCCGCCGGACAGCTCGCCGGGCCGCTGGTCGGCGTGGTCGGCGAGGCCGACGAGGGCGAGGAGCAGCTCAACCCGTTCCTCGCGCTCGCGGACCTCGGCCCGGCGCAGCCGCAGGGGGACGCCGACGTTCTCGGCGGCGGTGAGGATGGGGATGAGCCCGAAGGACTGGAAGACGAAGCCGATGCGGTCCCGGCGCAGTTCGAGCAGGCCCTGCTCGCCGAGGCCGGACAGTTCGCGCCCGTCGACGGTGAGGCTGCCCCGGTCGGGTGCGTCGAGCCCGCCGACGATGTTCAGCAGGGTGGTCTTGCCTGATCCGGAGCGGCCCTTGAGGGCGACGAGTTCGCCGGGGCACAGCTCGAAGGAGACGCCCCGCAGGGCGTGTACGGCGGCGGCGCCGGTTCCGTACGTCTTGTGGACGTCCTGGACGCGCACCATGGTCTCGGTGACCACCTGGCTCATGTTCCGCCTCCCCCGTGGGCCGGGCGCCAGTATCGCGGGCGGCGCCCGGCCGATCAACGGTTCAGTTCGGGTTGTCCCCGTGGGTGAGGGTCTCCCAGGCCACGAAGAGGTTGTTGCTGCCGGCCGGGCGGTTGCGCCGGGTGAGGGCCTCGGTGTTGGTCATGGCGAGCTGGATGGCCTTCCGGGCGTGGCGGGCGTCCTTGGTGATGTACCAGGCGAGGGCGTTGGTGTACGCGGCGATCGCGTCCTCGCGCTCGTCCGTGCAGCCGTAGTCGGGGTTGGAGTACGAGCCGCATTCGCGCGGGCTTTCGGGGTGCGGTTCGGGTCGGCGTACCTGCTCGCCATCATCTGGTCGTAGGCGCCCTTCCAGGGCTGGGCGCCGGCCAGTACCTGGCCGCGGGCGAAGTCCAGCTGGCCCCGGGAGACGGTGACTCCGGGGTGGGCGAAGGTGGTGGGGGTCGCCGTCGCGGGCTGCTGCGCGAGGGCACCGCTGAGCAGGAGGGCGGTGGCGAGGGCGAGGAGGGGGGTACGACGCACGACAGCTCCGTTCTCATATGCGAACGATGGCCGCTCTCATGCATCAAACGTTGACCGGTGACCGTAGGTCCAGACCAATCGCGCGTCAAGGGTCCGCACACGCCGAAGGGCCGCACCCCTGGTCGGGGGTGCGGCCCTTCGGGACCTCGTGACTCAGCGGACCTCGGTGATCTCCGGGCCGCGCTGGAGCTGGCCCATGCCACCGGAGAAGCGCGAGCCCTCCTCCTGCTGGACGCCCTCGGGCACCATCTGCGCGTCGTTCGGCAGCTTCAGGACGATCGGGTCGCGGGGCGCCATCGGGCCCTCGCCGCGGACCACGACCGTGTCGCGGAAGATCTGCTCCAGGAGCCCGGCGGCCTGCGGCTGGACCGCGCCCTGGCCGGAGATCACACCGCGCAGGAACCAGCGCGGGCCGTCCACGCCCACGAACCGCACGACCTGGAAGCCGCCCGTGCCGTCCGGCAGCTGCACCGGCACCTGCGCCCGCAGCTCCCAGCCGAGGGGACCCTCGACCTCGTCGACGATGCCGCCCTGCTGGGTGATGCCGGTGGCGATCTCCTCGCGCACCTCGCCCCAGATGCCCTCGCGCTTGGGCGCCGCGAAGGCCTGCAGCTGTACCGCGCTGTCGCGCAGCACGACCGTGGCCGCGACGATGGCGTCACCCGCGACCTCGACGCGCAACTCCATGCCGTCGACCCCGGGGACGAAGATCCCGCCCAGATCCACGCGGCCCTCGCCGGGCTCGCGCACCTCGCTGCTGTCCCACGGCCCGTCGGGGCGCGGCTCCGGTTCGAGCCTCACGCGTCGGCGACCGGCGCCGCCCGCGTCCTCGTCCGCCTCACTGTCGACGCTGTCGACGACCTGCTCGGCCTCGCCGGCCGCGCCCTCGGCGGCATCCTTCTTCTTGCGACGTCCGAACACGTCACTGTCCTTCCCGGTCGGATACGACCGAAGCGTATCGATTCCCACCCGTCGTGCCGCCGTCGGCGGCCTGACCTCTTGTCGTGGTTGCGCCGCTCCCGCCGCCCACGGCGGCATGGCCACCGGTGGACCCGAAGCCCCCCTCGGCCCGCGCCGAGTCGGGAAGCTCCGCCACCTGACGGAAGCGGACCCTGTCGACCTGCTGGACAACCAGTTGGGCAATCCGGTCGAAGCGCTCGAACCGCACGGACTCGCGCGGGTCGAGATTCACCACGATCACCTTGATCTCCCCACGGTACCCGGCATCAACCGTCCCCGGGGCATTCACGAGGGCGACACCGCAGCGGGCGGCCAGCCCCGAGCGCGGGTGCACGAAGGCCGCGTACCCCTCCGGGAGCGCGACCGCCACCCCGGTGGGAAGCACCGCCCGCTCCCCGGGCTTCAGCTCGTACGCCTCGGTGGTCCGCAGATCCGCCCCCGCGTCGCCGGGGTGCTCATACACCGGAAGCGGTACGTCCGGATCGACGCGCCGGATGAGCACGTCCAACGGCTCACGGCTCACGGGTTCACCTCGAAGGCGCGGGCCCGCCGGACCTGGTCCGGGTCGCTCATGGCCAACTTGATCTCCTCCGGGCGCCCGTTGTCGATGAAGTGGTCGACCTTCACCTCGATGAACAGGGCGTCGGCACGGACCGCGACGGGCCCGTCGGGGCCGCCGATCCGGCCGGTGGCCGTGGAGTAGATCTTCCGCCCGGCCACCGCGGTGACCTCGGCCTCCAGATGCAGTGTGGTGCCCACCGGCACCGGCCGCCGGAAGTCCGTCTCCAGCCGCCCGGTCACCGCGATCGTGCGCAGCAGCCAGTTCAGCGAGCCCAGCGTCTCGTCCAGCGCCGTGGCGAGGACACCGCCGTGCGCGAGCCCCGGAGCGCCCTGATGGGCGGGCTGCACGGTGAACTCGGCCGTGATGCTGACGCCGTCACCGGCCCGCGCCTCCAGGTGCAGGCCGTGCGACTGTCCGCCGCCGCAGCCGAAACACAGGTCGTAGTGGGCGCCGAGGAGCTCCCCCGGAGCGGGGGCGTCGGGGTGCCGGACCGGCTTCACGGCGTCGGCCGGCGGCTGAAGACTTGCGGAAGTACCACTCACAGGCGCAGACCTTACCCGCGCGTCGGTGATACCAGGACACCGTGCCAAGCTTGGCCCCATGCAGCTCTCCACCACCCCCTACGAAGAACGCCTGACGGCCCCCCGCTCGTGGTGGCTGGTGTGCTTCCTGGCCGGCGTCTCGATGGCCCTGATCCTGCTGCCGTTCGGCACCCTGCTGATGCTGGGCGGTCTGGCCGGCGGCACCGCCGCCTCGGCGGTCGTGGCCAGTTCCTACGGCTCCGTGCGCATCCGCGTCGTGAACGGCTCGCTGATCGCGGGCGAGGCGAAGATCCCGGTGACGGCGCTGGGCGAGGCGGAGATCCTGGACGCCGAGGAGGCGCGCGCTTGGCGCACGTACAAGGCCGACACCCGTGCCTTCCTGCTGCTGCGCGCCTACATCCCCACGGCCCTCAAGGTCGAGGTCACCGACCCGGCCGACCCGACGCCGTACCTGTACCTGTCCACGCGGGAGCCGGAGCGGCTCGCGGAGGCCATCCGGGCCGCGCGCACGACGGCCGCGTAACGCCCCTGAAGGGCCCGCCGGGGGCCTCGCGGCCCCCTAGTGGCCGCCGAGCTCCTTGGTGATGTCGCCGACCTCCAGCGGCCGCTGTGGCTGCTCCAGGGGCGGCAGCTCGGGCAGGGCGTCCCAGGGCACCTGGATCCTGCGCAGGTCCGCCCGGATCCGGGCGGCGAGTTTCTTGGTGTCACGGCGGTTCATGACCGCTCCCACGGCGGCACCCACCATGAACGGCATCAGGTTCGGCAGGTCGCGCACCACGCGCTTCATGATCTGCTGGCGCAGCTCGCGCTTCATCTGGCCGCCGAGGGCGGAGTTGATCGACGTCGGCTTCATGACGTCGATGCCCCGCTCGCCCGACCACGAGCGCAGATACGCGGTGCTGCGCTCCATGAGCGTGCCGGACGGCCGTACGCCGTACACCTCGTGGAGTTCGGCGATGAGCTTGAGCTCGATCGCCGCGACGCCGGTGATCTCCGCGGCCAGCTCCGCCGGCATCGCGGGCGGCACGGGCAGCATGGCCGCCGCGCCGACTCCCGCGCCGACCGTCGCTGACGCGGTCGCCGCGCCCGCCACGAGCTTGTCGGCGATCTGCTCGGGCCCGAGGCCCGGGAACTGCCGACGCAGCGCGGCCAGGTCGCGCACAGGAATTCTGGGCGCGATGTCGATGATCCGGTCGGCGATGTAGCCGAGCCCGGCCCGGGCCCGGTCGCCGCCCCTGCGGGCGCCTTCCCTGGCCAGGTCCATGGCCCGGTCGCGGATCACCGCGGCCCGCCGACGGGCCACGGGCGCGGGAGCCGACGGACGGCCGGGGTCTCCGGCCGGTCCGAGCGAGGCCGATCCCGGGGTGAACTGCACCGGAAGAACCGTTCCCGTGGGAGGTGGTTCCGGGGCAGCCGTGCCCGTGGGATCCGGTTCCTCGGGAACCGGTCCCGTCATGGATGAGCCCCGCTCGTCGTCATGCGCGCCGTACGGGCCGTCGTGCGGCCCCAGGTCCGTCCTCCCGAGGGAGAAGCGGCGCTTCCGAGGCGGGGTCGAGCCAGTCACGCCCGACCCTTCCTCAGTCGCAGTCGCGGCAGATCGGCTGGCCGTTCTTCTCGCGGGCCAGCTGGCTGCGGTGGTGGACCAGGAAGCAGCTCATGCAGGTGAACTCGTCCTGCTGCTTCGGAAGCACCCGGACAGCCAACTCCTCATTGGAGAGGTCTGCGCCGGGCAGTTCCAGGCCCTCGGCGGCCTCGAACTCGTCTACGTCGACGGACGACGCGGACTTGTCGTTCCGCCGAGCCTTCAGCTCTTCCAGGCTGTCCGAGTCGACGTCGTCGTCGGTCTTGCGTGGGGTGTCGTAGTCGGTTGCCATGTCGCTCTCCCCCTCCGGGTGTCTGCGGTGTCTCCAGCGCACGTAACGCGTGAGAGGCCGGACTTGTGCCCGACCTGAGGCGGAGATTTTGCCTCACATCAAGGTCTGTTACTCAATCGACACCCAACCGGACTCCTCACGAGTGATCGGTTTGGGTGGCGATCGGGACCGTACACGGCCCCATCTCTGCACTTCAAAGGCGCCTCCCCGTGTACTTCCCGTGATCAAGACCCTGGAAAACACGGATTTTCCCGACTTTCCGACGGCTCACATGATCACGGAGAGTAGATGGCCGGAAATTCGCCCTTGTGATCGATCACACACCTGAAACCTCGCCGAGTGCCCGGAAAATTCCGCGCAAAGCGAACATCCTCGCGTGTGTCGGCGACATGATCTCAGACAGGGAAGGTGACTCGCATCACGAGCCCTCCTCCTTCCCTCGGCTGGGCCGCGATGTGCCCGCCGTGCGCCCGTGCCACGGACCTCACGATGGACAGACCCAGCCCGACCCCCTTGTCGCTGCCGGTGCGCTCGGTACGCAGCCGGCGGAACGGCTCGAAGAGGTTGTCGACCTCGTACGCCGGGACGACCGGCCCCGTGTTCGACACCACCAGCACCGCCTGGCCGTGCTGCGCCTCGGTGGTGACCTCGACCCATCCTCCCTCGGCGATGTTGTAGCGCACCGCGTTCTGGACGAGGTTCAGGGCGATCCGCTCCAGCAGCACGCCGTTGCCCTGGACCACCGCGGGCTCGCGTGTGCCGCGGATCTCCACGCCCTTGGCGTCCGCCTCGGCGTGCACCTGGTCGACGGCCTGCGAGGCGACCTCGGCGAGGTCGACCGGCTTGCGCTCCACGATCTGGTTGTCGCTGCGGGCGAGCAGCAGCAGACCCTCCACGAGCAGCTCGCTGCGCTCGTTGGTGGCCAGCAGCGTCTTGCCGAGCTGCTGGAGCTCCACCGGCGCGTTCGGGTCCGACAGATGCACCTCCAGCAGCGTGCGGTTGATCGCCAGCGGGGTGCGCAGTTCGTGCGAGGCGTTGCCGACGAAGCGCTGCTGCGCCGTGAAGGCCCGCTGGAGGCGCTCCAGCATGTCGTCGAAGGTGTCGGCCAGTTCCTTCAGCTCGTCGTCCGGGCCGTCCAGCTCGATACGGCGGGACAGGTCCGAACCGGCCACCTGGCGGGCGGTGCGGGTGATCCGGCCCAGCGGCGACAGCACCCGGCCCGCCATCGCGTAACCGAACGCGAAGGCGATCACGGCGAGCCCGAGGAGGGCCAGCAGCGAGCGGCTGAGCAGGTTGTCCAGGGCGACCCGGCGCTGGTGGTCGGTGCACTCGCTGATCGCCTCGTTGAAGGCGCTCAGCGGGAGGTTGTCGGTGTTGATCGCGGGACAGCTGTCACTGGTGACCTCGATGGCCTTGCCGCCGACGATCTTGAACAGCGGCTCGTTGCCCGAGTTCAGGGCCTGGGCCGCCAGAAGGTAGATGATCGACAGGAGCATGATCCCGGCGATCAGGAACATCCCGCCGTACAGCAGCGTGAGCCGTATCCGGATGGTCGGGCGAAGCCAGGGGAAGGGGGCTTCCTGCCGTCGGGGGTCCCAGGTGGGTTTCGGGGGCGCCTGAGGCGGCGCGGGGGTCGCGGCCACGGGGGATCAGATCCGGTAGCCGGAACCGGGAACGGTGACGATGACGGGCGGCTCGCCCAGCTTGCGGCGCAGCGTCATCACGGTCACCCGGACCACGTTGGTGAACGGATCGGTGTTCTCGTCCCACGCCTTCTCCAGCAGTTGCTCGGCGGAGACCACCGCGCCCTCGCTGCGCATGAGCACCTCCAGGACGGCGAACTCCTTCGGCGCGAGCTGGACCTCCTTGCCGTCGCGGAAGACCTCGCGGCGGTTGGGGTCGAGCTTGATGCCTGCCCGCTCCAGGACGGGCGGCAGCGGCACGCTGGTGCGCCGCCCGAGGGCGCGCACGCGCGCGATCAGCTCGCTGAAGGCGAAGGGCTTGGGGAGGTAGTCGTCGGCGCCGATCTCCAGGCCCTCGACGCGGTCGCTGACGTCGCCGGACGCGGTGAGCATCAGCACGCGCGTGGGCATCCCGAGCTCGACGATCTTGCGGCAGACGTCGTCGCCGTGGACCAGGGGCAGGTCGCGGTCGAGGACGACCACGTCGTAGTCGTTGACGCCGATGCGCTCCAGGGCCGCCGCGCCGTCGTACACGACGTCGACGGCCATGGCCTCCCGGCGCAGTCCGGTGGCCACCGCATCGGCGAGCAGCTGCTCGTCCTCGACGACGAGTACGCGCACGTCGCTGTCCTTCCTGTGTCCACCCGCGTAGCGGAGCGCGCGCGGGCAGGGGCTGGGTGGGTGTGTTGGCGTCCATCCTGCCCTTTTCGGCCATAAGTCGGGGGTAAGGCGAGGTGAGCGGGAGATGGCGGGGGCTGGGACGGCGGTCGGCCGGGCCGGGAATGCCAGATTTTCTCGGGCTGTTGAGGTTTCCGCGGAAGGGAGCCAGGGGAGGACGGTTTACACCCCGCGATCACACTCTGCTTGTACCGCAGCACCATGCGGTACGTCGTGTTCCGCTTGCCGCAGAGCGGGCGTGGAGGTCCTGGCACCGTAGCCGCCCGGCACGGTACGTCCGGGCAGCCACGGGAGAGGTGATCGCCCCTTCCCATCCGGCACACCCCCGTGCCATCGACCCACGACCCAGGACGAGGGGGCGCAGCATGGACGCATTCACCGCAGGACTTCTGCAGCGCATAAAGGCGACCGAGTCCGACCTGACGCGGGCCCGGAACGACGGCGACGACTTCCTCGTCGAGGTGGAGCAGGGCGAGCTCGACGACCTGCGCCGTCTCGCGGCCGAACACGGTGTGGAAGTCGGCGCGTACCGCGTCTGACGGGCTCATCCGTACGGCAGCAGGCCCCCGGTGAATCCAGCACCGGGGGCCTGCTGCCGTGTCGGGGCCGGACGCCCTTTCTTTGGGGACCCCGCGGCTGTGCCGGGGGCCGGACGTCCGTCCAGGGGCCCTCAGGCCCGCCCTGGGGGCCTGTCGTCCCTCCGGAGCCTCGGCGGGACGTCCTCAGTCGTGCCAGGCGCCGAACTCCTCCAGAAGGCGCTGGAGGGGCTCGAAGACGCCCGGGGTGCCGGCGACCGTGAGAGCGCGCGAGGGGCGCTCCGAGGGGCGTCCACCGGTCAGCGCGCCCGCCTCCCGCGCGATCAGGTCACCGGCGGCGTAGTCCCAGGCGTTCAGGCCGCGCTCGTAGTAGCCGTCGAGGCGGCCGGCGGCCACGTCGCACAGGTCGACCGCGGCCGAACCCCCGCGCCGGATGTCGCGCAGCAGCGGGATCAGCCGGTGGGCGACCTCGGCCTGGTGGGCGCGGACCTCGGAGACGTAGTTGAAGCCGGTGGACACGAGGGCCTGGTCCAGCGGCGGGGCCGGGCGGCAGGCGAGAGCGCGCTCGCCCTCCCAGGCCCCGGTGGCCCAGGCGCCGCGCCCGAGCACCGCGCTGTGGGTCTCGCCGCGCATCGGGATCGCGACCACGCCGACCACGGTCTCGCCGTCCTGCTCGGCGGCGATGGACACGGCCCAGGTGGGCAGGCCGTAGAGGTAGTTGACCGTGCCGTCGAGGGGGTCGATCACCCAGCGGACGCCCGAACTGCCGTCGCTGGAGGCGCCCTCCTCGCCGAGGAAGCCGTCCTGCGGGCGGTGCTCGGAGAGGTAGCCGGTGATCAGCTTCTCCGCCGCGATGTCCATCTCGGTGACGACGTCGATGGGGCTCGACTTGGTGGCGGCCACCGCGAGGTCGGCGGGACGGCCGTCGCGCAGCAGGGCTCCCGCGCGGCGGGCGGCCTCCTGGGCGAGCCGGAGCAGTTCCGTATGCAGGGGGTCGGTCACGTCGCTCCTCAGGCGAAGGGGCTGTCGGCGCCCGCGGCGGCCGGGCGGGCGGCCCGGGCCGGGCAGCAGCCGACGGGACAGAGGTGGTGGCTCGCGCCCAGCGTGCCCAGCGCGCAGGGCGCGACCTCCTGGCCGCGCTCGACTGCGGCGCGCTCCAGGACCAGCTCGCGGACTGCGGCCGCGAAGCGCGGGTCGGCGCCGACGGTGGCCGAGCGGCGCACGGGCAGGCCGAGCTCGGCGGCCTTGGCGGTGGCCTCGGTGTCGAGGTCGTACAGGACCTCCATGTGGTCGGAGACGAAGCCGATGGGGGCCATGACGACGGCCGGCACCCCGGCCGCGTGCCGCTCCTGGAGGTGGTCGCAGATGTCCGGCTCCAGCCAGGGGATGTGCGGGGCGCCGGAGCGGGACTGGTACACCAGCTTCCAGGGGTGCTCGGCGCCGGTGCGCTCGCGGACCGCGTCCGCGATCAGCCGGGCCACGTCCAGGTGCTGCGCCACGTACGCGCCGCCGTCGCCGTGGTCCTCGACGGGGCCGGAGCTGTCCGCCGCGGAGTCGGGGATCGAGTGGGTGGTGAACGCGATGTGGGCGCCCGCGCGCACGTCTTCGGGCAGGTCGGCCAGGGACGCGAGGACGCCCTCGGTCATCGGCTCGACGAAGCCGGGGTGGTTGAAGTAGTGCCGCAGCTTGTCGATCCGGGGCACCTGCACGCCCTCGTCCCGGAGCGTCGCCAGCGCGTCGGCGAGGTTCTCCCGGTACTGGCGGCAGCCGGAGTACGAGGCGTAGGCACTGGTGGCCAGGACGAGGACGCGGCGCCGCCCGTCGGCGGCCATCTCGCGCAGGGTGTCGGTCAGATACGGCGCCCAGTTGCGGTTGCCCCAGTACACCGGCAGGTCCAGGCCGTGCCCGGCGAAGTCCTTGCGTAGGGCGTCCAGCAGGGCGCGGTTCTGGTCGTTGATGGGGCTGACCCCGCCGAAGAGGAAGTAGTGCTGCCCGACTTCCTTGAGGCGTTCCTCGGGGATGCCCCGTCCCCGCGTCACGTTCCGCAGGAACGGGACCACGTCGTCCGGGCCCTCGGGGCCGCCGAAGGAGAGCAGGAGCAGGGCGTCGTAGGGGCTGGCATCGAGCGCGTCTGGCATGCCTCGATCCTGCCATCAGCCACTGACAGCCGGGAAACGGCCACCCTGCCGAGGGGGTGCGTTAGGGTTACCTAACTCGTAAGCTGTGTGGATTTACTTCGCGCCTTACTGAGCCGCCGCCCCGCGCCCCGTCCGTGTCCCGGACGCGGCGTCCCGTTCCCTCGGAGTGCCCTGTGCCAAGCCCCTATCTCGCCCTGTTCGCCGCTCCCGGCACCAAGGCCTTCTCCACGGCGGGCTTCCTCGGTCGCATGCCGCTGTCGATGATGGGCATCGGCGTGGTGACCATGGTGTCGCAGCTGACCGGCCGCTACGGCCTGGCCGGCGCGCTGTCGGCGACCATCGCGCTGTCCGCGGCGGTGAACGGGCCCCAGGTCTCCCGTCTGGTCGACCTGTACGGGCAGCGCCGGGTGCTGCGTCCGGCGACGCTGGTGTCACTCGCCGCGGCGGCGGTGCTGCTGCCGGCCGCGCACTACGGGTGGCCGGACTGGGTGCTGTTCGTGTCCTGCGTGGGCATCGGCTGCGTGCCGAGTGTCGGCGCGATGATCCGGGCCCGCTGGGCCGCCCTGTACCGGGGCACTCCGCAACTGCACACCGCGTACTCCTTCGAGTCCGTGGTGGACGAGGTCTGCTTCATCTTCGGGCCGATCATCTCCATCGGCCTGTCCACCGTCTGGTTCCCCGAGGCCGGACCGCTGCTCGCCGGGTGCTTCCTGGCGGCCGGCGTCTTCTGGCTGACCGCGCAGCGCGCCACCGAGCCCGCGCCGCACCCGCGGGAGCACCACGGCGGCGGCACCGCCCTGCGCGCCCCCGGGCTCCAGGTACTGGTCGGCACCTTCGTGGCCACCGGCACGATCTTCGGCGCGGTCGACGTGGTCACCGTGGCCTTCGCCGAGGAGCAGGGCCACAAGGCCGCGGCGAGCGTCGTGCTCGCGCTGTACGCGGCGGGCTCCTGTGCCGCGGGGGTGGTGTTCGGGCTGCTGCACTTCAAGGGGGCGCCCGAACGTCGCTGGCTGCTGGGCGTATGTGCGATGGCCGTGAGTATGATCCCCCTCCTACTGGTCGGGAACTTGCCGTTTCTGGCCGTGGCGCTGTTCGTTGCCGGTCTGGCCATCGCTCCCACGATGATCACCACCATGTCCCTCATCGAGCAGCACGTACCTCGCGCACGGCTGACCGAGGGCATGACCTGGGTGAGCACCGGGCTCGCGGTCGGGATCGCGCTGGGCTCCTCGGCCGCGGGCTGGGTGATCGACGCCTCGGGCGCGCGTGACGGGTACGTGGTTCCGGCGGCCGCCGGGGCCGTCGCGGTCGCGGTGGGTTTCCTTGGCTACCGCCGGCTCGGCAGGCCGGCTCCGGGTCGGGGAGGCACCGTTGAGCAGCACAACGATCGGGAAGAACGGCACGTGGCGTAACTGGGGTGGCAACGTCAGCGCCCGTCCCGCGCGGGAGGCCACGCCCGCCTCCGTGGAGGAACTCGCCGCCGTGGTGCGCTCGGCGGCGCAGGACGGGCTGACCGTCAAGCCCATAGGCAGCGGCCACTCCTTCACGTCCGTCGCGGCCACCGACGGTGTGTTGATCCGCCCTCAACTGTTGACGGGCATCCGCACCCTCGACCGGGACTCCATGACGGTCACGGTCGAGGCGGGCACCCCGCTCAAGAGACTCAACATGGCTCTCGCGCGCGAGGGACTGTCGCTCACCAACATGGGCGACATCATGGAGCAGACCGTCTCCGGCGCCACGAGCACCGGCACCCACGGCACCGGCCGGGAGTCGGCCTCCATCGCCGCGCAGATCAGGGGCCTGGAGCTGGTCCTGGCCGACGGCTCGGTGCTCACCTGTTCCGAGAAGGAGAACCCGGACGTCTTCGCCGCCGCCCGGATCGGCCTGGGTGCCCTCGGCATCGTCACCGCGATCACCTTCGCCGTGGAGCCGGTCTTCCTGCTCACCGCGCGCGAGGAGCCGATGCCGCTGGACCGCGTGCTCTCCGAGTTCGACCGGCTGTGGGCCGAGAACGAGCACTTCGAGTTCTACTGGTTCCCGCACACCGGGAACACCAACACCAAGCGCAACAACCGCAGCGCGGGCCCGGAACAGCCGGTGAGCCGGCTGGCGGGGTGGTTCGAGGACGAGTTCCTGTCCAACGGCGTCTTCCAGGCCGCCCAGTGGGCGGGCCGGGCGGCACCCGGCGCGATCCCCTCCATCGCCAGGATCGCCAGCACCGCGCTGTCCGCCCGCGGCTACACCGACATCCCCTACAAGGTCTTCACCTCGCCCCGCCGCGTGCGGTTCGTGGAGATGGAGTACGCCGTCCCGCGCGAGGCGCTGGTCGACACCCTGCGCGAACTCAAGGGCATGGTGGACCGCTCCCGACTGCGCATCAGCTTCCCCGTCGAGGTGCGCACCGCCCCCGCCGACGACATCGCCCTGTCCACCGCGTCGGGCCGGGACAGCGCGTACATCGCCGTCCACATGTTCCGGGGCACGCCCTACCAGGCGTACTTCACCGCCGCCGAGCGCATCTTCACCGCCCACGAGGGGCGGCCGCACTGGGGCAAGGTGCACACACGCGACGCGGAGTACTTCGCGGGTGTCTACCCGCGCTTCGGGGAGTTCACGGCCCTGCGGGACCGGCTGGATCCGCAACGACTGTTCCAGAACGACTACTTGCGGCGGATTCTGGGAGCGTGACGGAGGCGGCGGGGCGGGCGCGTCGGGCGGCCGACGCCGAACTCACCCGGACCGCCCGGCGCTTGACTCTCCCCGTGCCGCACACTCGCCGGGAGTGTCACGGATCCTCTTCCCCGCACGCTGGAAGAAATGCCGGAAGCCCCTCACAACTCGCCGTTCTTGTCAGGCCTTTCACGCATTCCGGAATTCCGCGCGCTTTCCGGCATTCGGTCGACAGACCGTACGAGAGGGGGAGGCGCGGACGAAACAGTTCGTTCCGTTTCTGTCGATTGCGTGAAGTACGCCACGCTCAAGATCGGGAAACCGGCTCAAGGCGCCCCGCAGTCGCGTTCCGGGGGAAGTTGAGCGGCGTGCACATCACCGCACATGGCTCGAATGGAGTACTGTTGCGAGCCCTGGGTCCAGCCTCCCGCCAGGGCGTCCACGACCTCAAGGACCGCCGGGAGGGGGCTTGTTGCACAGGGTGACGGAGTTGGTCACTTAGCGTTGCGAATAGGTAACCGTGCCATAACGGCGGTCCAGGGCTCTTGCCCGACACGCCGGGCAACTCGGCAAGGTTGTGGCAGGCTGCACCCGGGCAGGTCACACTCGACTAGCGGAAGCAGCGACGCACGTGACGTCGGCAGGCACCACCCGGGAGGTCCCCATGCCCGAACTGCGTGTCGTGGCCGTCTCCAATGACGGCACACGGCTGGTGCTCAAGGCTGCCGACTCAACGGAGTACACCCTTCCGATCGACGAGCGGCTGCGCGCCGCCGTGCGCGGCGACCGTCCCCGCCTCGGCCAGATCGAGATCGAGGTGGAGAGTCATCTCCGCCCGCGCGACATCCAGGCGCGGATACGCGCCGGCGCGACCGCGGAAGAGGTCGCCCAGATGGCCGGCATCCCCGTCGATCGCGTACGGCGTTTCGAGGGTCCCGTGCTGGCCGAACGCGCCTTCATGGCCGAGCGTGCCCGTAAGACACCCGTACGACGCCCCGGCGAGAACTCCGGCCCGCTGCTGGGCGAGGCCGTCCAGGAGCGACTGCTGCTGCGCGGCGCCGAGAAGGACACCGTGCAGTGGGACTCCTGGCGCCGCGACGACGGCACGTGGGAGGTCCTGCTGGTCTACCGCGTCGCCGGGGAGCCGCACTCCGCGAGCTGGACGTACGACCCGCCCCGGCGGCTCGTCCAGGCCGTCGACTCCGAGGCGCGCTCGCTGATCGGCGAGTCCGACGACCTCGGTGCGCCGGAGCCCAGCTTTCCGTTCGTACCGCGGATCGCCCGGCTGCCGCGCGACCGCCCGCTGGACCGTACCGCCGACCGCGAGCGGCCGAGTCCGCCCGCGCCGGAGCCCGTGGAGGAGACCACGAGCGAGCGGGACTCGCTGACCAGCCTGCTGGAGGCGGTGCCGAGCTTCCGGGGCGACCTGGTGGTGCCGGAGCGGCCCGCCGCGGAGCCTGCGGAGGAGCCCGTCGACGAGCCGGTGGCGGAGGAGCCCCCGGCTCCCGCCGCCTCGGCCGGTTCGGCCTACGCGGACGTCCTCATGCCGCGCTCCGTCGGCAGCCATCGCGACCGTCTCGTCGGCGCCACCGACCGCCAGGCCGAGGCCGACGGCGTCCGGCCCGGCCGTCGCGCGGCCGTCCCCAGCTGGGACGAGATCGTCTTCGGCACGCGCCGCAAGAAGCAGGAGTAGCGCTCCGCCGAGTGACAGGACCCGGGCCCGTGTCGACACGGGTCGATGCCGTGCGCGGGCGTCGGGTGCCGTGTGCTGCCGCTCTGCCGGCCGCTGCTGCCCGCCGCGCGCGGCCGCCGGGAGTGAACCCTGCCGTCGAACTGCCGACCGCGGCCCGGCGCCGGCGCGGGCCCGCGACAGGCCCGGCCGGACTGCCGCAACGACGGCGCCGATTCGGGAGAGCCGCGCCCAACGGCCGTTCGGCCGAAGGCGTTTGCCTCGGCGGCCGCGACAGCGAGGGCGCGTCACTCGTCGGCGCGGCGGACGCGTCCCGCTCGCGTCGAAGCTCCCGCCGCGGCCGCCGCCCGCGTCACTGCGGGGCCGGGCCCACCGCCACCGGCCGGGACGGGTCGGAGGACCACTCCGACCACGAACCGACGTACAGCGCCGCCGGGATGCCCGCGACCGCGAGCGCGAGGACCTCGTGGGCCCCGGAGACGCCGGAACCGCAGTAGACGCCGACCTGGGTGCCGTCCACGGCGCCGAGGCCCGTGAAGCGCTCCCGCAGGGCCTCCGAGGGCAGGAAGCGGCCGTCCTCGGCCACGTTGTCGTTGGTGGGGGCGGACACTGCGCCGGGGATGTGGCCGCCGACGGGGTCGATCGGCTCGACCTCACCCCGGTAGCGCTCACCCGCGCGAGCGTCGAACAGCACACCGGAACGGGCCAGTTCCGCGGCCGCGTCGGCGTCGAGCAGCCCGAGGGCGCCCGGGTTCGGCTGGAAATCGCCCTCGTCGGGCGTCGGCAGCGCGGTCGACAGCGAGCCGTCCCAGGCCGGCAACCCGCCGTCCAGGACCCGCACGTCCGGGTGACCGGTCCACCCCAGCAGCCACCAGGCCCGCGCCGCCGCCCAGCCCTGCCCACCGTCGTACACGACCACCGGTCGCGCGGCGGAGACACCGGCGCGGCGCATCGCGGCGCCGAATTCGGTCACATCCGGCAGCGGGTGCCGGCCGTTCTTGCCCGGCTCGGAGGCCAACTCCCTGTCCAGGTCGACGAAGACCGCGCCGGGGATGTGCCCGGCGGCGTACTCCGCACGGCCGTCGAACGGCGGTTCGCCCGCCGCCTTGGCGACGCTGAGCTGCCAGCGGACGTCGAGTACCACGGGCGGGTTCTCGCCGGTCAGTTCGCTCGCGAGTTCGGATGTGGAGATGATGGCGTTCATGGCCCCCATCCTTGCGCACGGGGTGGCCGCAACGTCCGGGTCCGGCTACTCTGCCGGACCTGCCCGGTCACCGGACGTACGGAGTCGGGCACATGCTGTACAGCCGATCTCCACCCGTCGGCAATCACACGGAAACGGCCGGGAAGCCGCGCGCCGGGCATCCTCCGGCGTGGAGCGGCTCACCGGCCGCGGCACGGCGGCGCGCCCGGAGCGCACCGGACCACGGGTGGTGCGAGCATCGGCACCGGAATCCGCAGAGCGAAGGCGACACGGCCACCGCGAAGGGGCCGAGGAGAGAGTGACGATGACCGATGCACGGGGTTCGGCCGGCCAGAACGGCGCAGCACACGCCCGGCGCGCGCCCGGCACGCCCTGCTGGGTGAGCCTGATGGCGCACGGGCTGACCTCGACCCAGGAGTTCTACGGAGCGCTGTTCGGCTGGGAGTTCCGGCCGGGCCCGCAGCAACTCGGGCCGTACGTACGGGCCGTGCTGGACGGCCGGGAGGTGGCCGGCATCGGTCAGCTGCCCCCGGACCGGCAACTGCC
Source organism: Streptomyces sp. NPDC006458 (assembly GCF_040612135.1). Taxonomy (NCBI): domain Bacteria; kingdom Bacillati; phylum Actinomycetota; class Actinomycetes; order Kitasatosporales; family Streptomycetaceae; genus Streptomyces; species Streptomyces sp. NPDC006458. Next base: position 124,229 of record NZ_JBEXPR010000013.1, on the reverse strand, counting down.
GATCGCCTGGACGCCCTATCTGGCCTCGGACGACGTGGACCAGACCGCCGAGGCCGTCCGGTCGTGCGGCGGCACGATCGGGGTGGGACCGCTGGACGCCGACGAGGCCGGGCGCCTCGCGATCGGCTCGGACCCCTCGGGCGCGGTGTTCGGCATCTGGCAGGCCGCCGCGCACCTCGGCATCGCCGTCACCGGCGTACCCGGCGCGACCGCCTGGAACGAACTGCTCACCTTCGAGTCCGCCACCGTCCTGAAGTTCTACGAGACCGTCTTCGGCTTCGAACGCCGCCCGGCCGACTCCACCGGCTCGGACGACATCACCCTCCTTCTGCATGGCCGCCCCGTCGTCAACATCCACGGCGTCGGCAACGCCCTTCCGAGGGACCGGGGCTCACACTGGTTGACGTACTTCGAGGTCGCCGACGTCGACGAGACCCTCCCCCGCCTCACCGCCCTCGGCGGCCACGTCCTCACCCCGGCCCACGACGGCCCCTGGGGCCGCACAGCCACCGTCACCGACCCGGAGGGCGCCCGCTTCGCCCTGATCCGAAGCCACACCTGACCTTCGGTCCGCGGCGGGGACGTACGGACTCCGTCCGCGCGGGCGGGGACGTACGGACTTCGGCCCGTGGCGGGAGACGTACGGGCTTCGGTCCGCGGCGGGAGACGAACGGGTGCAGCCGGTGCCGTCAGGCCGGCTGCACCGGCAGGACGTCCGGGGAGAGGGCCGCGGCCCGGGCCGAGGCGGCGGTCATGCGGCGGCGGTGGTGGTGGCGGCAGAGGACCTCGTAGCCGACGATCTCGTCGGCGGACTGGGTGACGTCGCCGACGACCACCTGGGCGCCCTCGACGACCATCTCGCCGCCGACGGTACGGGCGTTGTGCGTGGCGCGGGCGCCGCACCAGCACAGGGCCTCGACCTGGAGGACCTCGACGCGGTCGGCGAGTTCGACGAGCCGCTGGGAACCGGGGAAGAGCTTGGAGCGGAAGTCGGTGGTGATACCGAAGGCGTAGACGTCCAGGCCCAGGTCGTCGACGACGCGCGCGAGCTGGTCGATCTGCTCCTCCGCGAGGAACTGCGCCTCGTCGGCGATCACATAGTCCGCGCGGCCGCCCTGCGAGAGCAGGTCGACGAGGTAGGCGTACAGGTCGGTGCCGTCCTCGACCTCGACCGCGTCCGTCACAAGGCCGAGGCGCGAGGAGAGCTTGCCCTCGCCCGCGCGGTCGTTGCGGGTGAGGATCACGCCCTGGAGGCCGCGGGCGGACCGGTTGTGCTCTATCTGCAGAGCCAGCGTCGACTTCCCGCAGTCCATCGTTCCGGAGAAGAACACCAGCTCGGGCATGGGAAAGTGAGCACCTTTCGGCGGGGGGAACAAACGGGACCAGGGGTCAGGAGCGTACTTCGAGCAGCGGGACGAGCTGCTCGACCGGGGTCATCGAGCCGTGGTTGCCGACCATCGCCGACTCCTTGGGCTCCCGCTCGGAGGCGATGATCAGGACGTCGTCCCGGGCGGCGGCGACCACATCGCCGATCCGGGCGTACACCCGTTCGTCGATGTGCGGGCCGAACCAGCCCGCCGCGATCGCCTCGTCCCGCGAGGCCACCCAGAACTGTTCGCCGAGCACCTCGCGCCAGCAGGCCAGGACGTCGTTCTCGGCGCCCGGCAGCGCGTAGACGTGCCGCGCGCGGCCCTCGCCGCCGAGCAGGGTGACGCCGGCCTGGAGCTCCCAGTCCTCGTCGAAGTCGATGCGGTGCTGCTCGTCGAACGGTACGTCGATCATGCCGTGGTCGGCCGTGACGTAGAGCGCGGTGCGCGGCGGGAGCCGCTCGGCCAGCCGCTGCACGAGCCGGTCGACGTACATCAGCTGGCCGCGCCAGGTGTCGGAGGCGACGCCGTAGCGGTGCCCGGCGCCGTCCAGTTCGGCGTAGTACGTGTAGACCAGGGCGCGGTCGGCGGCGGCCAGCTGCTCGGCCGCGAAGTCCATGCGTTCCTCGCCCGTGAGCCGCCCGTGGAAGGTGCCACCGCTGAGCGCGACCTTGGTGAGCGGCGTGTTCTGGAAGGCCGGGGAGGACACCTGCGCGGCGTGCACGCCGGCGTCGTGGGCGAGCTGGAAGACCGTGGGGTACGGCTGCCAGGGGCCCGGCGGGGTCCACGGTTGCCAGCGCAGCTGGTTCATCAGCTCGCCGGTGTCGGGGTTGCGCACCGTGTAGCCGGGCAGGCCGTGGGCGCCCGGCGGCAGGCCGGTGCCGACGGAGGCGAGGGAGGTCGCGGTGGTCGCCGGGTAGCCCGCGGTGATCGGGCGGCCGGTACCGCCGCGCGAACTGGCGAGCAGCGAGGCCATGAACGGGGCCTCGTCCGGGTGCGCCCGCAACTGCTCCCAGCCGAGGCCGTCGATCAGGAACACGCAGGCGCGGTCGGACGCGGCGAGCTCGGTGATCGTCGCCGTCGTGCCGGGCACGCCCATGCCCGCGGCGATCGTGGGCAGCAGGTCGGCGAGCGAGCCGCTGCCGTACTCGGGTACGGGCGCGGACTCGACGGCGAGAGGTTCCGGGTGGTCCCAGGAGGCGGCGTGCACCATCAGCGGGCGGTGTCCGCGGTGGCCTCGGAGACGGCCTGGGCGAAGGCGAGCGCCTGGCGCACCGTCTCCGGCCCGTCCCCGGCCTCGCTCACCCGCAGGCTGAGGTCGTCGGCCGTGGAGCTGCCGGTGTAGCCGTGGTCGGCGTCGCAGTTGGGGTCGCCGCAGGCGGCGGGCTCCAGGTCGATGCGGGAGACCGCGCCCCAGCCGATGGTCAGCACGACCTCACGGGGCAGGGTGCCCGGCGCGTACTGCTCGGGGTTGGCCACGACCCGGCTCACCACGACCGAGGAGATCCGGTCGAGCTTCACCGACTCCGTGGAGGTGGTGGCGTACGGCGTCGGGGAGGTGGTGTCGGCGGCCTGCTCGTCGGTGTGGCTGACGATGAACCGGTTGCCGGTGAGGACCAGCACGGTCACATGCCGACGGACCTCGTTCTGGTCGAACGTGGTCTCCTGGTGGACCAGGTACGACCGGATGGGCTCGCCGCCCACGGCGGCCTCCACCGCCTCGGCCACGAGGGCCGGGTAGTAGCCGCTGCGCTCGATCGCCGCACGCAGCCCCTGGGTCGTCGTACTGGTCTTGGCCATGATGTCCATCCTACGGTGGCGCACTGACTGCGAGGGACCGGTCACGCACTCCTCGGTATACCCAGGGACGGGCCGGGGGTGCTCGGTACGCGGGCCGGGTGCGCGGACCGAGATCGTCGGCACTCGGGCAGGACGCGCGGGCGGAGGTCGTCAGTACACGGGCAGGGTGCGCGGGCGGAGGTCGTCAGTACACGGGCAGGGTGCGCGGACCGAGGTCGTCGCGCGCAGGCGGCGGGGCCAGGCGGACGGAGGCGCCCAGCACGCTCAGGCCATGCGGGGAGACGACGACCGGTTCCAGGGTGACGGCGACCACCTCGGGGTGGTCGTCGACCAGCCGGGACACGCGCAGCAGCAGTTCCTCCAGGGCCGGGGTGTCGACCGGGGTCGAACCGCGCCAGCCGAACAGCAGCGGCGCCGTCCGGATCGACCTGACCAGCGAGGTCGCCTCCCGGTCGGTGACCGGGATCAGCCGGTGCGCGGTGTCCCCGAGCAGCTGGGACGCGGCTCCGGCCAGCCCGAACGACAGCACGGCACCCGCCGCCGGGTCGATCACGGCCCGTACGACGGTGTCGACCCCGCGCGGGGCCATCGGCTGCACGACCGGCCGCAGCTCCTCGGGGGAACCGAACAGCTCGGTCAATTCGGTGTATGCCCGCCTCAGTTGCTCCTCGTCGGCCAGGTCGAGCCGGACACCGCCCAGGTCCGCGCGGTGCCGCAGATGCGGTGCGGTGGCCTTGAGGGCGACGGGGTATCCGAGGACCCGCGCGGACTGCGCGGCAACCTCGGGGGTGGGTGCCGGCAGGGCGCGCAGCACCCGTATCCCGTACGTCCCGAGCAGATCACCGGTCTCGTCGGTGCCGAGGGTGAGCCCCTGGCCCCGGGCGAGCAGCCCGCCGATCAGCGCGGCGGCGCCCTTCTCGTCGATGTCCTCGTACTCGGGGACCTTGCCCGGGTCGGTGGCCTCCCGCCGCCACTGGGCGTACTTCACGGCTTCGGCGAGGGCGCGCACGGCTCGTTCGGCGGCGGGGTAGGCGGGAATGAGGCGGGGGGCCGCGCCGGGTGCGGGTGGGCCGGCGGGGGCGGTGCCCGGTGTCTCGGCGGGCCGCCCGGCCGTGGCGTGGGGCTCGCGGTCCGCGGGGCGGAACGGGTGGGCGCCGCCCGCCCTGTCACCGGCCTGGGGCGCGGTGCTCGTCGCGGCCGACAGCGCGGCGGCGAGTCCACCGAGCTCGACGTGCACGACGAGCACCGGCTTGCCCGGCGTCTGTGCCGCCGCCGACCGCAGGGCCTCCGCCAGCTCCGCGTCGTCGGGCGAGCCCTCCCCGATCGCCGGGATGGCCGTCACGACGACCGCGTCGCACGTCTCGTCGGCCAGCGCCCGGGACAGCGCGCGCCGGAAGTCCTCCGCAGACGCCCCGGTCGTCAGGTCCAGCGGCGGCAGCGGCCGCAGGTCCTGGGACAGGCACGCGTCGTAGGTCAGCAGCCCGAGGGACTCGGAGTTCCCGAGGATCGCCACCCGGGGGCCGCCCGGCAGCGGCTGGCGCGCGAGCAGCAGCCCCGCGTCGACCAGCTCGGTGATCGTGTCGACCCGGATCACCCCGGCCTGCCGCAGCAGCGCGGACACCGTGTCGTGCGGCAGCCGCGTCGCCCGTACCGCGTGGCCCTGCGGGGCGGCGCCGCCGTGCCGGGCGCCCTGCACGACGACCAGTGGCTTCATCGCCGCCGTCCGCCGCGCGAGGCGGGTGAACTTGCGCGGGTTGCCGATGGACTCCAGATACATCAGGGCGACGTCGGTGTCCGGGTCGTCGTACCAGTACTGCACGACGTCGTTGCCGGAGACGTCCGCGCGGTTGCCGGCCGAGACGAAGGTGGACACACCGGTGACGCCGGTGACGCCGCCGCCGCGCCGGTGCAGCCGGGACAGCAGCGCGACGCCGATGGCCCCGGACTGGGTGAACAGCCCGATGCGGCCGGGCCGGGGCGGTTCGGGCGCGAGGGAGGCGTTCAGGCTGACCTCGGGCGAGGTGTTGATGATCCCGAAGGCGTTGGGCCCGATGATCCGCATGCCGTACGCGCGCGCGTGGCGGACGAGTTCACGCTGACGCGCGCGGCCGTCGGGCCCGCTCTCGGCGTACCCGGCGGAGATCACCACGAGTCCCTGCACCCCGTGTTCGCCGCACTCGGTGACGACGTCGGGCACGCGTCCGACGGGCACGGCGACGACCGCGAGGTCCACCGGCCCGGGGATGTCCCGCACCGAGCGGTGGGCCGGCACCCCGTCGAGTTCATTCAGGTCCTCGGGGAAGGCCCGGTTGACGGCGTACAGGTGTCCGGTGAAGCCCGCTTCCCGGATGTTGCCGAGGATGCCGCGGCCCACGCCGCCGGGGGTGCGGCCGACGCCGACGACGGCGACGGAACCCGGGGCGAGCAGCCGCCGCACGGACCGCGCCTCGGCGCGCTGCTCCCGCGCGCGCTGCACGGCGAGCGAGCGGTCGGTGGGTTCGAGGTCGAACTCCAGGCGTACGACACCGTCCTCGAAGCTGCGCTTCTGGGTGTACCCGGCGTCGGTGAACACCTTGATCATCTTGTTGTTGGCGGGCAGCACCTCGGCGGCGAACCGGCGGATGCCGCGCTCGCGGGCGACGGCCGCGACATGCTCCAGCAGGGCGGAGGCGACACCGCGGCCCTGGTGGGCGTCCTGCACCAGGAACGCCACCTCGGCCTCGTCGGCGGGGGCCGAGGCGGGTCGGCCGTCGGCGCCGATGCGGTCGTAGCGCACGGTCGCGATGAACTCGCCGCCGACGGTGGCCGCGAGGCCCACCCGGTCCACGAAGTCGTGGTGGGTGAAGCGATGGACGTCCTTGGCGGAAAGACGTGGGTAGGGCGCGAAGAAGCGGTAGTACTTCGACTCGTCGGAGACCTGCTCGTAGAAGCTGACCAGTCGCTCGGCGTCGTCGACGGTGATGGGGCGCACGCGCGCGGTGCCGCCGTCGCGCAGCACCACGTCGGCCTCCCAGTGGTCGGGGTACTCCTGCCGGTCCGGCGCGCTCTGCATGGGCCCCAGCGTACGGCTCGCGTACGACAACGGCGCGGGGCAGTCTGTGGAGGAAACACGCCGGGCCGAGGCCGCGGTCCGGCGACCGCGGCGGTATGGGACGGAGGGCCGTTCCCCGTCCCCAGGGCCACGGGACGGAGGACCGTTCCGGGCACCCCGCACAGTGTGGAACACTGGTCTAGACAACCCTGAGAAAGTGAAGGGCAGCATCACATGGCTGAGCGCCGCGTCAACGTCGGCTGGGCCGAGGGTCTCCACGCCCGCCCCGCCTCCATCTTCGTCCGAGCCGCCACGGCCGCAGGCGTCCCGGTGACGATCGCCAAGGCCGACGGCAACCCCGTCAACGCGGCCTCCATGCTGGCCGTCCTCGGCCTGGGCGCCCAGGGTGGCGAGGAGATCGTGCTCGCCTCCGACGCCGAGGGCGCGGCCGCCGCTCTCGACCGTCTGGCGAAGCTGGTCTCCGAGGGTCTTGAGGAGCTTCCCGAGACCGTCTGAGCGGCCCGAGCAGCTCACCCCGAAGCCGCGTCACCCGTCCGGGCGACGCGGCTTCACCGTTTCCCGGAACGGCACCAGAATTCATCGAAGAGAGGCGAGGGAATTCCCCGGGCATGCCTTTGAGCGCACAGCCGGAATTATCGGCGCACGCGAAGAAGGGCAGCGGAAAGACACCTCCACCACGAATATCTCCTCTTTGTATACGGTGCGCTTGTTAATGCCGCAGGCCCGACATGTTTACGGAATGTTGCGAAGTCCTCACCCGGTCGCCGCGGTCCGCCGATCCGGGAATACGCAGCCGGTGCGCCGCGCTCGCCCGTTCGGCGTGCAGCGCGGTGATCGCCCGCGCGCGTTCGCTGTCGCCGCGCGCCACGGCGTCCACGATCGCGCCGTGCTCGGCCCAGGACTCCACCGGACCGGCCGGCGGCTCCACGGAGTACATCCAGGCGATCTTGTGCCGCAGCTGGGTCAGCACGGAGATCAGGGCGGGGCTGCCGGAGGCCTGGGCGAGCGTCTCGTGGAACCAGCTCCCCAGGGACCGCAGATCGTCGCTGCTGCCGCGCCTGGCTCGCTCCTGGCCCAGTCGCACGAGACCGCGCAGCACCTTCAGATGGGCCTCGGTGCGCCGCTGGGCGGCCCGGGAGGCGCCGAGCGGCTCCAGCAGCATGCGCATCTCCAGGAGGTCCGCCGCCTCCTGCTCGGTGGGTTCGGCGACGCAGGCGCCCGCGTGCCGCCGGGTCACCACGAACCCCTCCGCCTCCAGCGTGCGCAGGGCCTCCCGGACGGGGACGCGCGAGACGCCGTAGCGCCGCGCCAGGACGTCCTCGGTGAGCCGGCTGCCGCGTTCGTAGACACCCGCGATGATGTCGTCCCGGATCGCCGTGCACACCGAGTGCGCCGGAACACGCATGACCGACCTCCGCATTAATCCCCATGAAACGTCGACGATTGACGTGTGTTCAGCGACTCTATTGCAATCACGCCGCATTTCCGAAGGCAGGCCGGAATCCATGAATACTTTTTGGACATACGACCGTCCCGGACAGCCGAATCGAACGCTCCGGCGACGGGCGGCGAACACGCTGACGACGGGAGCGAGGCTCCCTCGACGGGATCGGGACTCCGGGCGGCAGGAACGCCGAAAGCCCCGGCCGTGACGGCCGGGGCTTTCGGGACGAGATGCGCGAGTGACGACTAGCGCGGATCACTACATATGCGGATCACTACGTACGCAGGTCGCGGCGTCCGCAGGTCATGACGTACACGGGTCGCGACGTACGTGCCGGTGCGGGGATCAGAGGTTCACGCCGTGCGAGCGCAGGTAGGAGATCGGGTCGATGTCCGAGCCGTACTCCGAGGTCGTGCGCGCCTCGAAGTGCAGGTGCGGGCCGGTGACGTTGCCGGTTGCGCCGGACAGGCCCAGCTGCTGGCCCGGGACGACCGTCTGGCCCACCGAGACGGCGATGGAGGACAGGTGGCCGTACTGGGTGTAGGTGCCGTCGTGCATCCGGATCACCACCTGGTTGCCGTACGCGCCGCCCCAGCCCGCCTCGACGACGGTGCCCATGCCGACGGCCTGGACGACCGTGCCGCTGGCGGCGTGGAAGTCGACACCGGTGTGACTGCCGGAGGACCACACGGCGCCGCCCGTGCGGTAGCCGGTGGAGACGTAGGAGCCGGCGATCGGCGACACGAAGGTGTTCAGTCGCTTGCGCTCGGCCTCGCGGGCGGCACGCTCCTCGGCCTCACGGGCCGCCTCGGCCCGTGCCTCGGCGCGCTTCTTGGCGGCGGCCTCGGCTCGCTGCTCGGCGAGCGCCTCCTCGGCGGCCTGCTTCTGCGCGGCGGCCTGGGCGTCGATCTGGTCGGCGACGCTGTCGCCGATGGTGACGACCGGCAGCAGGCCCGTCTGCTCGGCCTCGGGCTCGGCCGCGAGAGCCGGTGCGGCCAGGGTGCCGATGACGCCGGTGGTGGTGAGCGCCGCGACGCCCGCCGCGCGGACGGTGCCGCGCTGCATCCGGCTGGGACGACGATGCTTCCCGGTGGCGCGGGTGAACGCCATGTAGTGGCTGGTCCTTTCCTTCCCTCTCGCCTACCGGGTTAGCTGACGGGTTCGGAGCAGGAAGGTCTCCTACGGACCCCCTCGCCTGAGCGCGGGCGTCCGATTCACCCCAGGGACTGCGATGGGTCCCCGGCTCCCCTGGCTCGCGCCGTGGGGGGACTCGGCGATGACTGTCCGGTGCCGCGGATGCGGCGCACTGCCTGACGAACAGCCCGCATGACGCTAAGGGGCCGGTCTTTCAATCCTCAAACCGATCAGAGGTTTTGTAGCGCACGCCACAGGGCAGAAGGGCTCCCTCTCCCGCAATCCCTCACCAATTCAGACAAAAACGGGCCCTGGTGACGCTCCGGTCACCAGGGCCCCACGCGCGCTTGACGTGAATCTCACCGCCACGCGCGCGTGCCCGCACGTCCCTACTCGGCCGTCACGACGGTGACTTCACCGATCCCGAGGGCCTCGACCGGCTCCTTGATCTGCGCCGCGTCACCGACGAGGACCGTCACCAGCCGGTCCACCGGGAAGGCGTTCACGACGGCCGCCGTGGCCTCCACCGTGCCGGTGACGGCGAGCTGCTGATACAGCGTCGCCTGGAAGTCGTCGGCCAGGTGCTGCTCGACCTGGTCGGCCAGCGTGCCCGCGACGGCGGCGGCGGTCTCGTACTTCAGCGGCGCCACACCGACCAGGTTCTGTACGGCGACGTCCCGCTCGGCGTCGGTCAGGCCCTCCGCCGCCAGCGTGCGCAGCACCGTCCACAGATCCGCCAGGGCGGGGCCGGTGTTCGGGGTGTCGACGGAACCACTGATGGCCAGTAGCGACACGCCCGAGCCGTCGGGCGCGGAGCGCAGCACCTGGCCGAACGACCGCACGCCGTAGGTGTAGCCCTTCTCCTCGCGCAGGACGCGGTCCAGGCGGGAGGTGAGGGTGCCGCCCAGGCAGTACGTGCCGAGCACCTGCGCGGGCCACACACGGTCGTGCCGGTCGGACCCGGCGCGGCCGATGAGCAGCTGGGTCTGCACGGCACCGGGCCGGTCCACGATGACGACCCGGCCGGTGTCGTCGGCGGTCACCGCGGGGACCGGCCGGGGCGCGGCCTTGGAGCCCGTCCAGGCGCCCAGGGTGTCGCCGAGCAGGGCGTCCAGGTCGATGCCTTCCAGGTCGCCGACGACCACCGCGGTGGCGGTGGCGGGGCGCACGTGCCGCTCGTAGAAGGCGCGCACGGCCGCGGAGTCGATCGCGGTGACCGTCTCCTCGGTGCCCTGGCGCGGGCGGGACATGCGCGAGGCCGTCGGGAACAGCTCCTTGGAGAGCTCCTTGGCCGCGCGCCGGCCCGGGTTGGCCAGCTCGTGCGGGATCTCGTCGAGGCGGTTGCGCACCAGCCGCTCGATCTCGCTGTCGGCGAAGGCGGGCGCCCGCAGCGCGTCGGCGAGCAGGCCGAGCGCCTTGGCCAGCCGGGAGACGGGGACCTCCAGGCTGAGGCGGACGCCCGGGTGGTCGGCGTGCGAGTCGAGGGTGGCGCCGCAGCGCTCCAGCTCGGCCGCGAAGTCCTCGGCGGAGTGCTTGTCGGTGCCCTCGGAGAAGGCGCGGGCCATGATCGTCGCCACGCCCTCCTGAGCGGCCGGCTCGGCGTCGAGCGGCGCGTCCAGGAGCACCTCGACGGCCACCACCTGCTGGCCGGGGCGGTGGCAGCGCAGCACCGTCAGGCCGTTGTCGAGGGTTCCGCGCGCGGGCGCCGGGAACGCCCAGGGCCGGGCCTCGCCCGCCTGGGGCTGGGGGTGGAAGTCCATGGTGGCGAGCTCGCTCACTTGGCCGTCTCCTCGTTCTTGTCGGCACCGGCCTCGACGGTGGCCTCGGCCTCCGGGTCCTCGGGGAAGTCCTCGTCCTCGGTGTGCTGCGCGGACTCCGCGGACAGCGGCTCGTAGACGAGCACCGCGCGGTTGTCGGGCCGCAGCCGTGCCGCGGCGACCTCGCGGACCTCCTCTGCCGTCACCTCCAGCACGCGCTCCACGGCGGTCAGGGCGAGCTGCGGGTCGCCGAACAGCACCGCGAAGCGGCACAGTTCGTCGGCGCGGCCGGCGACCGTGCCGAGCCGGTCCAGCCACTCGCGCTCCAACTGCGCCTGGGCGCGCTCCATCTCCTCGGCGGTCGGCCCCTCCTTGGCGAACCGGGCGAGCTCCTCGTCGATGGCGGCCTCGATGACCGGCACCTCGACGTCCCCGGAGGTCTTGACGTCCAGCCAGCCCAGCGAGGGCGCCCCGGCCAGGCGCAGCAGACCGAAGCCGGCCGCGACGGCCGTACGGTCACGGCGTACCAGCCGGTTGTACAGGCGTGAGGACTCGCCGCCGCCGAGGACGGTGAGCGCCAGGTCGACGGCGTCGCACGCGCGCGTGCCGTCGTGCGGCAGCCGGTAGGCGGCCATCAGGGCCCGCGCGGGGACCTCCTCCTCGACGACCTCGCGCAACTGCTCGCCGATCACGTCGGGCAGTGTGCCGTCGCGCGGGGCGGGCTTGCCGTCGTGGGCCGCGATGGTGCCGAAGTACTTCTCGATCCAGGCGAGCGTCTGCTCGGGATCGATGTCGCCGACCACGGACAGGACCGCGTTGTTGGGCGCGTAGTACGTGCGGAAGAACGCGCGCGCGTCCTCCAGGGTCGCCGCGTCCAGGTCGGCCATCGAACCGATGGGCGTGTGGTGGTACGGGTGGCCCTCGGGGTAGGCGAGGGCGGTCAGCTTCTCGAACGCGGTGCCGTAGGGCACGTTGTCGTAGCGCTGGCGGCGCTCGTTCTTGACGACGTCGCGCTGGTTCTCCATGGACTCGTCGTCCAGGGCCGCCAGCAGCGAGCCCATGCGGTCGGCCTCCAGCCAGAGAGCGAGTTCCAGCTGGTGGGTGGGCATGGTCTCGAAATAGTTGGTGCGCTCGAAACTGGTGGTGCCGTTGAGCGAGCCGCCCGCGCCCTGCACCAGTTCGAAGTGGCCGTTGCCCTTGACCTGTCCCGAGCCCTGGAACATCAGGTGCTCGAAAAGGTGAGCCAGCCCGGTGCGTCCCTTGACCTCGTGGCGGGAGCCGACGTCGTACCAGAGGCACACCGCCGCGACCGGGGTCAGGTGGTCCTCGGACAGCACCACGCGCAGGCCATTGGCCAGGCGGTGCTCGGTCGCTGTCAGGCCCCCGGAGCCTGCCTGGTCTGTGGCCGTGTGACCCATGGGCATGTACGTCCCTTCGATGGCTGTCGCGGTCACTGAAAACCGCTGTTCTCCTGCCGGTCCTGCCACTGTATGCAAGCGTGCGGACCGCTGGTGAAGTTCCCGGCCGCCGTACGCCGAGAGCGAGATCCCGTAGCCTGCGGGCACATGTGCCACTGGCGATGCCGGGTCCTGGTCCGGTGTTGTCAGTACCCAGGTCCACAATGGTCCGCGTCAGATCCCGTTCACGCTTCAGATCAAGGAGCCGGCAGCGATGGCCCGCCGCAGCACGAAGACCCCGCCGCCCGACGACTCGTACGAGGAGAAGATCCTCGACATCGACGTCGTCGACGAGATGCAGGGCTCCTTCCTCGAGTACGCGTACTCGGTCATCTACTCCCGCGCCCTGCCGGACGCCCGCGACGGCCTCAAGCCGGTGCACCGCCGCATCGTCTACCAGATGAACGAGATGGGGCTGCGCCCCGAGCGCGGCTACGTGAAGTGCGCCCGTGTCGTCGGCGAGGTCATGGGCAAGCTGCACCCGCACGGTGACGCGTCGATCTACGACGCCCTGGTGCGCATGGCGCAGCCGTTCTCGATGCGTGTCCCGCTGGTCGACGGTCACGGCAACTTCGGCTCCCTGGGCAACGACGACCCACCCGCCGCCATGCGGTACACCGAGTGCCGGATGGCCGAGGCCACCAGCCTGATGACCGAGTCGATCGACGAGGACACGGTCGACTTCGCACCGAACTACGACGGCCAGGAGCAGGAGCCGGTGGCTCTGCCGGCCGCCTTCCCGAACCTGCTGGTCAACGGCGCCTCGGGCATCGCGGTCGGCATGGCGACGAACATGCCGCCGCACAACCTGCGCGAGGTCATCGCGGCCGCCCGCCACCTGATCAAGTACCCGAACGCCGACCTCGACACCCTGATGCGGCACGTGCCGGGCCCCGACCTGCCCACCGGCGGCCGGGTCGTGGGCCTGGCCGGCATCCGCGACGCCTACGAGACCGGCCGCGGCACCTTCAAGATCCGCGCGACGGTCTCCGTGGACACGGTCACCGCGCGCCGCAAGGGCCTGGTCGTCACCGAGCTGCCGTTCACGGTCGGCCCGGAGAAGGTCATCGCCAAGATCAAGGACCTGGTCGGCTCGAAGAAGCTCCAGGGCATCGCCGACGTCAAGGACCTCACCGACCGCGAGCACGGCCTGCGCCTGGTCATCGAGATCAAGAACGGCTTCGTGCCCGAGGCGGTCCTGGAGCAGCTCTACAAGCTGACGCCGATGGAGGAGTCCTTCGGCATCAACAACGTCGCGCTCGTCGACGGCCAGCCGCTCACCCTCGGCCTCAAGGAGTTGCTGGAGGTCTACCTCGACCACCGCTTCGAGGTCGTGCGGCGCCGCAGCGAGTACCGCCGCGGCAAGCGCCGCGACCGGCTGCACCTGGTCGAGGGCCTGCTCACCGCGCTGGTGGACATCGACGAGGTGATCCGCCTGATCCGCTCCAGCGAGAACTCCGCGCAGGCCAAGGAGCGCCTGATGGAGCACTTCTCGCTCAGCGCGGTCCAGACGCAGTACATCCTCGACACGCCGCTGCGCCGCCTGACCAAGTACGACCGGATCGAGCTGGAGGCGGAGAAGGACCGGCTGAACGTCGAGATCGAGGAGCTGACCCGGATCCTGGAGTCGGACACGGAGCTGCGCAGGCTGGTCTCGAACGAGCTGGCCGCGGTCGCCAAGAAGTTCGGCACCGACCGCCGTACGGTCCTGCTGGAGTCCGCGGGCGCCCCGGCCCCCACGGTGTCCCTCCAGGTCGCCGACGACCCCTGCCGGGTGCTGCTGTCCTCGACGGGCCTGCTGGCGCGTACGGCGACGGGTGAGCCCCTTCCAGAGGACACCGACGGGCGGCGCGCCAAGCACGACGTGATCGTCTCCGCGGTGCCGACCACCGCGCGGGGCGAGGTGGGTGTGGTCACCTCGACCGGCCGGCTGCTGCGGCTGAACGTGGTCGACCTGCCCCAGCTGCCGGACACGGCGACCGCGCCGAACCTGTCGGGCGGGGCGCCGCTCGCGGAGTTCGTCTCGCTGGAGGACGACGAGACGATCGTCTGTCTGACCACGCTCGACGAGTCCTCCCCCGGTCTGGCGCTCGGCACCGAACAGGGCGTGGTCAAGCGCGTGGTGCCCGACTACCCGTCGAACAAGGACGAGCTGGAGGTCATCACCCTCAAGGACGGCGACCGGATCGTCGGCGGGGTGGAGCTGCGCACCGGCGAGGAGGACCTGGTCTTCATCACGGACGACGCCCAACTGCTGCGCTATCAGGCCTCGCAGGTGCGTCCGCAGGGCCGTCCGGCCGGTGGCATGGCGGGCGTCAAGCTCACCGAGGGCGCGAAGGTCATCTCGTTCACGGCGGTGGACCCGGCGGTCGACGCGGTGGTGTTCACGATCGCGGGCTCACGCGGCACGCTGGACGACTCCGTGCAGACGACGGCCAAGCTGACCCCGTTCGACCAGTATCCGCGCAAGGGGCGGGCCACCGGTGGCGTGCGCTGCCAGCGGTTCCTGAAGGGCGAGGACTGTCTGTCCCTGGCCTGGGCGGGCCCCGTTCCGGCGCGGGCCGCCCAGAAGAACGGCACGCCGGCCGAGCTGCCCGAGCCTGATCCGCGCCGTGACGGGTCGGGGGTCTCGCTGGCGAAGACGGTGTCTGTGGTGGCGGGGCCGGTCTTCTAGAGGGTGGATCCTGTGCCGCCGACTCTGCGGAGGCCGGTCGGTCAGAGGCCGGGTTTGCCGCCCGGTTCCTCGGCCGGTTCCTCGGCCGGTTCCTCAGCGGGGTCCTCGCCGAGGTCCTCCTCCGGGGCGCGGACGTAGCGCAGGACGCCCCACATGCCGTGCTCGTCGGCGTGCGGGGCGTCGCTCCTGCACGCGTCGAGTTCCTTGGCGAGGGCGGGCGCGTCGATGCCGGAGCCGATGAGGACGAGCTGGGTCAGGCGGGCGTCGGCCGCCGCGGCAGCCGCCCAGGGCTCCGGTCGGAAACGCAGGAACCTCCCCACGGCGTGCACGGCGTACCGGTTGCGCGGGTCGTGCGGCCCGAAGTCGACGTACCCCTTGATCCGGTACAGCCCTTCCGGGCGGCTGTCGAGGAAGCCCATCAAACGGCGGGGGTCGAGAGGGAGTTCGGAGACGAAGGACACGCTGTCGTAGGCGGTGTGGAGGTGGCCCGCGTGGCCGACGTGGCCGACGTGGCCGACGTGGCCGACGACCGGGTGATCGTCGGTCGCATGCTTGTCGGACGCGTGGCCGACGGCCGGGTGGTTGTCGGACACGTGGTCGTCGGGCAAGTCGTCGTCGGGCAAGTCGTCGTCGGACGCGTGGTGGTCCGCCGAGTGGCCGCCCTCGGCGTCGTCGACCGTGTTGTCGTCCCGTACGGGCCGCTCGTACAGATCGTCGAAGGACAGCTGCCCGATGCGCTCCTCGCTGGGTCGGCAGTCGAAGAGGAACTCCGGGTCGATACGGCCGTACGCTGCGGGGACGACGGCTGCGCGGTCAGTGAGGGAGCGGACGAGACCGAGGACGCGCGCGGGGTCCGCCGCCCGGTCGGTCTTGTTGACCACCACCAGGTCGGCGAGCGCGAGATGGCGGTCGATCTCGGGGTGCCGCGCGCGCGTGTCGTCGAACTCGACGGCGTCCACGACCTCGACGAGCCCGCCGTAGACGATGTCGGGCAACTCACTCGCCAGCACCATCCGCACGAGTTCCTCCGGCTCGGCGAGTCCGCTGGCCTCGATGACGATGACGTCGATACCGGCCGCGGGGTGGGCGAGCCGCTTCAGGTAGACGTCGAGTTCACTCGCGTCCACGGCGCAGCACAGACAGCCGTTGCCGAGGGACACGGTCGAGTCGCCCAGCGCGCCGGCCACGGCCAGGGCGTCGATCTCGATCGCGCCGAAGTCGTTGACGATCGCGCCGATACGGCTGCCTCCGCTGTGGTGCAGGAGGTGGTTGAGCAGCGTGGTCTTGCCGGAACCCAGGAATCCGGCGAGCACGACGACGGGGATCTGCCGCGGACTCGGACCCAATGTGCGACCTCTCTCACGCCCACGCGCACACCGGCTCGCAACCGTGCGCGCTTTGAGGATTGACAGCCGCCCCAGGATACGAGCCGCAGGAAACCCGGTGATGTGAACGATTGTTAGCAGCATTTGCGGGGCAGACGTCTGGCAAGGCGCCGGGGAGTGCGAGACGTGTGCGACCCTCGCATCCCTCATGCGCCTCCTCTCTCCGCCTCCCTGCCGATCAGAGCGCGACATCCCCGACGCCTGAGCAGCACCCGCCCGCCACCGGGCCCCGGCATCGTCCCCCGTGCGACGCCGGGGCCTTGCCCGTTCTCGGGCGACCCGCCCGCTCTCAAGCGGCCCAGGTCGGTCTCAGGCGCCACCCGGCTCGACCTCAAGCGGCCCGGCCGGGAACCGGCACCGGCGGCACCGGACCCACGTACCGCGCCACCGGCCGGATGATCTTCGAGTCCTCGGCCTGCTCCAGGATGTTCGCGCTCCAGCCCACCACCCGCGCCGCCGCGAAGGTCGGCGTGAACATGTCCCGCGGCAGCCCGCACAGTTCCATGACCAGGCCCGCGTAGAACTCGACGTTGGTGTGCAGTTCACGGCCCGGCTTCAGCTCGGCGAGCACCGCCTCCACACCGCGCTCGACCTGCACGGCGAACTCGACCCGCTCACCGCCGAACCCCTGCGCGATCTCTCGCAGCATCCTCGACCGGGGGTCCTCGGTGCGGTACACCGCGTGCCCGAAGCCCATGATCCGGTCGCCCGCGAGGACGCGTTCGCGCACCCAGGGGTCGATGCGGTCCGAGGTGCCAATGGCGTCCAGGGTGTCGAGCGCGCGGCTGGGGGCACCGCCGTGCAGGGGGCCGGACAGCGCGCCGACGGCGCCGACAAGGCAGGCGGCGACGTCCGCGCCGGTCGAGGCGACCACACGCGCCGTGAAGGTTGACGCATTGAATCCGTGGTCAATGGTTGAGATCAAGTATTGCTCGACGGCACGGGCATGCCGCGGGTCGGGCTCCGAACCGGTCAACATGTACAGGTAGTTGGCCGCATACGACAGATCCTCACGAGGCTGGACCGGATCAAGTCCGAGGCCCAGGCGGTGCAGTGTTGTCAACAGTGTCGGCACGGCAGCGGTCGCCGTCACGACGTCCATACGTCGCTGAGTGGCGTCAATGTCGTACACCGGTCGGAAGCCCTTGGCCGCCCCCAGCAGCGACAGCGCCGTGCGCAGACCCGCGAGCGGGCCGGAGCGGCCACCGCCCACCGCGATCGCGGGCAGCGCCGCGGCCACCTCGTCGGGCAGGCGCCGCAGCGCGGCCGTCTCGGCGGCGAAGGCGGCGCTCCGCCCGGCATCGGGGAGTTCGCCGTGGACCAGGAGATGCCAGACGTCCTCGAAACCGCGGGTCTGCGCGAGCTCGACGGCCGAGTACTGGCGGTAGTGGTAGAAGCCCTCGCGTCCCCGTACGTCGCCGATCTCGGTGTCGGTGACGACTACGCCCGAGAGCCCTCGCGGTACGTCGACAAGAGTTGATGCGGATCGGTTGACGGACATGTTTCCTCCCTGGACTTGATTCGACTGTCCACGGTTGACTCAATGTCTGTCAATATTGATTGAATCAATACGCAATCAACATGTCACAGATGTGGATACGGTGACCGTCATGCGCGATCAGCAAGCCGGTGCCGGCCCCTCGGAGCGACGCCTGAGCACCAAGGAGGCCGCCGAGGTGCTCGGCGTGAAGCCCGAGACCGTGTACGCCTACGTCAGCCGCGGCCAGCTCAGCAGCCGACGCTCGCCCAGCGGCCGGGGCAGCACGTTCGCCGCCGAGGAGGTCGAGTCGCTCGCCCGGCGCAACAGGCGGGAGAGCACTGCGAATCAGACCGCCGGCGGCGAACTGTCCGTACGCACCCGCATCACGCTCATCGAGGAGGACCGGTACTACTTCCGGGGCGTCGACGCGGCCGAGCTCGCAGCACGCCACTCCTACGAGGAGATCGCGGAGTGGCTGTGGACCGGCCGGATGCGCGCCGGAGTCACCTTCACCGCTCCCGAGGCCTCCGTGGCCGTGGCCCGCCGGGCCGTCGACGCGCTGCCCGAACACGCCGGGCCCACCGACCGTCTGCGCGTCGCCGCCATCGCCGCGGCCACCGCGGACCCGCTGCGTTTCGACCTTTCCGAGGAGGCCGTGCTCGGCACCGCCCGCACACTGATCCCGACGATCGTCGACGCCCTGCCTCCCGTACTGGGCGCCCGTGGGGACGACGGTCCGCTCGCCCACCGTTTGTGGACCCGGCTGTCCGGCAGACAGCCCGACGAGACGTCGCTGCGCATCCTGGACACGGCCCTCGGCCTCCTCGCCGACCACGACCTGGCCGCCTCGACGCTCGCGGTGCGGGTGGCCGCCTCGGCGCGGGCGCACGCCTACGCGGCGGTCTCGGCGGGGCTGGGCGTGATCGAGGGTCCGCTGCACGGGGCGGCCAGCGGGCTCGCCCACCGCATGCTGCTGGAGGTGCTCGACCAGGGCGACGCGGCGCCCGTGGTCGCCGACGAACTGCGGGCGGGACGCCGCGTCCCCGGACTCGGTCACCGGCTCTACTCCGGCGAGGACCCGCGCGCGCGGGTGCTGTTCGGCCTCCTGGAGGAGCTCCCGAGTGCCGCTCCCGCCCTCGCCGCCGCCCGCCACGTCGTGGAGACGACCGCCCGCCACGCCCCGCTGCACGCCAACGTGGACCTCGCCCTCGCCGTGCTCACGGCGTCCTCCGGGATGCCGTCGACGGCGGGCGAGACGATCTTCGCCGTGGCGCGCACCGCCGGCTGGATCGCGCATGCCATGGAGGAGTACGGCGAGAGCCCGCTGCGGATGCGGCCGAGCGGTCTTTACGTCGGTCCCAAGCCGCCGCAGCCGCTGCCCGGGCAGCCGGAGCAGCCCGGGCGAGGCGACCCCGCGAGACTTCCGGAAACTCGAACCTGATCCGGCACGGAGCACTTCCGGAGCCGCGGGCCGGTGGAACGCCTCAGCCACGTCCGGAACAGCGGACGCGAATCATCACTGCCCCTCCCGTAACGGACGACTCAGCCGCCGCCTCGGACGGAACACGACCGCGGCAGGAAGTCACGCCGAGGCAACTCAGGTTAGGCTCACCTCTGTGAGTACGTGTGCAAGCGTCTCGCGGGACCTCGACGAGCCCGTTTCCGGGACCGCGGCCCCCGCGAAGACCTGGCTGCTGCTGGAACAGCCCGGCCCGTGGGGTGCCCGAGCGCTCACTTCCAGCCACCTCGACCCCGCCCTCGGGCGCGCCCTGGAGGCCGCCGCGAAGGGCACGGGCGTGCGCATCGCGCTCATCCGCCGCTCCGGCCGTCACGCCGACAGCCACTCCCCCTCGGTGCGCCGGGTGTACGTCTCGCACACGGTGCCGGGCAACGTGTGGCTGCGCGAGGCCACCACCGTCGACCCCGGCCGGCTCCTGGACCTGGACTTCACCGCGCTGGGCAGGGGCGACCACAGCTCCTTCGACACGGTCCTGGACGGCCGGCGGCACAAGGACGGCCCGCTCGCGCTCGTGTGCACCAACGGCAAGCGGGACCGCTGCTGCGCCCTCCTCGGCCGCCCGCTCGCCGCCGAGCTCACGACCTCGGGAGTCGGCGGAGTCTGGGAGGTCACCCATCTGGGTGGTCATCGCTTCTCCCCCACCGTGCTCGTCCTGCCCTACGGCTACGCGTACGGCCGCGCCGAGGCGCACACCCTCAGGGAGGTCCTGCACGGCGTCCGTGAGGGCCGGGTGGTCCTGGACGGGTGCCGCGGCGCCTCCGCCTGGGAGCGTCCCGGTCAGGCGGCCGAGCTGGCCGTGCGCGAGACGGTCGGCGAGTACGTCGCCGAGGCGCTCACCGTCGTACGGACGGACGGCGCGGCTCCCCGCTGGGAGGTCACCGTCGGGCACGTCGACGGGCGGCACTGGCGTGTGACAGTGGCCCAGGGAGCGTCCCAGCCGCCGCGCCCGGAGAGCTGCGGCACGTCGATCCTCGGAGCGCCCGCGCGGATGGACGTGGTGGCCGTACGGGAACTGGTCGCGACGGCGATGGCGAGTTGACGACCCGCTCCACACTGGAGCGGCGTCCTGGCCATCCCATCCATGTTGATCAACCTTCGCCGGTCGATCAACATGATCGGCCGACTCGTGCATCTGGTTGACCCATCTGCACCATATTGATCCGCTCCTCGGCCGATCAAGAGATCAAGCCCACACCATTGCGGCAGTCCGGGTGCGTCCACGTACCGTCGTCGGTATGCCCTCCACTCCCCCCGCTCGCCGCGTGCGGCTCGGCCTGCCGCGCCGGGTGTTCTCGCAGGTGCTGCTCATACAGGTGGCGATCGCCGCGGGAGTCGCGGTGCTCGCGACCGGTCTCTTCCTCGCTCCGCTCGGTGAGCAACTGGACGACCAGGCGATGCGCCGCGCGCTGGCCATCGCGCAGACGACCGCCGCCCAGCCGCAGCTGGCCGAGGACCTCGTCCGCACGCCCGCGGCGCCCGACGGGCCCGTGCAGCGGGAGGCGGAGCGCATCCGGGAGGCCACCGGGGCCGAGTACATCGTGGTGATGGACCGGCGCGGCGTGCGCTGGTCGCACACCGAACCCGGGGCGATCGGCGGCACGGTCTCGACCGACCCCAGCCAGGCGCTGGCGGGCAACGAGGTGATGGAGATCGACTAGGGCACTCTGGGCCGCTCCGCCCGCGGCAAGGTGCCGTTGCGGGACGGCGAGGGCGAGATCGTCGGCGCGGTGTCGGTCGGTATCGCCTACGACAGCGTGCGGGCCCGGCTCATCCACGCGATGCCCGGGCTGTTCGCGTACGCCGGAGGTGCCCTGGCGGTCGGGGCACTGGCCGCGTGGCTCATCGCCCGCCGGGTGCAGCGGCAGACACGGGACCTCGCCTTCTCGGACATCTCCGCCCTGCTGGCCGAGCGCGAGGCGATGCTGCACGACATCCGCGAGGGCGTCGTCGCCCTGGACCGCTAGGGCCGGGTCCGCCTGCTGAACGACGAGGCACAGCCCTGCTGGGCATCGGCGAGGAGGCGGTGGGCCGTTCGCCGGACGAGGCGCTCGGCGAGGGACGTACGGCCGACGTGCTGGCGGGCCGGGTCGCCGGGACCGATCTGCTGATGGTCCGCGGCCCGCGTGTGCTGGTCGCCAATCGGATGCCGACCGACGACGGCGGCGCCGTCGCCACCCTGCGCGACCGCACCGAGCTGGAGCAGCTCGGCCGGGAGCTGGACTCCACCCGGGGTCTGATCGACGCGCTGCGCGCCCAGGACCACGAGCACGCCAACCGCATGCACACCCTGCTGGGGCTGCTGGAGCTGGAGATGTACGCCGACAGCTGGAGATGTACGACGACGCCGCGGAGTTCGTCGGCGAGGTCGTCGGCGACCACCGGGCCACCTCCGAGCAGATCACCGAGAAGATCCGCGATCCGCTGCTGGCGGCCGTACTGGTCGGGAAGGCGACCGTCGCGGCCGAGCGCGGGGTGGCCCTGTGGGTGTCCGACAGCACCCGGCTCCCGGACCGGCTGGTCGACCCCCGGGGCCTGGTCACCGTCGTCGGCAACCTGGTGGACAACGCCCTCGACGCCGCCGGCGGAAGGCCGCACGCGCGCGTGGAGGTCGAACTGCACACGGAGGGACGCGCCATCGTGCTCCAGGTACGGGACACCGGGCCCGGCATCCCGCCCGAGCAACGCGAACTGATCTTCACCGAGGGGTGGTCGACCAAGGAGCGTCCCGCCCATCGTGAACGCGGTATCGGACTGTCCCTGGTCCGCAGGCTCGCCGAGCGCCAGGGCGGCAGCGCGTCGGTGGCCGAAGCACCGGGCGGGGGCGCGCAGTTAACCGTCGTCCTGCCCGAGGCGCTGGACGCGTCCGCCCTGGAACCGGCCCTGACTGCGGCGCCCGCCGAGCCGACGGTCCGCGAGGAGGAGTCCCGATGATCGAGGTCCTGGTCGTGGACGACGACGTCAGGGTGGCGCGGGTGAACGCCGCCTACGTCGAGAAGGTGCCCGGCTTCCGTGTCGCGGGCGAGGCGCACAGCGCAGCCGAGGCTCTGCGCCTGCTCGCGGAGCTGCCTCACCTCGATCTCGTCCTCATGGACCACTACCTGCCTGACGAGACGGGGCTCGACGTCGTCCGGGAGATGCGCCGCCGTGGCCGCCGTACGGACGTGATCATGGTCACGGCGGCCCGGGACGTCTCGACGGTGCAGGAGGCCATGCGGCAGGGGGCGTTGCAGTACCTGGTGAAGCCGTTCGCGTTCGCCGGGCTGCGCAGCAAGCTGGAGGCGTACGCGCAGCTGCGACGCACCCTGGACGGCGACGAGGCCGAGGAGGCCGAGGTCGACCGGATCTTCGGCGCCCTGTCCGCCGCGACCGAGCCGGATCTGCCCAAGGGCCACTCCCCCACCACCGCCGAACTGGTGCGTCAGGCCCTCATGCACGCCGACGGCCCGCTGTCGGCGCAGGAGATCGCCGAGCGCACGGGGGTGAGCCGCCAGACCGCCCAGCGCTATCTGAAGCTCCTGGAGCGAACCGGCCGCGCCACACTGACCCTCAAGTACGGCGACGCCGGCCGCCCCGAGCACCGCTACGAGTGGGCGACCCGCACCTGACGCGACCGCCCTGACGCCCCGGACCGGGCGGCCGCACCGCGCGGAGCCGCCCCGGCCGCCCCGAGTCGCACCGGGCCGGCCCCACCGCCCCGAGCCGCCGCTACACCGCACCCGCCCCCGTGAGCGACCGCACCTCCGTCTCGGCGTGCTTCGCCTCGTCCGCCTCCTCGGCGGAGGTCACCGTGCCGATCCAGCCCGCGAGGAAGCCCAGCGGGATGGAGAACAGACCCGGGTTCTGCAGCGGGAAGAACTGGAAGTCGACATCCGGGAAGAGCGCGTCCGGGCTGCCGGACACCACGGGTGACAGCAGTACCAGCACCACGGCCGGGATCAGCCCGCCGTAGACCGCCCACACCGCTCCGCGCGTGGTGAAGCCGCGCCAGAAGAGCGAGTACAGCAGGACGGGCAGGTTCGCGGACGCGGCGACCGCGAACGCCAGGCCGACGAGGAACGCGACGTTCAGGTCCCGGGCCAGGAGACCCAGCCCGATCGCGATCACGCCGACGCCGACCGCGGCGACCCTGGCCACGGCCACCTCGCTGCGCGGCTGGGCGTGCCTGCGCCGCAGGGACGCGTACAGGTCGTGGGCGACGGAGGCCGACGAGGCGAGGGTGATCCCGGCGACCACCGCCAGGATGGTGGCGAAGGCGATGGCGGCGACGATCGCGAAGAGAACCGTGCCGCCCGTGGAGTCCGCGCCGCCGCCCAGGTCGAGGGCGAGCAGGGGTACGGCCGTGTTCCCCGCCGCGTTGGAGCCGCGTACGGCGTCCGGTCCCACGATGGCGGCCGCGCCGAAGCCGAGCACGATCGTCATCAGGTAGAAGCCGCCGATGAGCCCGATCGACCAGACCACCGACCGGCGGGCGGCCCGCGCGGTGGGCACGGTGTAGAACCGGGACAGGATATGCGGCAGCCCGGCCGTGCCCAGCACGAGAGCCAGGCCGAGGCTGATGAAGTCGAAGCGGGCGGTCCAGTCCCCGCCGTACTTCAGTCCGGGCGCGAGGAACTTGTCGCCGTGCCCGCTGCGTTCGGCCGCGCTGCGCAGCAGCTGGTCGAAGTCCCCGTGGAACCTCAGCAGTACGAGCACGGTCAGGGCGATCGCTCCGCCCATGAGCAGGACCGCCTTGACGATCTGGATCCAGGTGGTGGCTCGCATCCCTCCCATCGAGACATAGACGACCATGAGCGCGCCGACCACGACGACAGTCCAGGACTGCGCCGCCTTGCCCGTGCCGCCCAGCAGCAGCGCGACCAGGCTGCCCGCACCCACCATCTGCGCCACCAGATAGAGAACGGACACCACGACCGAGGAAGTTCCCGCCGCGATCCGCACGGGGCGCTCGCGCATGCGGGCGGCCACCACATCGGCGAGCGTGAAGCGCCCGCAGTTGCGCACCAGTTCGGCGACCAGGAACAGGACCACGAGCCAGGCGACCAGGAAGCCGACCGAGTACAGCAGCCCGTCGTAGCCGAACAGCGCGATCAGGCCGGAGATACCGAGGAAGGAGGCGGCCGACATGTAGTCACCCGCGATGGCAAAACCATTCTCCATCGGCGAGAACAGCCGACCGCCGGCGTAGAACTCCTCCGCGGATCCATGCCGGTTGCGGCTCACCCAGGTGGTGATCGCCAAAGTGACGGCGACGAACCCGCTGAACAGCAGCAGGGCCAGAGTCTGGTGATCGTCCGTCACCGCGCACCGCCTCGTGCGCCGCGCGTCAGTTCCTGGGTGTCCCAGCGCAGTTCGAGGGCCGCGCGGTCCCGGCACAGCCGGGCGTGGCGGGCGTAGGCCCAGGTGAGGGCGAAGGTCGTGAGGAACTGTCCGAGTCCGGCGAGCATCGCCACGTTCACGGCCCCCGCGACCGGACGCGCCATCAGGTCGGGCGCGGTCGTGGCCGCGACGACGTAGCCCAGGTACCAGGCGAGGAAGGCGGTGACGGCCGGCACCACGAACCGGCGGTAGCGGCTGCGCACTTCCTGGAAGGCAGCGCTGCGCTGGACCTCCAGGTAGACGTCGGCGGCGGCGAGGGCGCCACCGCCGCCCTCCGCGCGTGCGGAGGGCACGGCGCCGACGGGCCAGGCCGACTCTCCCCAGCCGGCGGCGAGCGCGTCGTACCAGGGATCGTCGTAGCCCACGGGCTCCGGCGCGTCGGCGGACGGACCTGTCGCGGTTTCACGGCTGTCCGCCGGTCTTCCCGGACCGCCCCCGAGCGCGCGGGGGCGACCATTGCTTGAGTGCATGCCCAAGGATGGACAGAACGGGAAGATCCCCGACTCTTCTTCCTCGGGCTGTTCACCCCTTCAGGTGAAGTCCCCCGAGGCAGGGTGCGGTCATGCGTCGATACGGGACCGGTCCAGCGTCGCCGCGGAGCTGGAGATGAATTCCTTGCGGGGCGCCACGTCGTTGCCCATGAGGAGGTCGAAGACCTGCTCGGCCGCGTCCAGGTCGGACAGGTTGATCCGGCGCAGGGTGCGGTGACGCGGGTCCATGGTGGTCTCGGCCAGCTGGTCCGCGTCCATCTCGCCCAGACCCTTGTAGCGCTGGATCGAGTCCTTGTAGCGGATGCCCTTGCTCTGCAGCTCCATGAGGGTGTCGCGCAGTTCGCGGTCCGAGTACGTGTAGACGTACTTGTCCTGACCCCTCTTGGGCTGGACAAGCTCGATCCGGTGCAGCGGCGGCACCGCGGCGAAGACCCGGCCGGCCTCGACCATGGGCCGCATGTAGCGCTGGAAGAGCGTCAGGAGCAGGCAGCGGATGTGGGAGCCGTCCACATCGGCGTCGGTCATCATGATGATCTTGCCGTAGCGGGCCGCGTCGATGTCGAAGGTACGGCCCGAGCCGGCCCCTATGACCTGGATGATCGCGCCGCACTCGACGTTCTTCAGCATGTCCGTGACAGACGACTTCTGCACGTTGAGGATCTTGCCTCGGATCGGCAGCAGTGCCTGGAACTCGGAGTTCCGGGCGAGCTTGGCGGTGCCGAGCGCGGAGTCTCCCTCGACGATGAACAGCTCGCTGCGGTCGACGTCGTCACTGCGGCAGTCGGCCAGCTTCGCGGGCAGCGACGAGGACTCCAGGGCCGTCTTGCGGCGCTGGGCGTCCTTGTGCTGACGGGCCGCGATACGCGTACGGGCCGCGGCGACGACCTTCTCCAGGACCACGCGGGACTGCTGCGCGGCATCCCGCTTGGTGGCGGTCAGGAACGCCTTGAGCTCCTTCGTCACCACACCGTTCACGATGCGGCGGGCCGCCGAGGTGCCGAGCACCTCCTTGGTCTGCCCCTCGAACTGCGGCTCGGCGAGACGGACCGTGACGACCGCGGTCAGGCCCTCCAGGGCGTCGTCCTTGACGACGTCGTCCTCGGCCACGCGCAGCAGCTTCTTGGTGCGCAGGACCTCGTTGAGCGTGCCGGTCACAGCCGACTCGAAGCCGGCCACGTGCGTGCCGCCCTTGGGGGTGGCGATGATGTTGACGAACGACTTGACGTTCGTGTCGTACCCCGTGCCCCATCGCATGGCGACGTCGACGACCAGCTCACGAGTGACCTGGGTGGGGGTCATCTGGCCGTGCTCGTCGAGGACCGGCACGGTCTCCTTGAAGCTGCCCTGTCCGGTGAAGCGGAGGATGTCGCACAGGGCCCTGTCGCTGGCCAGGTACTCGCAGAACTCGCTGATACCGCCGTCGTAGCGGAAGGACTCCTCGCCCTTGCTGCCGCCCTCGCCGAGGCCGAACTCGTCGCGGACGACGATGGTCAGGCCGGGCACCAGGAAGGCGGTCTGCCGGGCGCGCTGGTGGAGGGTCTCCAGGGCGAGCTTGGCGTCCTTGAGGAAGATCTGGCGGTCGGCCCAGTAGCGCACGCGCGTGCCGGTGCGCGTCCTCGGCAGCTTCTTGGTCTTGCGCAGGCCCCCCTTGGCCTCGAACCTGGCGTCCGGGCCGACCGCCGCGAAGGCGCCGGGGACACCGCGCCGGAAGCTGATGGCGTGGGTGTGACCATCGCGGTCGACCTCGACGTCCAGCCGGGCGGACAGGGCGTTGACGACCGAGGCGCCGACGCCGTGCAGACCGCCGGAGGCGGCGTAGGAACCACCGCCGAACTTGCCGCCCGCATGAAGTTTGGTCATGACGACCTCGACTCCGGACAGACCGGTCTTGGGCTCGACGTCGACCGGGATGCCTCGGCCGTTGTCGCGCACCTCCACCGAGCCGTCGTCGTGAAGGATCACCTCGATGTGGTCGCAGTAGCCACCGAGGGCCTCGTCCACGGAGTTGTCGATGATCTCCCACAGACAGTGCATGAGACCGCGACTGTCGGTGGATCCGATGTACATACCCGGACGTTTGCGCACGGCCTCGAGGCCCTCGAGGACGAGGAGGTGCCGCGCGGTGTAGTTGGAACCGTCCCGGTCTGCTCCTGCCAGCAGCGCTGTGGACGGCACGGACGTTTCGGCGGTCACGCGGTTCGCTCCTCGCTGAATTTCAGTTGGGGCCCTTCTGGGTAAGGGCGCGGCTTCGGTCGCCGCTCAGAGGGTACCGAGGCCTGGTAGAGCCGTTGTAACGCCACCCTCGTCCGGAACACAGACTAGTCCAGCGTCGCATGGGTGTTCGATCCCTCGATGGAGTGAAGCAGATATCACGTTCCCTTCGGCGCATGAACCATTTAGGCTCCGGGCACGTCCTCATGAACAACCGGCAACCCAGCCGGGAGGATCGAGACCGACACAGCGCGAACCCGTACGACACATAGACACGCGATACGGCACATTCGCCGCCAACCGGCAGCAGACAGCCACTCGGAAGATTTTTTTCGAGAGAAAGCCCCGAGCGGGAACGAATTCGGGCTGGTTGGATGTTGACCCTGGTACGACAGCTCGTCGAGCTAGAGAAGAGGCGACGTGACTACTGTTCTGACCCCCGCGAGCCCGCTGACGGCCGCTGATCGCTGCGACCGCTGCGGCGCCCAGGCTTACCTGCGCGTCGTCCTGCTGAGCGGCGGAGAACTGCTCTTCTGCGCCCACCACGGTCGCAAGTTCGAGCCGGAACTCAAGAAGATCGCCGCTGAGATACAGGACGAGACGGAACGGCTGACCGCCGCTCCCGAATCCGCCTCAGAAGAAGAGCGCTGACCTTCCGCGTCTACGACGAGCCAGCACCGGCGACGACCGGTGGACGGGCGGTGGCCCCTGGTCCTCAGGGGCCACCGCCCGCGCTCGTGGACGGATCGGTGGGCGGGCAGTCGGCTCACAGGCCGTCCGACAGGGCCCACAGGCCCTACGGCAGGGCTCCTGAGCCGCTCGACGCGGCTCGGGCCCGGACTCTCGCACATTTACCGCGGCACGCCCCCTCAGGCGCTCCTGCGGCCTTCTGTGGCGCTCACGCCAGCGGTCCAGCCCAGCACCCGCAGGGCGTCGGACACCCGCGTGTAGACCCCCGGATCGCCGGCCAGGCCACAGCCGCTGCCCCATGACACCAGCCCGATCAACCGCCCCTCGGCGACCAGCGGACCACCGCTGTCCCCCTGGCAGGCGTCCGGGCCCCCCGACTCCTCACCGGCGCACAGCATGCTGTCCGCGTGATAGGTCCCCTCTGCGCTGCCCGGATAGGCCTCGGCGCACATCTCGTCGGGCAGCACGTGTACGCGCGCCCCACGCAGGCCGTAGGCGTAGTCCCCGGCCCCCGTGACATCGCCCCACCCGTAGACCGTGGCCGGCGTGCCCGGTTGGTACGCGGGGTCGTCCGCGGCGGCCATCGGGACGACCGCTTCCGGCGCCACGGGCTCGGCGAGAGAGACCACCGCGAAGTCCCCGGCATTGCTGACACTGTCGTAGTCCGGGTTCACCCAGACCTCGCTCACCTGGATCTCACGCCCGTCCCTCGACCGCAGATCGGTGCGGCCCGTGATCACCTTGAGGTCGCGCGCCCGGCCCGGCGGGCCGCCGAGGACCTCCTCGCCCAGACAGTGGGCGGCGGTGAGCACGGTGGACCGCCCGACCGCCACTCCGCCGCAGAACTGTCCCGCGCGCGTACCCCCGAACCGGTCACGGCTGGACAGCGCGACCGTCCAGGGACTTTCGGAGATGTCGACGGGGAATCCGCCCACCACACTGTCGGCGACTGCCGGGGCGGTGGACATCAGCGGTATGGCGGTGGCTGCGGCCGCCAGGACCAGCGGCCTGGCCAGGGCCCGGACAAAGGGACGACTCATGCGCGCTCCTCACTCTGAGTTGGTGATCAGACACTCAGAGTGTTCCAGGGGTAGGTGCGTCGCACCCGCGCATACGACGAGGGCCCGGCTCCCTTTCGGGAGACGCTGTTGGTTAATTCGGGCCCTGCGTGACGTCGGCCTTCAAGACCCGGTTGTGGTCGTGAAGGCCGACGTTGTCGTATGGGGTGGGTGCGGATGTCGATGCAGCCGAAGGGGTCTGGGGAGATCCCGGCGGAGACGGTGCGGGTCGCTCGGGCCGCGTTCCCGAAGGGGAGCCTGGCGATCCGGGTTCGGGACGAGCTGGGGCCGCTGTTCACCGATGATCAGTTCGCTGACTTGTTTCCGGCGCGGGGGAAGCCGGCCTGGTCACCGGGCCGACTGGCGCTGGTTCTGGTGTTGCAGTTCGTCGAGGGGCTGACCGACCGGCAGGCCGCGGAGGCGGTCCGCGCGAGGATCGACTTCAAGTACGCCCTCGCTCTGGAACTGGCCGATCCCGGCTTCGACTTCTCGGTCCTGTCGGAGTTTCGGGACCGGCTGGTCGAGGCGGACGCCGGACGGCGGGTGCTGGACGGCATCCTGGCCGCGGCCCGGGAGAAGGGCCTGCTCAAGACGGCCGGCCGGGCCCGCACCGACTCCACGCACGTGCTGTCCGCGGCCCGTCAGCTGTGCTGGCTGGAGATGGTCGCGGAAACGCTGCGCTCGGCTTTGAACGCGCTGGCCGAGCAGGCCCCTGACTGGCTGGCCGGTATTGCGGAGCCGGACTGGTTCAGGCACTACGCGACGAAGGCCGAGGACTCCCGGTTCCCTCAGGCCCGCACCAGACGGGATGAGGTGGGCCTGCGGATCGGCAGGGACGGCATGCGGCTGCTTGCGGCGGTCTTCGCCCCCGACGCCCCACCGGCCCTGCGCACGCTGGACGAAGTGGAGACCCTGCGGCGGGCGTGGGTGCAGTACTTCCACCTGATCGACGGCGAGGTGAGGCGGCGGGACCCAAAAGACCGGCCGCCGGGCGCGATGCGCCTGGTCACCCCCTATGACATCGAGGCACGCGGCAGCGTCAAACGCGACACCTTCCGGGACGGCTACAAGGTCCACCTGACCGAAACCTGCGAGCCCGACGCCCCGAACCTGATCACGAACGTGGCCACCACCCTCGCCACCGTTCCCGACGACCGGATGGCCGCTGTCGTCCACGCCGGTCTGGCCGCACGTGACTGCCTGCCCGGCGAGCACTGGGTCGATGCCGGATATCCCACAGCCGCCCAGGTCGTGGCCGCCCGCACCGAGCACGACGTCGATCTCCAGGGCCCGGTGGTCGGCAACACCACCGCCCAGAACGGCGGCCCCTTCGGGCAGGACGCCTTCACCATCGACTGGGAGCACGAGCGGGTGACCTGCCCGAACGGCGTGATCAGCACCCAGTGGCATCACCGGCACTCGCAGCAGGGTCTGCCGGTGATCCGGGTCCGCTTCAGCCCGGCCGACTGCCGCACCTGCCCCAGCCTGCGCGACTGCGTCAGCTCGCCGAAGGCCGAACGCCGTGAGATCACCCTGCGCCACCGCGCCGAGCACGAAGCCGTCCAGGCCGCCCGTACCAGGCAGCAGACCGATGCCTGGAAGGACCGCTACAAGATCCGGGCCGGCGTCGAAGGCACCATTTCCCAAGCCGTCGGACGCTGCGGCCTGCGCAGATCCCGCTACCGGGGACTGGCCAAGACCAGCCTCCAGCACCAGCTCACCGGCGCGGCCCTCAACCTCGCCCGCATCGACGCCCACCTCACCGGCACACCACGGGCCCGCACCCGCACCAGCCACTTCGCAGCACTTCGCCCCGCCGAGCTCACGCTCGACGGGGCGAAGTAGCAGGGACCGAATTAACCAACAGCGTCCCCTTTCGGGAAGCCGGGCCCTCATGGCCGTACGGAGACTCAGTCGAGGTAGTCGCGCAGCACCTGCGAACGGGACGGGTGGCGCAGCTTCGACATCGTCTTGGACTCGATCTGGCGGATGCGCTCACGCGTGACGCCGTAGACCTTGCCGATCTCGTCGAGGGTCTTCGGCTGACCGTCGGTGAGACCGAAGCGCATGGACACGACGCCCGCCTCGCGCTCGGACAGGGTGTCGAGGACCGAGTGCAGCTGCTCCTGGAGGAGCGTGAAGCTGACCGCGTCGGCCGGGACGACGGCCTCGGAGTCCTCGATGAGGTCACCGAACTCGCTGTCGCCGTCCTCACCGAGCGGGGTGTGCAGCGAGATGGGCTCGCGGCCGTACTTCTGGACCTCGATGACCTTCTCCGGGGTCATGTCGAGTTCCTTGGCCAGCTCCTCCGGGGTGGGCTCGCGGCCCAGGTCCTGGAGCATCTGGCGCTGCACACGCGCGAGCTTGTTGATGACCTCGACCATGTGCACCGGGATACGGATGGTGCGGGCCTGGTCGGCCATCGCGCGGGTGATCGCCTGGCGGATCCACCAGGTGGCGTACGTGGAGAACTTGTAGCCCTTGGTGTAGTCGAACTTCTCGACCGCGCGGATCAGACCGAGGTTGCCCTCCTGGATGAGGTCCAGGAAGAGCATGCCGCGGCCGGTGTAGCGCTTGGCCAGGGAGACCACCAGACGGAGGTTGGCCTCCAGAAGGTGGTTCTTGGCGCGGCGGCCGTCCTCGGCGATGATCTCCAGCTCGCGCTTGAGCTTGGGGGCCAGCTTGTCGGCGTTGGACAGCTTGTCCTCGGCGAAGAGGCCCGCCTCGATGCGCTTGGCGAGTTCGACCTCCTGCTCGGCGTTGAGCAGGGGGACCTTGCCGATCTGCTTGAGGTAGTCCTTGACCGGGTCGGCGGTGGCACCCGCGGCCGCGACCTGCTGCGCGGGTGCGTCGTCCTCGTCCTCGTCGGACAGCACGAAACCGGCGCTCTCGGTGCCCTCCGGCTCGTCGCCGGGCTTGGCGTCCTCGAGGACCTCTTCCTCGACCAGCTCGGCGTCGTCCTTCTTGCCCGCGGTCTTCTTGGCCACGGCCTTCTTGGCGACGGTCTTCTTCGCGGCCGCCTTCTTGGCGGTCGTCTTCTTCGCAGCCGCCTTCTTGGCGGGGGCGGCTTCCTCGGCGGGGTCGACGTCGGAGTCGGCGGCGGTCGCGGCCGGTGCGGCGGCCGTGGTGGCGGTGGCCTTGCGCGTGGTCACCGTCTTCGCCGCGACCGTCTTGGTGGCGGTGCGCTTGGCCGGGCTCTTCGCTGCGACGCTCTTACGGGTGCGCTTGGGCTCTGCGGCACTGACCATCAGCGTCACACCCTCTTCCTCGAGGATCTGGTTGAGGCTGCGCAGTACGTTCTTCCACTGAGTGGCCGGAATCTGGTCAGCTTCGAAGGCCCGACGCACGTCATCGCCGGCGATCTGCCCCTCAGCCTTTCCCCGCTCAATGAGCGCCATGACAGAGACGGACTCGGCGATCTCAGGCGGGAGCGTACGGGATGTGCTGGCCGACACGAACAACCTCTCGGAACGTTGGAAAACGGCTTCCGGCCCCGTCCACGACGGACAGGAGCCGACCACCGGCTTGGGGATGGGCCGACGGTGCGGGCGGGGGCCGGGAAGATGCACAGCGCCTTCTATGGCGTCCGTATTCCCTCCGCGGCTGTCACCTATTAGGTCATCGCGCTGTTTCCGCGAGTGTTACGCCCAATCCGCGTGGCCCGAGTCACACCCCGTAAGCGATCAAAAGCGGTCAAGCACGGATAAAGGAATCCAGGCGGGTGCGCGATGCGGGCTCGTCCGGGCGAGCGGGCCGCGCGTCGGCGCCGTCGGACCCCGCAGGAAGGGAGTCCTGCGGGGTCCGTCGGGGAGCGGTCCGCCGGCCGGCGATGCCACAGGAGGGGAAGGCACCCCCGGTCGGGACCGCCCGTGGCGCGCGATCAGTGCTCGCGCGGGGCGGGCACGACTCGCTCCACCTCAGGGTGGACAGTGAGCAGCTGGCGCATGGCCACCTCGGCCGCCGCGCCGTCCCCCGCGGCGAGGGCGTCGACGATCCGGCCGTGGTGCGCCAGCGAGGTCTCGTTGGGGCGGTCACAGCCCGTGACCGGGCCGCCGGAGACCTGGAGGGCGGCCGTCACGATGCCGGACAGGTGCTCCAGCATGCGGTTGCCGCCGACCTGGATGAGCAGCGAGTGGAACTCGGCGTCCGCGCGCGAGAAGGTCAGGGCGTCGCCCTGCGCCATGGCGTGCCCCATGATCTCGACCATGTCGGCCAGCCGCTGCTGGACCTCCTCCCGACCGTGTCCCGCCGCGAGGCGCGCGGTGAGCGGCTCGATCGTCCAGCGCAGCTCGGCGAGCTCGCGCCGCTGGTCGTCGCGCTGCGGTCCGAAGGCGCGCCATTCGATGATGTCCGGGTCGAGCAGGTTCCAGTCGCTGACGGGACGCACGCGCGTGCCCACGTTCGGGCGGGCGCTGACCAGGCCCTTGGCCTCCAGGACGCGGAGCGACTCGCGGACGACGGTGCGGGACACCTCGAAGCGCTGGCCGATCTCCTCGGGCACCAGCGGACGGTCGGCTCCCAGGTCACCGGAGACGATCATCTGGCCCAGCTGCTGGACGAGTTGGCCGTGGAGTCCGCGTCCGCGGCTGCCCGCGGCGCGCCGGCCCACTCGGCCCAGCTCGGGGTCCGCGCCCTCCCAGGCAGGGGGCCCGACGCGGTCGGCGGCGCGGGCCTCCGCGTAGGGGTAGCGGTCGAGTTCGCCCGGACCGGAGAGACCGGCGTCGGCGGTGCGGGCGGGGGTCATCATCGTGTGCGCAAGGGTACTCACGCATCCTTTGTCGGCGCTGTCTCCAACTCCCTTGAGGGCTTTGGTGAAAAGCACACGAAAGGGTGATCGCTCACCGCGTCGCAATTGACGCCTTATCGGAAAGAAATGGGCTTTCTCGGGGGAGTTGTGCGCAGCCCGGGTCCGGAACCGCCCGGACACCGGTCATCGGACCCTGCCGCGCAGGGCCGTGAGCAGATAAGCGCAGAACAGCGCGCTGAGTGACAACGCCAGCGCGCCGCCGACGGGTTGGGCGAGCACCCGCACCGCACCGGTCAGATAGCGCTCTCCGCCGAAGGGCCACTGCGACAGCAGCACCTCGCGCAGCCGCATCGGAAATCCCGCCGCGTTTCGCACGGACGGTCCCTCCCAGGCCTTCTGTACGAGGGGTACGACCACCACCGGCACCGCGACGACGGCCGCGAGCCCCGCCGTCGTGGACCGGAAGGTCCCCGCCGCCAGTACGCCCGCCCAGGCGCAGCCCACCACGAGGCCGATCCAACTCGCGCCGAGGGAAAGCGAGTCCGCGGGAACTCGGGAGAGCTCCCGACCGTATACGAGATACAGCACCTCGGCGTCGCATCCCACGGTGAGGACGGCCAGGGCCAGGGCGGTGGCCGCGGCGACGAGGAGCTTGGCGACGAGCAGGCCCAGCCGACGGGGCACCGTGCCCCGGTCTGCGGCCAGGGCGGGGTGGCGGAACTCGTCCCCGAAGGCGAGCGCCCCGAGCAGTCCCGCGCCGAGCGCCGCGGGCGGCAGGGGCAGTTCCCGGGGCCAGGCGGCCAGCAGTCTCGCCTGCGGGGTGTGTCCGATCCGTGCCAGGACCACAGCGGTGAGCGCGGACACGACCAGCACGGCGGCCCCGGTGAGAAAGCCCGTACCGATTCCGGCCGCCCTGCGCACCTCGTAGCGGAGCGGGCGCAGCGGGCTGGGGGCGGAGCGGACCGAGATGGGAGGCGGCAGCGAGGGCAGCGCGTTCGGTGTGCGTTTGGCGGCTTCGGGGAGGGAACGCGCGTCCTCGGTGCCGCTACCTGGAGTCGGGGAGGTGGCGCGTGCGGCAGAAGCGACTGGTGTGTCTTCAGAAGTCGGGGTGGTCGGTGAGTTCTGTGTGACAGAAGGGGTGTAGTGGCCGGGCGGCGACTCGGCTCGGGCGGGAGCCGACAGCTCGGGAGTGGCCGCGGTCTCCTGGGCGTCCGGCGCGGCAGTGTCCGTCGGTTGATTCGCCGGAGCGCCGGTCGTGGGCTCGGCTGCGGGGGTGGTGCCCGAGGCGTGCGATCCAATAGGTGAAGGAGCGCCGAGCGGCCCGGTGGCCGCAGCCGACTCGGCGTCCACAAAGCGCTGGGCGGCGCTCGCGCCCATGTCTCCCGTCTCATCCGCGAGTTGGTGGACGAGGACGCCGTGCCGGAACGCCGTCTCTCCGATGTCGGCACAGGTGCTGCCGTACACATAAAGGCGGTTGCCGTCCTCGCGCACGACCTCCACGGAGCGCCGCTTGGTGCGGGCCTCCTTGGCCAGCAGGGTCGCGAGGCGTGCGGCGTGGGGAGTCCGGACGGCGACGCGCGGGCGCAGTCGTGTGCGGGCGAAGTCCTCTGCGTCCTGGTCGGCGACGACCCTGCCCTTTTCGAGCGTGACGATCCGGTCGGCCGTGCGGGCCGCCTCCTTGGGGTCGCCGACCGTGAAGAGCACAGTGCCGCCCTGGGTGGCGTGCGCCCGCAGAACCCCGTACAGCCAACGGTTCTCCCGCGAGGAGAGCCCGTCGGCCGGGTCGTCGAGCACCAGCGTGTGCGGGTCGGACAGCAGCGCGCAGCCGAGGCCCAGTCGGCGGTCCATGGCACGAGAGAGGGTGCCGAGCCGTTCGTCCCGCAGGCTGACGAGGCCCACGACTTCGAGGACCTCGTCAGCTCTCCGCACCGGTACGCCCGCGGCGGCGCACAGCATGCGCAGATGTCCCCGGACGCTGCGGGCCGGATGGCCGGGCACATCGCCGAGCAGCACGCCGACCTCGCGCGAGGGGTGGGCGATGCGATGCAGGGGTCTGCCTCTGAAGTAGGTGATCCCGCGGCCCTGTTGGAGTTCGAGCATCAGCCTGAGCACGGTCGTCCTGCCCGAGCCGGGCGCTCCGAGCAGCGCGGTGAGATGTCCCGCGCGGGCGTCGAACGAGACGTCGTCGACGGCGGGCGGAAGGTCCTTGCGGGAGTTGCTGGTCAATCCGAGGGCCTGGATCACCCGCAGCAAGATAGCGCGCTATGTACCTTTTTTCGGGCACCGAACGGCCTCCTGGAGGAGGCGAGACGCCCGAGCACGACTCTTGGGCCCGTCCCCCTGTTCGCCTCTCGGCCTTGCGCCCGCCCGCGCTCCGCCTACGCCCGTCTCACACCTCGGGGCGCAGCATCGGCGGGTTGAGCAGTGTGGCACCGCCGGCCCGGAAGAGCTGTGCGGGACGGCCGCCCTGGCGCGTGGTCGTGCCGCCCGTGGGCACCAGGAAGCCCGGCGTGCCCGTCACCTTCCGGTGGAAGTTGCGCGGGTCGAGTGCGACGCCCCACACCGCCTCATACACACGGCGCAGCTCACCGACGGTGAACTCCGGCGTGCAGAACGCCGTCGCCAGCGACGAGTACTCGATCTTGGACCGTGCTCGCTCGACCCCGTCGGCCAGGATCTGCGCGTGGTCGAAGGCGAGCGGCGCCAGCGGCTCCCCGTCCCTCCCGTAGCCACCCTGTTCCAGCAGTTCCTCGACCGGGGCCCAGCGGGCGTTGCTGGCGTCCCCTCCGGCGCGCGGCGCGGGCAGGTCCGGGGCGAGCGCGAGATGCGCGACGCTGACGACGCGCATCCGCGGATCACGCTTGGGGTCGCCGTACGTGGCGAGCTGTTCCAGGTGGGCGCCGTTGTCCTGCACCGGCACGGACGGGTCGTGGGCGTGCAGCCCCGTCTCCTCCATCAGCTCGCGGGCCGCGGCCTGCGACAGGTCCTCGTCGGCCCGTACGAAGCCTCCGGGAAGCGCCCAGCGTCCCTGGAACGGCGACTCTCCCCTGCGCACCGCCAGCGCGCACAGGGCATGGCGGCGCACGGTCAGCACGACCAGATCCACGGTGACGGCGAAGGGCGGAAAGGCTGACGGGTCGTAGGGCATGCCGTGATCATAGTCGTCTTCCTGACGATAAACACTCCCTTGCTCGGCCGCACCGGGGGCTGATCGTCTCGTTGGCCGGTATGCGGGTGCCGGGGTGGCCCGGGCGGTGTGTGGGCCAGGCCGCGTGTGATCGTTCCGGCGTCCGTACGCGGCGTCGGGGCTTGTTGTCCGAGGTCACACACCCTGTCGGGCCTTCCCGGAGGCCTGGCCCGAGGCCTGTCCGGCCGGGGATTTGGGCCGACCGGCGGGGCGGCTGTCACACCTCCAGTTGCAGGCCGTCCGCCGCCTCCTCGACCATCGCGAGGCCGAGTCTGCTCACCTGTACGGAGAAGGGGGCGGCCGCGACCCGTAGGCCGGTCAGGCCGATCTCGCCGAGGGGTGCGCTCCGGAGAGGGCGCAGCGTGATCGTCCTGGCCGGGACGTCCGGGCGGATGCCGGCGAGTGTGGTCAGCAGCAGTACCCCCGCCGCCGCGGCCGTGGCGGCGGGACGACAGGACGCCGGGTGGGGAAGCGGGGCGCTCGCATCGGTGCGCTGCTCCCCCGCGTACATCTCCGGCAGCCGGTGACCGAAGGCCTCGGCGGCGGCCAGCAGCCCCCGCAGCAGCGCGGCCGCCTCCTTCTCGTAACCCGCGACGGCGAGTCCGGCCACGGCCACCGCCGTCTCGTGGACACGCACCGCTCCCGTGCGATGGCCGAAGGGGTTGTACCCAGACTCTTTCATACCGAGGCTCCGCAGGCCCCAGCCCGAGTCCCACAGCGGGCTGCCCATCAGCCGTGCCAGCTGTTCGGTCTGCACTTTGCCGAGCAGTCCGTCTGCGTGCCGGCCGCCGCCGAGGAGACCGGTGTCGAGGAGGTGCGCGGCGCCGACGCCCAGATGCGGGAGCAGCCGCCCGCCGGGGGTGTGGGCAGCGGCCGGGCGGCCTCCGCTTCGGTCGTCGAGCCAGAACTCGTCCCGGAACGCCGTCCGTAGCGTCCGCGCCCATTCCCGCAGTCCGGCCCCGCCCGGTCTGCCGCAGGCGTCGAGCAGGTCGGCTCCGAGGCATGCCGCCCGGTGAGCGTGGGCCTGTGTCTCGGCACGTGCGGGGCCCCAGGGCTGCGGATCGGGCAGATAGATGCCGTCGCCGACCGCTCTGAGCAACCAGCCCAGGCATCTCTCGGCCGCGGGCAGCAGTTCTTCCGTCTCCTGTTCCGGCATGCCCCACAGGCGGGCCTCGGCCAGGAGGGCGGGGAACAGCAGCGTCGCCTCGGTGCCGGTACAGGCCGGTGGCAGAAGCCCGCCCGCATCCCGGCGCGGCCCAGGGATCAGGCCCGACTGCGGCCCGGAGTCCTTGAGTTGCGTCTTCGCGAGGCTGCGCAGGGTTCCGGTCGCCAGTCGGGTGCCGAGGGGGAGTGCCATCCGGGCGGCCGCCAGCGCCTCGGCCGGGGCGAGGCCGCAGCGCCAGGGAGCGCCGGCCGCCAGATGGGTGTCGGTGGGCTGTGCGGGGTCCCGGATCAGGAGAGCCTGAAGATCTTCGATGCTGGTTCTCAGCAGCGCCGTGACTCTGGCGTCGTCGCCACTCACCTCGGCGACGGAGAGCGGGCTGGCCGCCGTACGCCCTACCGGTCGGGCGGCACCGGAGCCCGCCGCGTCCGGGCGGACGCGCAGCTCCACAGTGGTACTGCCGCCCGGCGGGATCTCCAGCTCCCAGCGCAGCAGCCCCGCAGAGGCCAGGGCGTCGGCGGGCGGCGGGTCGGCGGTGACCGAGGAACCACCGCAGGGGCCGGACCACCGAAGGCCGCAGGCGTGGACGC
Source organism: Streptomyces sp. NPDC006458 (assembly GCF_040612135.1). Lineage (NCBI taxonomy): Bacteria > Bacillati > Actinomycetota > Actinomycetes > Kitasatosporales > Streptomycetaceae > Streptomyces > Streptomyces sp. NPDC006458. The sequence continues at coordinate 85,648 of NZ_JBEXPR010000013.1, read as the reverse complement.
TGGCGGGCAGTTCGGGTCCGGCGCCGCCTGCGGCGATGGCCCCGAGCGGGGCGAGATCCGCGCCGAGTGCGACCTCGACGGGCAGCCGCAGGGGGCGGAGGGCCGAGCTGCGCAGAGTGATCTGCTCTCTGCCGTCGGCGTGACGGACACGCTCGACCACGACGTCCGGGTCCGGACCCGCGTGCGGCGACGTGCGCACCGTGCCCACGAACCGGGCACGGTCGGCCCCGGTCATCCGCGCCTGCATCGCGAGCGGTTCACGCCCGGCGACCCGGACCTGGCACCGGGACAGTACGCGTCGGCCCGCGTGGTAGACCCCCTCCAGTCCCTGGCCGGTGAGCTGCCCCTGATCGGTGGAGATGGCGAGGCATGGGAGAGCGACACAGATCATGACCGCGTGGGCGGGCGGCAGTTCGGCCGGGTTGCGGGGTGGAGGAAACGTGTAGGTGGGCTGCTGCGGTTTTCGGATCGCCGCCCCGGGCGGGCGGTCCGGGTCGGCGCGGAGTCCGGGTGATCGTCGGCTCGTGCCGCCCAACAGCGGCGGCGGCACCGCGGATCCCGCCCTCCTCGAAGGGCCGGGCACGCTGGGGGTCGTGCGGGCGTCGCCGGCGGAGGGCGGGGGCGGCTGGTGCATGCGGCGGCTTTTCTGCGGTGGGGTCGCCTCGGGCGGGTCGGGCGGCGGTCGACGGGTGCGGGCGGGTGTGAGCGGGGTGGCGGTACGGCCGGGCCGGGAGGGAGAACCGCCACTCAGCTGAACGGGACCGGGGTTCCTCGGGTCACGCCTTGGACGCCGTGACCGAGCCGAATGGCGGCGTCGACGGGTATGGACGGTCGCGGCCGCCCACATCACCCACCCCACGACGGCCCGGCACCGGCCGCCCACTCCGACGGCGCGGCGGCTCACGCGTCGCCCTCCGCACGATCACGCGTGGGCCGCGCGGCCGTGGAGGAGTCGCAACCCTTGTGTCGGGCAGCGTCCTTCGCCGACGCACGCGGGGGACGGGAGCCGTCTCGCGGCGTGCGGGAGCCGTCTCGCGAGGCACGGGAACCCTCACGTGGGGGACGGGAGCTGTCCGGCCGTGCGGTTCCGGGTCCCGAACGGCGGGCAGCGGGCGATGAGGCATGCCGGGTGCTGTCGGACCTCAGGTCGACGGCGGCGGATTGGGCCAGTCCTCGGCGGAGGCGTCGCGTGGCCGGGCTCGAAGGCCGGGACGACGGCGCGCAGGGGCGGCCTTCCGTGGGGCCTTCCTCGGAGGCCGCCGAGTCGGCGTCAGGTGCCGCGTCGACCGGGCTGGAGTCGGCGCTCTCCCCTCCCCCTCGCTCGCGTTCCCCGCGCTCCGAGCGCAGGCAGCGGCGCAGGGACTCCGGGTCGAGGCCCTCGTTGCAGGCCTGGTGCAGGAGGCGTGCGAAGAGGTAGTCGGGGTCGGCTCCCAGGGCCATGGCCAGGGCTTCCCGGGATTCCAGCTCGTCACCGGTCGACCAGGCGACCCAGCCCGCCAGGGTCAGCGGGGCGGCGGCATGTTCCCCGTAGGGTCCCACGCAACGCCGGGCCAGGGCCCGCCAGAGGCGCAGGGCGGGGCCGGCCTCGTCGCCCTCCATCCACTCGGCGGCACGGTCGCGGGTCCCCCTGTCCTGGAGGCCGAGGATCAGGGCGGCCGCCTCGTCGTGGCCGAGGAGTTCGTCGTCGCGCAGGTCCGCGGCGAAGGCACCCGGTACCGGCGGAGCCTCCGCGAGACGGCTCATCGCCCGACGGGCCAGATCCAGCGTCTCCTCGGCGACGGCCGTACGGCTCGCCTCGTCGAGAATCCTGGGCACGAGGGCCATTCCCGCGGTGTCCAGGGCGATTTCCTGTTGCAGTGCGGCCGAGGTCTCCCAGGGCTGGAGCCGGGCCCGCAGTTCGCGCAGCGTGCCGCGGACCTGGAGGCCGGCGTAGGTGGCTGCCGCCGCCAGGACCGATGTGCCGGGCAGGCCCATCGGCCGGCCCTCGGGCGGACAGCAGGCGTCCCGGTCGCAGCAGTACGACCAGCAGCGGCCGTCGGAGATGCACAGTGCCTCGATCACCGGCACGTCGTAGTTGCCGCACTCGACGCGCAAGTCGTGGGCGAGGGGCTCCAGTCGGTCCATGACCTGTCGGCCCGTCTCACCCTTCTCGGGCTCCTGGCAGAGGTAGACGACGATCTGCTCGGGCGGGGCACCCCGCCGCAGACTGCCTGTGATGAGGCCGCGAGCGAGTTGCTTGGCCGCCGGGAGCCAGTCCTCCTTGTTCGCGGGAATACCGAGCCGGGCCCGGCCGCCGAACCTGCCTCGGCCGTCCGTGTCGTGCAGGGCGACCATCACGATGCTGTCCTCGGGCCGGTAGCCGAGGAGATACGGCAGCGCGTCGGCCAGCTCGGCCGGGCTGCGCAGGGTGACCTGGTCCGGGCCGAGCTCGCCCGTGGTGAGGGGATGCGCACGATCCGCGGGCGGTGTGCGCTCATCTCGCACCTCGCCGCAGTCCGGCCGCATGTGTCGGTCCCGCCCTGTGATGTCGTCGTTTCCGAAGGGTTCGGGCGTTTCGCTGTGATTCGTCATGCGCAGACGATCTCGCGGATCCCAATCTTCCGCTTACCCCTGTGGATAACTCCGGTCGGGGACATGCCACAGGCCCTCGGCCGCCCGTTCGCCCACGCCATGCGACCTCGCGATGTCAGTGGCGTCCTGTTGTATGGACCCATGGAGCACGTGAGCAACGCGGATCTGCGGGCGGAGGCCGACACGGTCCTCGCACGCCTCGTCGGAGACATCACCGGCACGGCACGGCTGCGCGAGGACCAGTGGCGGGCCATCGAGGCGCTGGTCGCCGACAAGCGCAGAGCCCTGGTCGTCCAGCGCACGGGCTGGGGCAAGTCCGCGGTGTACTTCGTCGCCACGTCGCTGCTGCGCTCGCGGGGCAGCGGGCCCACCGTGATCGTCTCTCCGCTGCTCGCGCTCATGCGCAACCAGGTCGAGGCCGCCGCGCGGGCCGGCATCCACGCCCGGACGATCAACTCCTCGAACACCGAGGACTGGGACGCGATCCAGACCGAGATCGCGGCCGGCGAGGTCGACGTCCTGCTGGTCAGCCCCGAGCGGCTGAACAACCCCGACTTCCGCGACCAGGTGCTGCCCAGGCTGGCCGCGGCCACCGGCCTGCTCGTCGTGGACGAGGCCCACTGCATCTCCGACTGGGGGCACGACTTCCGTCCGGACTACCGCAGGCTGCGGACCATGCTCGGTGACCTGCCACCGGGCGTGCCCGTCCTCGCGACCACCGCCACCGCCAACGCGCGCGTGACGGCCGACGTGGCGGAACAACTGGGCACGGGCGGGACATCGGACGCGCTCGTGCTCCGGGGCCCGCTGGACCGGGAGAGCCTGAGCCTCAACGTGCTCGCCCTCCCCGACGCGGCGCACCGCATCGCCTGGCTCGCCGATCATCTGGACGATCTTCCGGGCTCGGGCATCATCTACACACTCACCGTGGCCGCCGCCGAGGAGGTCACGGCCTTCCTGCGGCAACGCGGACACACCGTCGCCTCGTACACCGGCAAGACGGAGAACGCCGACCGCCAGCAGGCCGAGGACGACCTGCTGAACAACAAGGTCAAGGCGCTGGTCGCCACCTCCGCGCTCGGCATGGGCTTCGACAAGCCCGACCTCGGTTTCGTCGTGCACCTCGGCTCGCCGTCCTCCCCCATCGCCTACTACCAACAGGTCGGCCGAGCCGGACGCGGCGTCGAACACGCCGAAGTCCTGCTGCTGCCCGGCAAGGAGGACGAGGCGATCTGGCAGTACTTCGCCTCCCTGGCCTTCCCTTCGGAGGACCTGGTGCGCCGCACCCTCGACGTCCTCTCCCGTACGGACGGCCCGATGTCGCTGCCCGCCCTCGAACCGCTGGTGGAACTGCGGCGATCCCGGCTGGAGTCCATGCTCAAGGTCCTCGACGTGGACGGGGCGGTCCGGCGGGTCAAGGGCGGCTGGGTCGCGACCGGCCAGCCGTGGACGTACGAGGGCGAGCGCTACGAGTGGGTCGCGCGGCAGCGTGCCGCCGAGCAGCAGGCCATGCGGGAGTACGCCTCGACGACGGGCTGCCGGATGGAGTTCCTCCAGCGCCAGCTGGACGACGAGGCCGCCCGCCGCTGCGGACGCTGCGACAACTGCGCGGGAGCACGCTTCACCTCGGACACCTCCGACGCCTCGGTGGACGCCGCGAGGGTCGACCTCGGGCGGGCCGGAGTCGATGTCGAGCCCCGGCGCATGTGGCCGACGGGGCTTCCGGCGATCGGCGTGAATCTCAAGGGGCGCATCCCGATCGGCGAGCAGGCCGCCCCGGGGCGCGCCCTGGGGCGGATGTCGGACATCGGCTGGGGCAACCGGCTGCGTCCGATGCTCGCGCCGCAGGCCGGGGACGGTCCGGTTCCGGACGACGTGGCACGCGCGGTCGTGGGTGTCCTCGCGGACTGGGCCAGGGGTCCGGGCGGCTGGGCCTCCGGCGACGCGGACGCGCCACCACGTCCCGTGGGTGTCGTCACCATCGCCTCCCGCACCCGCCCCCAGTTGATCGGCTCCCTCGGGTCGCGGATCGCCGAGGTCGGCCGACTGCCCCTGCTGGGCGCCGTGGAGTACGCGCACGACGCGTCGCACATCTCCCGCAGCAACAGCGCGCAACGCCTCAAGGCCCTCGACGGGGCTCTGGTCGTACCGCCCGACCTGCAGTTGGCCCTCTCCCAAGCACAGGGACCGGTCCTCCTGGTGGACGACTTCACCGAGACGGGCTGGACCCTCGCGGTGGCTGCGCGCATGCTCCGCACGGCGGGCGCTGCCGGGGTACTGCCCCTGGTCCTGGCCGTCCAGGGCTGAACGGGCCGGCCGGTCCACCGTCCGACACCAGCCGTTTCCCGTGAGGCTCCCGGCACGTCACAGTCTTCTCGGCATCATCCGGCGCCTCATGGGGTAGTGATATAAGCCACGCAACGCTCGATATGGGGCGGTGGCCCCAATTGCTCGTTGCCGCATCCCAGTTCGACAGGAAGAATTGGAGTCCGCTCCCCGCACGGCCCGGCCCGTGGTCCGGAAGGGCTTCACTGCGGTGCGCGCTCCCCTGAATTCCACCCCGCCCGCAGTGTGGGCGCGTAGCCGAAGGGAGGATCGTGACCTTCGGATTCGCTCCGTCTCCCACCGCATCGACGTCGACGTCCGCCAACCTGTCCACCGCTTCCGCCGCCCGTGTGTTGGAGCCGGCGGAGTGGGCCGCGGCCGGTATCCCTCTGCTGCGCAATCCCCGTGAGGTCGTCAGCGGGCTGCACGCGCGGCATCGGCCCGGGCTCTCGACGGCGATCGTGGCCGTGCTGGATCAGGACGAACGGCTGCGGGCCAGCGCCTCGTTCACGCGCCGGTCGACACCCGCCGACGGCTGGATGTTCCGCAACTCCCTGCTCGCCCAGCTCCGCCGGGTCATCCCGCACGACCTGCGGCGGCGTACGCCGGCGCGCACCGCGATCCTGCTCTACTGCCGGGACGGCGACGCCCGCTGGACGGAGGAGGACGGCGCCTGGATGTGGGGTCTGCGCGACGCCTGCACGCTGCACGGGCTACGCTGCGGGGCGTACATCACGCTCACGCACGACGGCTGGCAGGTGCTCGGCGAGGGCCGGGCCGGCCGACGTCCCAGCGTAAACTCGGCTCCCGAACCCTTCGACGCCGTCCAGGGTCTCCCGGCGCTGCCACGTACTGGCGGCGCGGCATCCGACGGCTTGCGCCGGGTGGCGGCCCTCTGAAGGGTTCCGCCGACGCTTCACGCGCGGCGGCTTGCTGGTCCGCCGGAGGCCTCATGTGTGAACGACATGCGGTTCCGACGGGTCCTCACGTATGGCAGCTTGCGGTTCCGACGGGTCCTCACGGGTAGCGGCCCACTGAGCGGTCCCGTCGGCTTCCTCACGCATGGCGACGGGACCGTCGGTACACGGATCAGGCGGGCACTGCCTGAGAGCGCGGCGACACCTCACCCTGCGGCCCGGCCGCGTCGGCACCGGGCGGGCCGGTGAACCCGGCCTCCCCCCAGCCACCCTGGTCCAGCCACCCCGCTCCCGAGGCTCCGCGCCTCTCGGCGCGCTGCGGCGTACGCGGGCGCAGGTCAAACGGAGGCACGCCTCAGCGCGCCTCCGGTCGTCCGTGCCTCGGCCTCTGTGAGGTGTCGGTCGAGACGGCGGCTCGTCGCCCCGTCTCGCCCCGGACGTCTCAGGGCAGGGTCAGACTCCCGCGCCCAGAACCGAGTTCGTCTGCTGCGGGTCGCCGCAGACGATCAGCAGAGCACCGGCCCGGGTGAGGGCCAGCGGCAGCACCTGGGCGGCCACGGCGTCGGAGCCGCCGTTGATCGCGACCACGACGACGGCCCTGGTCGCCGCACGGCCCGCGTGCGCGGGGTCGGCGTAGAAGACGTCGTCGCCGGCGTCGTGCTGGGCCCAGTAGGCGGTCTCTCCGAAGGAGAGCTCGTGCGCGGCCCAGGGGTGCTGTTCGCCGGTGGTGATCACCAGGACGTCACCCGGGGCTCGGCCCGAGTCCAGCAGCATGTCCACGGCTTCCTCGGCGGCGTCGAGCGCGCCTTCGGCGGAGGCCGGGATCACCTGGATCTGCGGCGAGGCCGAAGCCGTGCCGGAAGCGGCGGGGGTTGCGGGGCCCGAAGGACCGGGCTTGCCGGCGGCCGTGTCGCGCGGGGCGCGCTGGGCCGGCGGCGTAGGCCGAAGCGGTCCCGGACGACCGGGGCGCGGCGGCGCCACGGGGCGGGGGCCGGGTACGGGGCGGGGGGTCGGCGCGGTGCGGCCGCTGGCCGGGGTGGCGCGGGGACCCTGGGCACTCTCGTGAATCTGAGGCTCCTCGGGGATGAGAGGCATGAGCTGATATTTATCAAACGTTGGTGCGGCTCGCGTCGGCGGGTGGCACATACGTGCGAGCAGAACCGTCAGAAATCGAAGCCGAGCTGACCCTCGATTTCCGGAACACTTCCGTCCGCCCAGCTGCGGGCCTTCTTGAGGTGCCGCCACTGGGGCAGCGCATCAAGATACGCCCACGACAGTCGGTGGAAGGGAGTGGGTCCCCATTCCTCCAGCGCGGCCTTGTGCACGGGCGACGGATACCCGGCGTTGTCCGCAAAACCGAAGTGTGCATGTTCGATGCCCAGTTCGGCCATCATTTTGTCGCGCTGGACCTTGGCGATCACCGAGGCCGCGGCGACAGCGACGCAGGAACGGTCGCCCTTGATCACCGTACGGACCTGCCACGGGGCGCCGAGGTAGTCGTGCTTGCCGTCGAGGATGACCGCGTCGGGGCGCACCGGCAGGGCGTCCAGAGCGCGCCCCGCGGCCAGCCGCAGGGCGGCCGTCATCCCCATCCGGTCGATCTCCTCGTGAGAGGCGTGCCCCAGCGCGTAGGACGTCACCCACTTCTGGAGTTCCCCGGCGAGCACGGTCCGCCGCTTGACGGTGAGGAGTTTGGAGTCGGTGAGGCCTTCGGGGGGCCGGCGAAGACCGGTGACCGCCGCGCAGACGGTGACGGGCCCGGCCCATGCACCGCGCCCCACCTCGTCGACACCGGCGACGATCTTCGCTCCGGTCGTGGCTCGGAGGGAGCGCTCGACGGTGTGAGTAGGTGGTTCGTACGCCATGACGCCCTTAGCCTACGACGCCCGGAAGCCTCCGCGACACCCCGGTTCCCCATGAGGCTCCGAGCGGCCTGAGGCGCCCGTCAGAGAGTGACCGGCCGCAGCAGCGGCATCATCAGCCGGTCGATGAGTTCCTCGAGATCCATGTCCTTCCATTCGCTCGCGCACATCTTCGAGCGGTACATCATCATCGCCGGAATGACGTCGAAGACATAGCCGTTGGCCGCGTCACCCCGCACCTCGCCTCTCTCGATTCCGCGGGTGATGACCTCCCGAAGCATCCTGATCGTCGGCTCCACGACCGAGTCGAAGATCACTCCTTGGAAGCGCTCGGCCTGAGTGGGGTCGCATTCGTGAATGACCGCGCGCAAGGCGTGACCGGGTCGGGAGAACATCGCATCCCGTGCCTGTCGACACAGGGCCAGCAGGTCCTCACGCACACCGCCCAGGTCCGGCGCTCCTTCCAGCCGGGGCAGTCCGGCCTGGAGAGCGTCGACGACGAGGTCCTCCTTGGATGGCCAGCGCCGGTAGACGGCGGCTTTCCCGGTCTGGGCGCCGGCCGCGACGCCCTCCATCGTCAGGCCGTTCCAGCCGACCGTACTGAGCTGCTCCAGGGCGGCGTCGAGGATCGCGCGTTCGAGCACCACGCCGCGCCGACGGATCGAGGCCGACCGAGCGGGGGCGGCCGTCCAGCGCGAGGTAACCATCGAGTCTCTCCAGCGAACAGAAGCGGGGAATCCCGGAGGCGGTCCGGGACAACGGGGACGCGTCACCTGGCGGCGACGGGGGAAACGACGCGCCGAGGCAGCGCCAGTGAACGCTTGCGTTCACTACGAGTAGCTCACTACCGTGGACGCGACAGTGAACGCCATCGTTCACTAAGGCACTTGTGAGGGACCCATGGTGACGACCTCTCAGTTGACCCAGCACCAGAAACCAGGTGAGGCACGCCGGGCGGGGCATCCCGGCATCGCGCTCACCGTCATCGCGGCCTGCCAGCTCATGGTGGTCCTCGACGCGACGATTGTGAACATCGCACTCCCGCACATTCAAGGCGCTCTCAGCTTCAGCACGACCGATCTCACATGGGTCGTCAGCGCCTACACGCTCACCTTCGGCGGACTGCTGCTCCTGGGCGCCCGCGCCGGTGACGTCCTCGGCCGCCGCCGGGTCTTCCTGGCCGGCATCCTGCTGTTCACCTTCGCCTCGCTGCTGGGCGGACTCGCCCAGGAACCCTGGCAGCTGCTGGCGGCACGCGCCCTGCAGGGTGTGGGTGGCGCTATCGCCTCGCCCACCGCGCTGGCGCTGGTCACCACCACGTTTCCCGAAGGCCCGGAACGCAACCGCGCGTTCGGTGTCTTCGCCGCGGTCTCCGCGGGCGGTGGCGCTGTCGGTCTCCTCGCCGGCGGCATGCTCACCGAGTGGCTCGACTGGCGCTGGGTCCTCTTCGTCAACGTGCCGATCGGCGTACTGATCGCCGCGCTCACACCGGTGTACATCAGCGAGTCCGAACGGCACCCCGGCCGCTTCGACATCGCGGGCGCGCTGGCCTCGACCGTGGGCATGGCATCGCTGGTCTACGGCTTCATCCGCGCCGCCGAGGACGGCTGGCGGGACGGTCTGGCGCTCGGCTCCTTCGCCGCCGCCGTGGTGCTGCTGCTCGCGTTCGTGTTCATCGAGACGAGGGCCAAGGAGCCGATCACCCCGCTGAAGATGTTCGGCGACCGCAACCGCTCCGGCACATACGTGATCATGCTGGGCCTGGCCGCGGCGATGTTCGGCATGTTCTTCTACATCGTGCTGTTCGTGCAGAACGTGCTCGGCTACAGCCCGATCAAGGCGGGTCTGGCCTTCCTGCCCGTCACGGTCGCGATCGCGGTCGGCGCGGGGCTGTCGCAGCGGTTCCTGCCCAACCTGGGCCCCAAGCCGTTCATGATCACGGGATCCGCTCTTGTGACGATCGGCCTCGCCTGGCAGAGCCTCGTCACCCCGGACAGCTCGTACGCGGGCGGGGTGCTCGGACCGATGCTGGTGTTCGGCTTCGGCATGGGGCTCATCTTCGTGACGGTGACGGTGACCGCGGTCTCCGGGGTCGCCCAGCACGAGGCCGGTGCCGCGTCCGGGCTGCTCAACGCCACGCAGCAGGTCGGTGGTTCGCTCGGTCTGTCCATCCTGACCACCGTCTTCGGCACGGCCAGCAAGGACGAGGCGGAGAAGCAGGTGTCCGACTTCATGGCCCACGGCACGGCTGAGCAGAAGGCGCAGTTCGCGCAGACGCAGCAGTTGCCGGCGCCCTGGGGACACGAGGTGCTCTCGCACGGCATCTCGGCCTCGTTCGTCCCGGCCGCCGCGATGGCCGTACTCGCCCTGGCCACCGCCGTGTTGGTGATCAGGGTCCGCAAGAGCGACCTGGAGGCCCTGGCGGGCAACGCCGGGCCGATGGGCGGCTGACGCGGAAGCGCACCGGTCCGGTCCCGGCAGCACATCGCCGGGCGTCGCGGGGGGACGCCCGGGGCCGCCGGGCCGTATCGCGCGCTGTGCCGCCCGCACCACTGCGGGCGGCACAGTCGTCTCCTCGTTACGGAGAACAACCGCCCCAGCCGCCGCGCAGCACACGATCGCGGTCAGCACCCAGAGCGTTTCCATGACCCGATCACCCCCACCGCCGTCACCGTCGTCCGGTACCGCGTGCACTATCTCGTGCAGCGCTCACCCCGACAACGCCCCGCAATCACGGAGAGTTCCCGGCGAACACGGAGAGTTTGCGAGTCGCGGAAGCGAGCCGTGAGCAGGCAGGCCCGGCCAGGGCTCGACCAGGCAGGCCCGGCCCGAGCTCGACCGTCCGGTCGCGCTGGTGCCCCAACAGGCAACGTGCGCCCCGTCGGGCAAACGCCGCCTGCCGGGGCGCTAGGCGCCGGACGGAACCCAGTCCGGTACCGCCTCGGTCCGGTCCACCCAGGCGGCGGGCGGTGCGCCGGCCTTCCCGGCGGCGAGCACGCCACCGACGATCGCGCAGGTGGTGTCCACGTCGCCGCCGACCTGGGCCGTGGTCCAGAAGGCCTTCTCGTAGTCGCCGAGGCTGCGGGCGGCGGACCAGAGGGCGAAGGGCACGGTGTCGTGAGCCGACGTACGCCGTCCACAGCCGAGCACCGCGGCGACCGTGCCCGCGTCGCCGTAGTCGAGCATGTCCCGGGCGCGGCGCAGACCTGCGCCCACGGCGCTCTTGGGCACGAGGGCGATCACGTCGTCGAGAAGCGACTCGGGGCCGGGCGGCCCGGTGGGGGCACCGACCAACGCTGCCGCGGCGGCCACGGCCATGGCGCCGACGACGGCCTCGCGGTGCTGGTGCGTGGGGTAGGCGGAGATCTCCGCCTGATGGGTTGCCTGCTCGGGGTCGCCCGCGTACCAGGCACCCAGCGGCGCGATGCGCATCGCGGCGCCGTTGCCCCATGATCCCTGGCCCTTGAAGAGCGCGGCGGCCAGTTCGCGCCAGTCCCCGCCCTCGCGGACCAGCCGCAGAAGCCGGTTGACGGCGGGGCCGTACCCCCGGTCGAAGTCGTGGTGCTCGGCGAAGGACAGTGCCAGGGCGTCCTGGTCGATGCGGTGGTGGGAGGCGAGCACGGCCACCACGGAACAGGCCATCTCCGTGTCGTCCGTCCACTGCCACGGACCGTCCGGCAGCTCGCGGCGCTTGAGCAGCGGATAGTTCACCGGCACGAAGAACTGCGAGCCCAGCGCGTCACCCACCGTCAGTCCGCGCAGGCTGGCCAGGGCGCGCTCCAGGCACCCTTGGGAAGAGGAATCAGCGATCATCGCCCTGCCACCCTATCCGGTGATCCCGTACGGCTCAGGATCCCGCCAACGTTCGAATGGCCGGTCGAGCGTGTACTTGTCGTCGTCTCCGAGAACGAGCATCCGCATCTCTCCGTTCCCGGGATTGGACAACGACTCGAAATCCGCGACCGACCAGTGGAACCAGCGCATGCAGAACAGCCGCATGGCCAGGCCATGGGTCACCAGCAGAACGTTGGGCGGATGATCGGGGGCCTCGAAACTGCGGTACAGGCTCTCCAGGAAGCCGCCCACCCGGTCGTAGACGTCGGCTCCGCTCTCGCCCTGGGCGAAGCGGTAGAAGAAGTGGCCGTAGGCGTCCCGGTACGCCTTCTGCAGCCGTACGTCGTCGCGGTCCTGCCAGTTCCCCCAGTCCTGCTCGCGCAGCCGGGGCTCCTCGCGCACGCGTATGCGTTCGGGGTCCAGGTGGAAGGCCCGGAGGGTCTCGTGCGTGCGGCGGTAGGGGGAGACGTACACGCTCACCCGTTCGCGGCCGAACAGTTCGCGCAGGTCCTTGCCCCTCTCCTCGGCCTGCTGCCAGCCGCGTTCGGTCAGGGCGAGCGCGTGGTCGGGCTCGCGCTCGTACACGGTGTCATCGACGTTGCCGGTTGACTCGCCGTGCCGGACAAGGATGATGCGCCGTGGTCGTGCCATGCCAAAACCCTAGATCGAGCGAGGCCGGACCGAGCACGTGTACGGGCTCCATACGGCGTAGATCACACCATTCGCACACCGATGGACACACTGTGCACACGTGGCCTCCGTGAGCGCGTGGTGGCTGCGGAGCCGCGACGAGCGGGGAGCCATCGCTCCGCGCGCAGTGCGCGAAGCGATCACGCGCGTGGGGCGTGGGAAGCCGTCACACCGTCCAGGATGGCTCCAGTTCCACGATGTCTCCCGTGAGGGCGGCGACGTCGGCCTCGGTCTGGGCACGCAGCGCAAGCCGTTCCACCCGCTCGGTCCGGTACTTTCCGTGCTCGGCGGCCGACCTCCACATCGAAAGGACCATGAACTCATTGCCCGGCGCCTCGCCGAACAGCCCGCGGATCATGCCCGGCGAACCGGCCATCGCCGGGTTCCAGACCTTCTCCTGCATGAGGGTGAAGTTGTCCACGCGCTCCTCATGGACACGGCAGAGGGCGACCCTGATCAGATCCGCGTCGGTGAAGCGCGGCTCGAAGCCGGTCTTCACGTCGAAGCGGTACTCGAACAGCCTGACCTGGGCGTCCTTGAAGGTGCCGGCCTGGGTCGCGGCGAGCCGGTCGTGGGAGCGCGCCATGAACGAGTCGTAGAAGGCGCGGCTCTCCCAGAAGGCGAAGACATGGGCCACCGACGGCCGTCCCCGGCTCCAGCCGCCGCCCTGCCCGCGAAAACCCGGTTCGCCGGGAAGCCCCGCCCACTTCCGCTGCCCCCGCTCGAAACCGCGGCGGTCCACCACGGTGCAGCGAATCCACTTGACCAGCACCGCGCCATCGTAAGGCCACGGAGCGTGGCGAGGGTCGCGCTCGTCCGCAGACCTCCTCGGCAACGGTCGGCGCGGGCGTGACAGGATGGCAACCGGCTTCCAGCGCACGGAAGTTGGGTCCGCAGACGAAACGGGGAAGGGGAGTCCGGTGAACGACCTCGTCAAGGGCATCCACAAGGCCGAGGTGGCCCTGAAGTGGGATCCGAGCCCAGCGGGACAGCCGCCCACGGACCTGGACCTGGTGGCCGGCACCTATCCGCGCGACGCGCCGTACGGCGATCCCGCCTACGTGGTCCACTTCGACAGCCGCTCCCCCGACGGCACGATCCATCTCAACCGGGACAGCAAGGACGGCAAGGGCCTCGGCTGGGACGAGGTCATGATCCTGGAGCTCGACCGGCTCGATCCGCGCTACGCGCGCGTGGTCGTCGGCGTCATCCTCCAACAGCGCTCCGCCGGACGGACCTTCGCTACCGTCGCCAACCCGGGCCTGCGGATCCGTGAGGGGTACACCGACCTCGCCCTGGACGACTTCGGGACGGTCCTGGGCGCGACCGCCGTGACCGTCGCCGAGTTCATCCGCGACGAGGCCGGCAACTGGGACTTCCAGCCGGGCCTGCGCGGCTTCGAGGACGACCCGGCGGCCTTCATCCCGTCCATGGGCGCGATCGGGCGTCCCTGAAGCCCCGGTCACCGCGAGGCCGTACTGGAGGGCCTCCCAGCCCGGATCGCCGCTGACACTCCGGGCCTGATCGCCGCTGACACCCCGGGCCTGATCGCCGCCGACACCGCGGCCCAAGTCACCGCTGACGCCTCAACTGGGGGTTCGGGGCCGGTGTCACCCCGCACGGGCCGGCGTCATCCGGTGTACGGCGCCACAACGGCGAGCGTCGCCGCGAGGCCCTCCAGGACGGCCTCGCGGTGGGTGACCCCGTGTGCCGGTTCGTCGGTGTTGCGGGTTCGCAGACCCCGGTCGGCCAGCAGGTAGAGCATCCGCAGGGTGCGCATGGTGTTCGAGGCCCAGGCCGGGACCGGCCCCGGTTCGCCCGTGCGGAAAGCCTTCTCGATCGGCACGAGCCACGCGGTGGCCTTCTCCGCGCCGAGGTCCGGCCGGCTGAGGATCTGCGCGAGCGCGTAGGCCAGGCGGTCGTCCTCCTGAGCGTCGAAGAGGTGCGCGGTGGGCGCCAGCAGGCGGGCGACCGCGAGGTCCGTGAGCCGTGAGGGCTCCTGACCGGGGTGCCGGGCCAGCGCCGCGAGCAGATCGGCTCCGTGCGCGGCCGCGTGCAGCCAGCCCAGCTCGGCGTCATGACCGCGCAGGTCCCGCTCGGCCGGGTACCACTCGGCGAAGGGGCTCCACCATGCCTCACGCCAGTCCCCCGCTTCGACGATCCGGGCCAGGACCAGCGGGGCGAACGTCCGCGCCTGGACGGCCGGGTCGGTGAAGTGCACGGTTATCCGGTCGCCGAGACGATGTCGCTCGGCCCGCTCCAGCATGGGTATCCAGCGCGCGGCCGTGACATAGGCTCCGTCGTCCCGGACAGCGGGGTCCGCCGCGCGAAGGTCCTCGACGAGCGCGTCGAGTGCGTCCGCGCGGGGCGCGCCCGTCAGGGCGCGGATGTCACCGTCGTATCGAGGTGAGAGATGCATGCGCGGAGCCTACTGGGACGCTCCCGTCGCCTGGGGCGGGCGGCAAGAGCACGGGCACGGCACCGGCACACGCGCGGAGGGAGCTGGCACCGGCACACGCGCGGGAGCAGTTGGTGGCGGCACGCGCGCGTGAGCACAGGAAGTGCACGCGCGCGTCGGCACAGGACGAAAGCGAAGAGGGGCGCCGGTACACGACCGGCGCCCCTCTCACTCACTGCTCAGCGGATCAGCTGCAACCGCTCGTCGAGCCGCAGCCCTCGCAGATGTAGCAGGAGCCGGCCCGCTGCATCTTGGTGCCGCAGGAGAAGCAGAGCGGGGCGTCGGCCTGGATGCCCAGCTGCATCTCCACCAGTTCGGCGCTGGTGTGCGCCTGCTTCGGGGCGGGCTCGACCGCCTCGATCTCGACCTTGGGAGCGGCGACGGCCTTGAGCTCCTGGGCGCGCGGCGCCGACTGGGCCAGGCCTTCCACGTCGACGTCCTCGTCGTCCAGCGGCTCGTAGGAGCCCGTCTCAAGATGACGCTGGCGCTCCTCGGCGGAGTGGATGCCGAGGGCGGAGCGGGTCTCGAAGGGCAGGAAGTCGAGCGCCAGGCGGCGGAAGATGTAGTCGACGATCGACTGGGCCATCCGCACGTCCGGGTCGTCCGTCATGCCGGCCGGCTCGAAGCGCATGTTGGTGAACTTCGAGACGTACGTCTCCAGCGGTACGCCGTACTGCAGGCCCACCGAGACGGCGATGGAGAAGGCGTCCATCATGCCCGCGAGGGTCGAGCCCTGCTTGGACATCTTCAGGAAGACCTCGCCGAGACCGTCGTCCGGGTAGGAGTTGGCGGTCATGTAGCCCTCGGCGCCACCGACGGTGAAGGACGTGGTGATGCCGGGCCGGCCCTTCGGCAGGCGCTTGCGGACCGGGCGGTACTCGACGACCTTCTCGACCTTGGTGGGGACGACGGCCGCCTCGGCCTTGGCCTCGGGCTTCTTGTCGTCGCCCTTCTTCTTGGCCGACAGCGGCTGGCCGACCTTGCAGTTGTCGCGGTAGATGGCGAGCGCCTTGACGCCCATCTTCCAGGCCTCGAAGTAGATCTCCTCGACCTCCTCGACGGTCGCCGACTCCGGCATGTTGACCGTCTTGGACAGGGCGCCGGAGATCCACGGCTGGATCGCGGCCATCATCCGGACGTGGCCCATCGCGGAGATGGAGCGCTCGCCCATGGCGCAGTCGAAGACCTCGTAGTGCTCGTGCTTGAGGCTCGGGGCGTCGACGACATTGCCGTGCTCGGCGATGTGGGCGACGATCGCCTCGATCTGCTCCTCCTGGTAGCCCAGGCGGCGCAGGGCCTGCGGCACGGTGCCGTTGACGATCTGCATCGAGCCGCCGCCGACCAGCTTCTTGAACTTGACCAGCGCGAGGTCGGGCTCAAGACCGGTGGTGTCGCAGGACATCGCCAGACCGATGGTGCCGGTCGGGGCGATGACGGACGCCTGGGAGTTACGGAAGCCGTTCTTCTCGCCGAGGCGCTGAACGTCCTGCCAGGCCTCCGTGGCGGCCGCCCAGATCGGCGTGTCCAGGTCGTCCACGCGCACGGCAGCGGTGTTGGCGTCGGCATGCTGCTTCATGACGCGCAGGTGCGGCTGGGCGTTGCGGGCGTAGCCGTCGTAGGCGCCGACGACCGCGGCGAGTTCGGCGGAGCGCTTGTACGAGGTGCCGGTCATCAGGGAGGTGATGGCTCCGGCGAGGGCGCGGCCGCCGTCCGAGTCGTACGCGTGGCCGGTCGCCATCAGCAGGGCGCCGAGGTTGGCGTAGCCGATGCCGAGCTGACGGAACGCGCGCGTGTTCTCGCCGATCTTCTGCGTCGGGAAGTCCGCGAAGCAGATGGAGATGTCCATCGCCGTGATGACGAGTTCGACGACCTTGGCGAAGCGCTCGACGTCGAAGGACTGGTGGCCCTTGGCGTCGTCCTTCAGGAACTTCATCAGGTTCAGCGAGGCGAGGTTGCAGGACGTGTTGTCCAGGTGCATGTACTCGCTGCAGGGGTTCGAGCCGTTGATACGGCCGGACTCCGGGCAGGTGTGCCAGTGGTTGATCGTGTCGTCGTACTGGATGCCCGGGTCGGCGCAGGCCCAGGCGGCCTCGGCCATCTTGCGGAACAGGGCCTTGGCGTCGACCTCCTCGATGACCTCGCCGGTCATCCGCGCGCGGAGGCCGAACTTGCCGCCCTGCTCGACCGCCTTCATGAACTCGTCGTTCACCCGGACCGAGTTGTTGGCGTTCTGGTACTGGACGGACGTGATGTCGTCGCCGCCCAGGTCCATGTCGAAGCCCGCGTCGCGCAGGGCGCGGATCTTCTCCTCTTCCTTGACCTTGGTCTCGATGAAGTCCTCGATGTCGGGGTGGTCGACGTCGAGGATGACCATCTTGGCCGCGCGGCGGGTGGCGCCACCGGACTTGATCGTTCCCGCGGAGGCGTCGGCGCCGCGCATGAAGGAGACGGGGCCGGAAGCGTTGCCGCCGGAGGACAGCAGTTCCTTGGAGGAACGGATGCGGGAGAGGTTCAGGCCGGCGCCGGAGCCGCCCTTGAAGATCATGCCCTCTTCCTTGTACCAGTCGAGGATCGACTCCATGGAGTCGTCGACGGACAGGATGAAGCAGGCGGAGACCTGCTGCGGCTGGGGCGTGCCGACGTTGAACCAGACGGGGCTGTTGAAGCTGAAGATCTGGTGCAGGAGGGCGTAGGCCAGCTCGTGCTCGAAGATTTCGGCGTCTGCGGGCGAGGCGAAGTAGCTGTAGTCCTCACCGGCCTTGCGATACGTCTTCACGATGCGGTCGATCAGCTGCCTGAGGCCGGTCTCGCGCTGCGGGGTGCCGACGGCACCACGGAAGTACTTGCTGGTGACGATGTTGACCGCGTTCACCGACCAGAAGTCGGGGAACTCGACGCCACGCTGCTCGAAGTTGACCGAGCCGTCGCGCCAGTTGGTCATGACGACGTCACGGCGTTCCCACTGGACCTCGTCGTACGGGTGCACGCCGGGGGTGGTGTGGATGCGCTCGATACGCAGTCCCTTGGTGGCCTTGGTGCCCTTCGCTCGGGAACCTCGTGCCGGACCACTCGCCGTCTCTGTCATGCCGCCTCCCTGTACGGGCGTAAACGCCCTGAAGTGCCCCGTATGTTCCCGTGGCACGGTGTTCTGTCTGGTGCTGCGGGCACCCGCGTACCGCCCGCAACAGGTCTTCTCCTGGCCGCCGTCACCCGGCCGGCCCTTGCCGCCTCAACCGGGCCGGTCCGGACTGTCCGTCCGGTCCGGCCCGCCGGTCAGTCGGCGGCGCCCGCGGGCTCGGGGACCTGGACGGTCTCCCCGCTCCCGCGCTCGTCTTCCTGGCTCCCCGCGCCGGCTTTCCCGCGGTCCTCGTCGTCCGCGCCCGGGCGGGTCGCCTGCCTCAACTCCGCGATGGCCGCCTCGAAGTCCTCCAGCGAGTCGAACGCGCGGTAGACCGACGCGAATCGCAGGTAGGCGACGAGATCGAGTTCCTGGAGCGGACCGAGTATGGCCAGTCCCACGTCGTGGGTGGTCAGCTCGGCGCTTCCGGTGGCCCGCACCGCCTCCTCGACCCGCTGGCCGAGCTGGGCGAGCGCGTCCTCGGTGACAGGCCGTCCCTGGCATGCCTTGCGCACACCGTTGATGACCTTCGTACGACTGAAGGGTTCCGTGACACCGGACCGCTTCACCACCATGAGCGAGCACGTCTCCACGGTCGTGAAGCGACGGGAGCAGTCAGGACACTGGCGGCGCCTGCGGATCGACGTGCCGTCGTCGGTCGTACGACTGTCGACGACCCGGCTGTCGGGGTGCCTGCAGAAGGGGCAGTGCATGAACTCCCAACCCTCCTCACAGCAGACTCAATAGCCCCAGGAGCCCCTTGGGCCCCTCGAAGCAGCCACAAGCATAGGCGATGCCGGAGGACCTGGAGACCCGGGGGACCACAACTTGTGGGCTGCTGTTGCAATCCAACCACTAGATGTAGGGAACGGCGCATACATGCAGCCCGAGCCGCGTGTCGCGGCCCCGGACCGGCGCCGAGCCCGGAGCGCGGCAGGACCGAGCCCGGATCACGCAACGGCCGGGACACGGCGCGGCCCGTCGTCGCACCGCTCGGGGCGGTTTCAGGGATACCGTGGGCGCCGCAGGGAGGAGCTGTGAGACTCCCGCGCAGGCGAGGGCCGGTGCCCGATGGACGGGGCGGCGGATGGCAGACTGGGGTGCGCCCCCACGAGGGCGAGCCCCGGCGGTGAAGAGTACAACCATGGGCCCTTTTGCCCGCCAGGTGGCGCGTCAGCCGATACACCCGGACACATGATCACGTCAGGCGAAACGCGTTTTTTCACTCGAACGTGTGTTTGGCGCAACCTTTCGAAAGCTACTACCGTTGTCCGGGCAGGGAGACAATCGAGAGGGGCCGACGTGACCACCACCACAGACAGTGCCACCATGACCGCCCAGGACCGCTCCCAGGGCCGAGTCGAGCCGGTGCATGCGATGAACGAAGCCGTGAATCCCGAAGGGCACAAGCGCTCCCTGCCGGGCCGACCTCCAGGCATCCGGGCCGACAGCTCCGGACTCACCGACCGGCAGCGCCGGGTGATCGAGGTCATCAGGGACTCCGTGCAGCGCCGCGGCTACCCGCCGTCGATGCGGGAGATCGGCCAGGCGGTCGGCCTGTCCAGCACGTCCTCCGTCGCGCACCAGCTGATGGCCCTGGAGCGCAAGGGCTTCCTGCGCCGCGACCCGCATCGCCCCCGCGCGTACGAGGTACGCGGCTCCGACCAGGCGGCGTCCGTGCAGCCCACCGACACCGCCGGCAAGCCGGCCGCGTCGTACGTCCCGCTCGTCGGCCGGATCGCCGCCGGTGGCCCGATCCTCGCCGAGGAGTCCGTCGAAGACGTCTTCCCCCTGCCGCGGCAGTTGGTCGGTGACGGCGAGCTGTTCGTCCTGAAGGTCGTCGGCGACTCGATGATCGAGGCCGCGATCTGCGACGGCGACTGGGTCACGGTCCGCCGCCAGCCCGTCGCCGAGAACGGCGACATCGTCGCCGCCATGCTCGACGGCGAGGCCACGGTGAAGCGCTTCAAGCGCGAGGACGGCCATGTCTGGCTCCTCCCGCACAACTCCGCGTACGAGCCCATCCCCGGCGACGACGCGACCATCCTCGGCAAGGTGGTTGCCGTCCTGCGTCGCGTCTGAGCCCACCGGCCGGCGGGCCCCACGGCAACCCGCCTCCCTGACCGGGCCCCGGAACCTCTGCGCCGGTTCCGGGGCCCTGTGCTGTCTGAGCCCTGTGCCGTCCGGGCCCTGTGCTGTCCGGGGGCCGGTAACCGGTTTCTGATCTGGTTTGGGGTCAGCGCGTTCGGATCGGGGTTCGGCCTCCCTCCACAGGGAAAGGCCGAACCCCCCGGGTCACCCGGCTTCCGTCTGCTTCGCCGCCGCGTCGATGGCCGCCAGCGACTTCCGCACCTGATTGCGGTCGGTCGTGTACCAGAAGTCGGGCAGCGAAGCCTTCAGATAGCTGCCGTAGCGCGCCGTGGCCAGCCGCTGATCCAGTACGGCGACCACACCGCGGTCCCCCATCGCGCGTACGAGGCGACCCGCGCCCTGCGCCATGAGGAGCGCCGCGTGCGTCGCGGCGACGGCCATGAAGCCGTTCCCCCCGGCATCCTCCACGGCCTTCTGGCGGGCGCTCATGAGCGGGTCGTCGGGACGCGGGAAGGGAATCTTGTCCATGACGACGAGCTGACAGCTCGAACCGGGGACGTCGACGCCCTGCCAGAGGGACAGCGTGCCGAACAGGCATGTCCTCGGGTCCGCCGAGAAGTTCTTGATCAGCTCGCCCAGGGTCTCCTCGCCCTGGAGCAGGATCGGGTACTCCGGGATGCGCGAGCGCAGCTCCTCGGCTGCCAGTTGGGCGGCCCGCATGGAGGAGAAGAGACCCAGCGTGCGGCCGCCAGCCGCCTGGATCAGCTCCGTCAACTCGTCCAGCATGTCGCCGCGCTCGCCGTCCCGCGCGGGGCGCGACAGATGCTTGGCGACGTACAGGATGCCCTGCCTGGGGTAGTCGAAGGGCGAGCCGACGTCGACGCCCTTCCACGGCGGTGCGTCGTCACCCGTCGTGCCCTCCGGGGCGAGCCCCAGGGACGCCCCTACGCCGTTGAAGTCGCCGCCCAGCTTCAGCGTGGCGGACGCGAGGGTCACCGAGCGCTCGCTGAAGAGCTTCTCCCGCAGCAGGCCCGAGACGGACATCGGGGCCACCCGCAGGGAGGCGCCGAAGCGGTCGTGCCGCTCGTACCAGACGACGTCCCACTCCGAGCCGTTCGTGATCCGCTCGGCGACGTCGTGCACCGCCTCCACGGAGGCCAGCGCCTGCTTGCGGACCGCGTCCTCGTCCTGGACGGACTTGTCGCGGGTGGCGCCGATCGCGGAGATGACCGTACGGCAGGCGTCGCGCAGTGCCATGAGCGCGTAGGCCAGATCCTCGGGGATCTCCTCCAGGCGACCGGGCAGGGCCAGCTCCATCAGCCGCTCGAAACCCTCCGAGGCCGTCTGGAGCTGGTCGGCGGCCTTCTCGTTGACAAGCTTCGCGGCGCGGCGCACTGCCCGGTTGACCTGGCCGGGGGTGAGCTCGCCGGTGGCGACCCCGGTGACCCGGGAGACCAGTTCGTGCGCCTCGTCGACGATCAGCACCTCGTGCTGGGGCAGCACCGGGGCGCCCTCGATGGCGTCGATCGCGAGCAGGGCGTGGTTGGTGACGACGACGTCCGCCAGCTTGGCCCGCTCACGCGCCATCTCCGCGAAGCACTCGGCGCCGTAAGCGCACTTCGTGGCGCCCAGGCATTCGCGCGAGGACACCGACACCTGGGCCCAGGCACGGTCGGACACACCCGGGGTCAGGTCGTCGCGGTCACCGGACTCGGTCTCGTCCGACCAGTCGCGCAGCCGCAGCAGGTCCTGGCCCAGCTTGCTGGTGGGCGCCGCGGCCTCGAACTGGTCGAAGAGGCCCTCTTCCTCGTCCTGCGGCATGCCCTCGTGCAGGCGGTGCAGGCACAGGTAGTTCGAGCGGCCCTTGAGCATGGCGAATTCCGGGCGGCGGCGCAGCAGCGGATGCAGGGCGTCCACCGTGCGGGGCAGGTCCCTCTCCACGAGCTGGCGCTGGAGCGCCAGTGTGGCCGTCGCGACGACGACCCGCTCCCCGTGCGCGAGGGCGGGCACGAGGTAGCCCAGCGACTTTCCGGTGCCGGTGCCGGCCTGGACGAGCAGATGAGAGCCGTCGTCGATCGCCTCCGCGACGGCTTCGGCCATGGTCACCTGGCCGGGGCGCTCCGTACCACCGACAGCGGCGACGGCGGCATGCAGGAGTTCGGGGAGAGAGGGCTTCGTCATAGCCCGACCACCCTACGGCTCGGCACTGACAAACGGGTGATCGCGGGTGATGCGAGGGGTGGGATCAAGGCTGTGGGTCTCTTGTGGGGTGAGGGGGCGGATGCGGGTGAGGGCGACCCGGCGGGCATCGTGCCCGCCAGAGCGAACCGGGCGGAAATCCTCCGACCGGGAACCGGATCACGTCGAGTGGTGTACCAGAAGTGACGCCGCTGTCTCACAGGGCTACAGCACATGACGCAGTGACCGGTCCCGAACCATCAGGGCGGCCCGCTTCCCCGGAAGCTCGACCTCGGCGGAGAACCGGAAGCCCGCGGTGAGGAAGGCGGCGATGGAGGGCGTATTGCGAAGGTCGGGTTCCGCGATGACGCGCGCACAAGCGGAACGGCGGTCGAGCGCGAGGTCGGCGACGGCTCGGAGAAGCATGCCGCCGAGTCCCCGCCCGCGATCGGCGACGCCGCCGATGAGGAGGTGGACACCGGTGTCGTGCGGGCGGGCCGGATAGCGGCGGGCCAGCGGATCGAGGTCGGCCCGGTAGATCTCCCAGTAGCTCATCGGGCTGCCGTTCAGCACGCCGAGACAGGGGACGCTGCGTCCGTCGCCCGCGAGCTGCTCTGTCAGGTGCCGTGCGGTCACATGCGGTGGACCGGCCAGTTCCCAGAACGCCACGACGGCCGGGTCGTTCATCCACCGGGCGATGAGCGGCAGGTCCCGTTCCAGGCGTACGGGGACCAGTTGGAACACGCCCGACGCGGTCACGATCGAGCCCCATGTGTGGACGCGGTTCAGCAGGTCGTCCCTGGCCGGCGTCTCCGCGGCGGTGCCTCGCCCCGAACCGACGCCCGTCTCCCCCGCCGCGCCCGCCCTCCCGGCCTCGGGAGGGACGCCCGCCGCCCCGGCACCCAGAGGCACACCCGCGAGGAAGTCGTCGGGCAGCCGTAGGTCGAGCGTGTCCTCGACGTCCGTTCCCAGGGCCGGGCCGGACCTCTCGGGGCGCCGGGTGACGGAGGTGGGGCCGGGTTCGACGCCGGAGTCGGTGGGAGGCACGACGACGCTCCTCTCAGGAGGCGGGACGAGGCATGTTCCTCAGCAGCGACGGGGGACGGTGCTGCGAAGACAGAGGGACGGTCACGGACAAAGAGGGTTGGCGATGGTGACGTAGACCGACTGGGTGTCCACCGGGCCCACCAGTTCGTCGAGGCCGTGCAGCCGGGTGAGCAGGTTGGCCTTGCAGCGCAGGACAGGTGAGGCGAGCAGACGGCCGGGCAGGGAGGTACGCAGCCGCGCGGGACCGGCGGCCACGGCCTCCAGGAAGCGGCGGAACGCGGCGAGCAGCAGCCGCTCGTCCGCGAGGCGCTGCGAGCCGAACGCGCCGACGAGTCCGAGCACGTTGTTGATCGCGAGGTAGTAGGCGAACCGCTCGTCGGTGACCTCGTCGGAGACGAACGTGTCGCTGAGCTCGCCGATCCCGGGGAGCAGCGCGTCGAGCCCGGTGCGCCGGGACTCGCGGAAGTAGTAGCCCTGGTTGTCGCGGTAGCGGCCCCCTGCGGGCCAGCCGTCGGTGTCGAGCAGGAGCAGCGTGTTCTGCTGGTGGGCTTCCAGGGCGATGCCGACCTCGGCGTCCAGCCACAGCACGGGGCGCACGACCTGTTCGAGGTAGCGCAGGAACCACTCGGCGGCGACCGCTCCCCGAGCGCGGCCGGTGCGACCGGCCAGCGTGGTGATCAACTCGGCGAGCCGGGACCGCATCACCGTGCCGCCGGGGCCCGGGGAACCGCCCTGCGGGTCCGGCACAGCGCATGGGCGGGGAGCGACGAGCCCTGCGATACAGGTGACGTCCTCCGACGGCGGGAAGGGGTTGTGCCGGATCACCACGTCGAGTCCCGGTACGGGGTTGCCGTCCGGCCCGTCCACGGCGAGCCAGGCCGGGTCCCGGACGATGTCGAAGCCGGGGTGGGCGGCGTGCCAGCGGCCGGCCACGCCGCTGCGCAGCAGGCGGTGGACCTCGACTCCTCGGTGGAGTTCCTTGCGGAGGTTCTCACGGCGGGAGTTGGTGATCCGCAGGCCCAGCGACAGCTTGAGCATGGCTGGTGCGCCGGTGCGGTGCACGGTTCGTAAGGAGGAGGTGGGATGCCATGGGGCGCCGTGGACGCCGAGGTCTTCGAGCAGTCCGGCGGCGAACAGAGGCGCGATGTCCGGGCGGTTGCGGATCTCCCGCATCTGCCAGGGGTGCAGCGGCAGCGCGGCACAGCCGTCGGGCAGGTCCAGTCCCGGGCCGGCGAGGCGGGCGGTGAGCTGCGTCGCCGCGACGGACCGGCCGCGCTCGGTCCAGGCCGAGTCCGTGGCGAGGGCGGAAGGGGAGACGGCGATCCAGTGCAGAGGGAAGGAGCCGCGCAACTCGGGTGAGCAGAGCCGGCTTTCGGATTCCGTGAGGCCCTCGCGGCTCTTGGGGGTCGGGTGCAGCGGGTGGCCGAGCACGAGGGCCTGCTCGGCGGAGAGGAAGCGGTCCGGTCCGTCGGCGGGGTGTGCCCGTCTGTCGCTGATGAACGTGGCTGTGCGACGGAGCGAGTCGGCGACGCGTGCAACCAGGTCAGCTGCCTCGGCCGAGGCCGACGCCGCAGCGGCTGGCCCGACAGGTCCGGGTGCGACCGGCTCGGACGTGACAGGTGCCGAGTCAGGCGACACCGACGGGGCAGGTCCCGATTCGGCCGACACCGACGGGGCAGTTGCCGATTCGGCCGACACCGACGGGGCAGGTGGCGGGTCATCGGCAGAGCCGGCGCGTCCGGACCCGACGGCGGCCGACTCGGCCCCGTCGCCGTTCGTCTCCCTACCGAGCAGGGCGGCGAGCGTGACGGCGTCGACCGTGGGGGCGTGGGCGGGTGCTTCGGCCAGGGACGGTGGGCCGAAGCGGTGCCAGCCGGTCTGGGACCAGTAGTGCACGGGGACCAGCAGGGTGGTGCCCGTCGCGGGGAGCGGAACGCGCAGGACACCGTCCTCCGGGGCGGCGAGCCCGGTCTCACGGACCCAGCACCGCAGGAGCCCCTCCGTGGCCGCGGCCTGGGCGGCGAGGTACGGGTCCGGGTGGTCGAGGGGCTCGGCGGGTCCGGGAGCGGGGGCGTACTGGCGGGGGAGCGTGAGGTGGTCGCCGGCAGGGCCGGCCGGGGGTGGGGGCGTCGAAGGGCGGCGGGAGGAAATGCCGTTGGGGTTGGAGATGGTGTTCAAGGGGTTCCTCAGAAGGATGTGCCTCGGTGGTGGTCGGTCACGGGGTGACAGGCGACCGTCTCCACCGCGTCGGAGAGTCGGTCGAGCACGGCCGCGGCCTGTTCGTCGCTGATGGTCAGGGGCGGGAGCAGACGTACGACGTTCGAGTGGGTGCCGGTGAGGCCGACGATCAGGCCTCGGCTGAGGCACTCGCGTTGGACGGCGACGGCCAGTTCGGCGGCGGCAGCGCGCCGGGGATCCGGGCCCGGCCCCGGCCTTGTCGCCGGCCCTGGCGGCAGGGCCGCCGCGCTCACCCCCAGTCCTGTCGCCGGCCCCGGCGCATGCTCCGCCACTGCCCCCGGCCATGCCCCTGCCCCGGCCGGCAGGAACTCGACGCCCGTCATCAGGCCCCTTCCTCGCACTCCGGCGATGCAGGGGAAGCGTCGGGCGAGGTCGCCGAGGTGGGTCAGCATCCGGTGGCCCAGGACAGCGGCCCGCTCGGCGAGCTGATGCTCGCGGACGTACGCGAGGGTGGCCGTACCGGCGGCCATGGCGAGTTGGTTGCCGCGGACGGTCGGGGCCGGGGCGCCCGGTTCGAGGTCCGTGTGGTGGACGACCAGAGACAGGGGCAGGCTGCCGCCGATGGCCTTGGACAGGATCATCAGGTCGGGTGTGACGCCGCTGTGTTCGACGGCCCAGAACACCCCGGTGCGGCCGACTCCGGTCTCGGTCTCGTCGGCGATCAGTGGGACGGCCTGGGCGGAAGCGAGTCGACCGACCGCGC
This sequence comes from Streptomyces sp. NPDC006458, assembly GCF_040612135.1. Lineage (NCBI taxonomy): Bacteria > Bacillati > Actinomycetota > Actinomycetes > Kitasatosporales > Streptomycetaceae > Streptomyces > Streptomyces sp. NPDC006458. The sequence goes on along the minus strand of NZ_JBEXPR010000013.1, from coordinate 59,616 downwards.
GCGTCCACGCGTCCGGAGTGGGGCCGACCTCGTCGTCACCGCGGACGGCCTCGACGATCACCCCGGCCGGGCGGGCAGACTCGGGCCAGGGGGCGGTGAGTTCGGCCTCGTGCGGCGGGAAGGACCCCGGATCGGGAGTCGGCGTGCCGTCGGGCCGGGTGGCTTCGCGCAGGCGCGGGCCGAACGCGGCTGCCGTGGGGGCGAGGGCGGGGACTTCCGTGCGGCCCGTCGCGGCGCGGACCACTCGGCGGGCCTCGTCCAGGGCGCTCGCGCGGGAGGGGCCGCAGAAGCGTACGCGTGCGTGGTCGGCCAGGCCGGGAGGGAGGGTGTGGAGGAGTTCGGCGACGAAGCCGTCCTCGACGGGGGTGCCCAGATCGGGGACATGAAGGGGGGCGCCCGAGTCGAGGACCTTGCGGATGGCTTCCAGGACGACCGGGTGGTTGTGTCCGAGGGCGAGCGTGCCGGCGCCCGAGAGGCAGTCGAGGTAGCGGCGGCCGTCGGCGCCCTCGATGGTCAGCCCTCGCGCGCGTACGGGCACGATCGGCAGGGCCTGCGCATAGGTGCGCGCCGCCGACTCGCGCGCCGTGCGGCTGCGCGGAGTCTCCTCGGTCACGGTCACGGTTCTCCGTCCTCCCGCTGTCCGGAGGCGAGACATCGCTCGCGCTCCCCACCCGCCACGGGTCTGACGCCCATGGCTCTGTCCCGGCCCCGGCCCCGGCCCCGGCCCGGATCTCCCCGTGGATCGGCCGAGTTCGAGCCCGCTCGCCGGAGTTCCGGCCTTCCGGCCCACCTCGACCACCCAGGCGGCGATCCGCCCCCGATGCCCTACGGGTCGACTCCCCCAATGGACGTTCGAATCGCCCGCCCATCGCTACCAACCGCGCATCGGCGACGGGGTTACGGGTTGACTCAAGATCACTGTCGGGACGGTGGCCGCGAAACTCCCGCCGGGTAAGCGGCCGTGGCCGTCCGAGCCTCGTGGACCACCGGCCCGCCGCCCCGGGCGACCCGGCGCAGACGCCCATCGGATCCCGGCCCCGAAATGGCGCGAATGAACTCGCAGGGCGCGCAAGGGCACCCGCGCGCCCCACCCACCCCTGAAAAGGCGTCAACTCGAAGGCCCGCCCAGGTCAGGCGGCTTGTATCCGAACCGTTGCCGTTCCGTCGGAAGTCCCCCACAGCGACGGCATAGTGTGGGGTGCCGTTCCAGGAAGCCGTGCTCCGCGCGGCTCTTGGCGTGCAGCGCCACGTTCGTCCACATCAGGGGGAGTCAGCACATGCGATCCATACGGCCGTCGACCACCGCTCGCCGAGGAGGCGGAAGCGCTCGCCGCCGGACCTCCCCCGTCCTGGCCGCCGTGGCCCTCGTGTCGGCGCTCGCCCTGACCGCCACCGCCTGTGAGTCGGGCGACGACACGGCGGGGGGCGACCCCTCGGCGTCCTCGGTGGCCGGCGACAACAAGCTCAAGATCCCGGACGACATCAAGGAGCGTCTCAAGGAACACGGGATCGACATCGACAAGTGGCGCAACGGCGCCTGGAAGAACTGGGACAAGGACGACTGGCTGCGCGAGGCCGACGAGTTCATCAACCCGATCATCGAGGACCTGTGGGACCCGGACCGGATGCGCGACGCCGAGGAGCCGGACAAGGGTGTCGACGAGAACGACATCTCCGGTGACCAGGGCGTGACCGATCCGACCCCGGAGCCGGTGGAGGCGCAGGCCGTATCGGCGCCGTACCACTCCGCCGTCCCGGTGGCGGGCAAGGTCTTCTTCGACTCCCCCGAGGGCACGATGGTCTGCTCGGCGACGGTCGTGCAGGACCCGGCCAACCCGGGCAAGTCGAACATGGTGTGGACGGCGGGCCACTGCGTGCACGCCGGCAAGAGCGGCGGCTGGTACCGGAACATCGCGTTCGTGCCCTCGTACAACGACTCGGGCCTGTCGGCGAAGGAGCTGGAGACCGCCACCAAGGAGCAGGTCGCTCCGTACGGTGTCTGGTGGGGCGACTGGGTGCAGACCTCCGACCAGTGGATCGAGCAGGGCGGTGCGACCGGTGGTGACGGCGCCTCCTACGACTTCGCGGTCATCCATGTGACGCCGGAGGAGGGCGGTTCCGGCAAGTCCCTGGAGGAGACGGTCGGTTCGGCTCTGCCGGTCGACTTCGACGCCCCGGCCGTGCCGGAGGTGGACAGCATCACCGCGACGGGTTACCCGGCGGCGGCGCCGTTCGACGGCCAGTCGATGCACCAGTGCGAGGACAAGCCGGGCCGGCTGTCGCTGAGCGACACCGACCCGACGATGTACCGGATCGGGTGCACCATGACCGGCGGTTCCTCCGGTGGCGGCTGGGTGGCCGCCGGCTCCGACGGCAAGCCCGCGCTGGTCTCCAACACCTCCATCGGCCCGATCACCGGCGGCTGGCTGGCCGGCCCGCGGCTGGGCGACGTCGCCGAGGGCGTGTTCAACAAGGTGAGCGACAAGTACGCGGGCCAGTGACGGTCTACCGAGCACACCGGTCGGTGACGACCCGCGGGTACACCGTTCAGTGACGACCCGCTGAGTACGCGGAAGGCCCGCCCCCGGAGAGGGGGCGGGCCTTCTTCGTGTTCCGCGCCGGTCAGTTGAGCGTCGCCGGAACGTACGGCGCGAGATCCGCCGCGAGTTCCTCGTGCACCCGCACCTTGAGCAGGGTGCCCTCCGCGGTGTGCTCCTCGGAGATCACCTCGCCCTCGTCGTGCGCACGGGCGACCAGCTTGCCATGGGTGTACGGCACGAGCGCCTCGACCTCGACCGAGGGCCGGGGCAACTCGTTGTCGATCAGCGCGAGCAGCTCGGTGATGCCCTGGCCGGTGCGGGCCGAGATGGCGATGGAGCGCTTCTCGTTCCGCATCAGCCGCTGGAGCACCAGCGGGTCGGCCGCGTCGGCCTTGTTGATCACGACGATCTCGGGTACGGCGTTGGCACCGACGTCCCTGATCACTTCGCGCACGGCCGCCAGCTGCTCCTCCGGGACCGGGTGGGAACCGTCGACCACGTGCAGGATCAGATCGGCGTCGCCGACCTCCTCCATGGTGGAGCGGAACGCCTCGACCAGGTGGTGGGGCAGGTGCCGGACGAAGCCGACGGTGTCGGCCAGCGTGTAGAGCCGGCCGCTCGGGGTCTCGGCCCGGCGCACGGTCGGGTCCAGGGTCGCGAACAGCGCGTTCTCGACCAGGACGCCCGCGCCGGTGAGGCGGTTGAGCAGGGAGGACTTGCCGGCGTTGGTGTAGCCCGCGATGGCGACGGACGGCACCTTGTTGCGCCGGCGCTCCTGGCGCTTGATGTCGCGGCCGGTCTTCATGTCCGCGATCTCCCGGCGCATCTTCGCCATCTTCTCGCGGATCCGTCGCCGGTCCGTCTCGATCTTGGTCTCACCGGGACCACGGGTGGCGAGGCCGCCGCCCTTGCCGCCGCCCATCTGCCGGGACAGCGACTGACCCCAGCCTCGCAGCCTCGGCAGCATGTACTGCATCTGCGCGAGCGCGACCTGCGCCTTGCCCTCTCGGGACTTGGCGTGCTGGGCGAAGATGTCGAGGATCAGGGCCGTACGGTCGACGACCTTGACCTTGACCACGTCCTCCAGGGCGATGAGCTGGCCGGGGCTGAGCTCACCGTCGCAGATGACCGTGTCCGCGCCGCACTCGATGACGATGTCGCGCAGCTCCAGTGCCTTGCCCGACCCGATGAAGGTGGCCGGGTCCGGCTTGTCGCGGCGCTGGTGGACACCGTCGAGGACGAGGGCACCGGCCGTCTCGGCCAGCGCGGCGAGCTCCGCGAGGGAGTTCTCCGCGTCCTGCAGGGTCCCCGAGGTCCAGACGCCGACGAGGACGACCCGCTCCAGACGGAGCTGTCGGTACTCGACCTCGGTGACGTCCTCGAGCTCGGTGGAGAGGCCGACCACGCGGCGCAGAGCCGCGCGCTCGGAGCGGTCGAACTGCTCGCCGTCCCGCTCTCCGTCGATCTCGTGGCTCCAGGCGACGTCCTCTTCCATCAGGGCATCGGCCCGAAGACCTTCGGGGTAGCTCTTCGCGAGGCGCTTGTTGTCCTGGGAAGGGGAAGAAGAGGAGGTCATCGGTTCCTTACGTAGATAGGGATTCCGTCACTGGTCACAACGTACGAGCACCCCGGGAGATTCCCGGCCCGGCGCCGTGTCCGTCTGAAGATGGTCGCACGGAACGCCACGTCTCGTCACTGCCTTATTTCCGCGCCCCCGGGGGCACTGCGGCCTACCGCTCCACGCCGCCTCGTTTCCGGGCCCCGGTGGCACTGCGGCGGCCTACCGGTCCGGGCCGCCACATTTCCGGGCCCCGGCCACACCGCGGCCTGTCGCTCCCTACCGCCCTACTTCCGGGTCCCGGTGGGTACCGCGGCCTTCCAGTCCGGGTGGCCGGGCATGGGCGGCGTCTTCTCGCCGTAGAGCCAGGCCTGGAAGAAGGCTCCGAGGTCGTGTCCGGACAGCTCCTCGGCGAGGGCCGTGAAGTCGGCGGTGCCGGCGGTGGCGTCGTCGTAGCGGGTCACCCAGGCGCGTTCCAGGCGCTCGAAGGCGGGGCGGCCGATCTCCTCGCGGAGGGCGTAGAGGACGAGCGCGGCCCCGTCGTACACGTTCGGGCGGAAGATGCCGATCTTGCTGCCCGGTCGGGGCACCTTGGGCGCCGCAGGGGGTCCGCCGGCGGCGCGCCAGCGGTCGGAGGCGCTGTAGGCGGCCTTCATCCGGTCCTGGAGCGGACGGTCGGCCTTCTCCTCCGCGTACAGGGCCTCGTACCAGGTGGCGTGCCCCTCGTTGAGCCACAGGTCGGACCAGGAGCGCGGGGTGACGCTGTCGCCGAACCACTGGTGCGCCAGCTCATGCACCATGATCGACTCGACGTACCACTTCGGGTACGCGGGCTCGGTGAACAGGTCCCGCTCGAAGAGGGAGAGCGTCTGCGTCTCCAGTTCGAAGCCCGTCGACGCGTCGGCCATCAGCACGCCGTACGTCTCGAAGGGGTAGCGCCCGACCTTGTCCTCCATCCAGGAGATCTGCTCGGGCGTCTTCGCCAGCCAGGGTTCGAGCGCCTCCCGGTGCTCGGTGGGGACGACGTCCCGCAGGGGCAGGGCGTGCGGGCCGGTGCGATGCACCACGGTGGAGCGTCCGATGGAGACCTGGGCCAGCTCGGTCGCCATGGGGTGGCGGGTCCGGTACGTCCACGTCGTCGTGCCGCCCGCGCTGTCCACGCCGGTCCGCAGACCGTTGGCGACGGCTGTGTAGCCCTCGGGGGCGGAGACGCGGATGGTGAACACGGCTTTGTCGGAGGGGTGGTCGTTGCACGGGAACACCAGGTGGGCGGCGTCGGCCTGGTTGGCCATGGCGAGGCCGTCCGAGGTGCGGACCCAGCCGCCGTCACGGCCCTCGGGGGAGACCGGATCGCTGGTGTGCCGCACGGTGATCCGCATCCAGTTGCCCTGGGCGAGCGGCTCCTGCGGGGTGATCACGAGGTCCTCGCCGGCGGTGGCGAAGTCGGCGGGCTCGCCGTTGATCTCGACCGAGTCGACCTTTCCGTGGGCGAAGTCCAGGTTCACGCGGTCCAGTGCGGCGGTGGTCCAGGCGTCGATCGTGGTGACGGCCTGGAGCGGCTTGCTGTTGGAGCCGCCGTAGGCGAAGGACAGGTCGTAGGTGGCCACGTCGTAGCCGGGGTTTCCCAGGGTCGGGAAGAGGCGGTCACCGACGCCGAGCGCGGCGGGCGGCGCGCTCGCGGCGACGAGGCAGAAGGAGACGGCGGAGGCCAGCAGGGCGGCCTTCAGGCGCCGTGCGCGGGTGCCGGGACGGACGGCACGCGCGCGTGGCGCGACGGGGGAGGCCGCGCGCGGGGTGACACGGGAAGTGAGCAGCATGCACCACGGCTACCAGCGCGCGCGTGCCGGGCCGTGCCGACGCGCGCCGGACCCACCCGAACGGGGGCCTCCGCACAGCGGTGTGACGAGGCGTCACACCTCGGGAGCGTCGCCGGCCTGCGCGCGGTTGACGTCGTACACACCGGGCACATTGCGCATGGCGCGCATCAGCTCGGGCAGGCGGCCGGCATCGGGCAGGGTGACGGTGTAGGTGTGCCGGACGCGCTGTTGGCTCGGCGGTTCCACGGTCGCCGAGACGATCTCCGCGCCTTCCAGCGCCATGGCCTCGGTGAGGTCGGCCAGCAGATGCGGGCGCACGAACGATTCCGCGAAGAGCGTCACCCGGCACTCGACGCCCTCCCCCCAGCGCACGGCGACCTCCGCGCGCCCCGCGTCCGTCATACGCGCCACCGCCGGGCAGGCGACACGGTGCACGGTCACCACGCCGCCACGCACGGCGAAGCCGGTGACCTCGTCCAGCGGTACGGGCGTACAGCAGCCTGCCAGGCGCGCGACCGCGCGGGGGCGGTCGACGACGACGGCACCTGAGCCCGCGGGCTCCGCCGGGGCCTTCACGGCCCCTTCCGCGCCGGCGGCCGCGGGGGACGGCCGGTAGCGCCGTTCCGGCGCCGGTACGCGTACGCCCTGAACGGCGGCCTCGCCCGGTTCGTCGGCCAGGGGCTCGCCCGGCTCCTCGGCGGGCGTCGGATGGGTGGCGATCCAGCGCATGATGGCGATCCGGGCCGCGGGCGTGTGCGCGTGGTCCAGCCACTCCCTGGACGGCTCCGAGGCGGGGTCCTGGCCCATGAGGAGCTGCACGCTGTCGCCGTCCCGCAGGATCGTGCTCAAGGTCGCCAGGCGTCCGTTCACGCGGGCGCCGATGCAGGCGTGCGCGTCCTCGCCGTACTGCGCGTAGGCCGCGTCCACGCACGTGGCGCCCTCGGGCAGGCCCAGGGTGCCGCCGTCGGGGCGGAAGACGGTGATCTCGCGGTCCTGGGCGAGGTCCTCGCGCAGCGTGGACCAGAACGTGTCCGGGTCCGCGGCGGCCTCCTGCCAGTCGAGGAGACGGCTCAGCCAGCCGGGACGGGTGGGGTCGACGCGCTCGCCGTCGGCGGGGTCGTCGGCGGCGGGCGCGTACGGATTGCCGAGCGCGACCACACCCGCCTCGGCGACCTTGTGCATCTGATGGGTACGGATGAGGACTTCGGCGACCTGGCCGTCGGCGCGGGCCACCGCCGTGTGCAACGACTGGTAGAGGTTGAACTTCGGTACGGCGATGAAGTCCTTGAACTCCGAGACCACGGGCGTCATACAGGTGTGCAGTTCACCGAGTACGCCGTAACAGTCGGCGTCCTCGTTCACGAGCACCAGCAGCCGGCCGAAGTCGGCGCCGCGCAGCTGTCCGCGCTTGCGGGACACCCGGTGCACGGAGACGAAGTGCCTTGGTCTGATGAGGACTTCGGCGGCGATGTCGGCCTCGCGCAGCACGGCCCGCATCTCCTCGGCGATCTCCGCGAGGGGGTCGTCCGCGCGGGCGGTGTTCCCGACGATCAGCTCGCGCGTGTGCTCGTACTCCTCCGGGTGCAGAATCGCGAAGACCAGGTCTTCCAGTTCCGTCTTGAGCGCCTGGACACCGAGGCGTTCGGCGAGCGGGATCAGTACGTCGCGGGTCACTTTGGCGATGCGCGCCTGTTTCTCGGGGCGCATCACGCCGAGGGTGCGCATGTTGTGCAGGCGGTCGGCGAGCTTGATCGACATCACGCGGACGTCGCTGCCCGTCGCGACGAGCATCTTGCGGAACGTCTCGGGCTCTGCGGCGGCGCCGTAGTCGACCTTCTCCAACTTGGTCACGCCGTCGACGAGATAGCGCACCTCCGCGCCGAACTGCTCGCCGACCTGATCGAGCGTCACATCCGTGTCCTCGACGGTGTCGTGGAGGAGTGAGGCGGTCAACGTCGTTGTCTCCGCGCCGAGTTCGGCGAGGATCAGGGTCACGGCGAGCGGATGCGTGATGTACGGCTCGCCGCTCTTGCGCATCTGGCCGCGGTGCGAGGACTCCGCGAGGACGTACGCGCGGCGCAGCGGGTCCAGGTCGGCGTCGGGGTGGTGGGCGCGGTGCGCGTCGACGAGGTGGCTGATGGCGTCGGGCAGCCGGTCGCGGGCGGTGGGGCCGAGCAGCGCGGCCCGGCCCAGTCGGCGCAGGTCGATGCGCGCGCGGGCGCGCTTGCGGGACACGGACACCGGGCTGGTCGGGGTGGTCGGCAGCCCTGACAGGGCGCCCGTCACCGGGCCTGGCGTCGCGGGGTTCGTGGCCTCCGCACTCATGGGCACCTCCGGCTGCGTGGACCGGCGGACGGGGTGCCCCATGGCGGACACGGCTCAGGGGATGGCGACCATCCCCCGTCCGGGCCGGTGCTTGATGCTACCGAGCCCATCACGCCCGGCTGACCGCCTCTCGCCGAGCGTGAAACGGATCACCCATTCGAGGGATGCGAAGGAGGTTTACGGTTTGCGATCCGCGTGAGGTGGGGCGCCCCGCGGTCGAACCGAAGTCCGGCCACTCCCCCGGGGCGGGGCCTGTCCTCCGCGCGCCCAGTCCCGGGGCGGGAAGGGCGGGAAGTGCCGGGGGGAACGGCCGGGGCGGAAAGGGCCGAGGCTGGACGACCTGGCCGGTACTCGACGCCGGGACGGACCTCTGCACGACCACTCCCGGGGCGGGAAGGGCCAAGGCGGGACCACCCGGCCGGTGCTCGATACCGGGACGGGCCTCCGCACGACCAGTCCCGGAGCGGAGCGGCCGAGACGGGACGGCCGGGCCCCGGTGCTCGATGCCGGGGCGTGTCCTCCACGATCCCAGTCCCAGGGCGGGACGGGCCGAGGCGGGACCACCCGGCCGGTGCTCGATACCGGGGCAGTCCTTCGTGCCAGCGCCGGAGCGGACGGGCCGAGGCGGGACGACCTGGCCGGTACTCGACGCCGGGACGGGCCTCCGCACGACCAGCCCCCGGGCGGAAAGGGCCGAGACCGGACGGCCTGGTCGGGTTCAGCCTCTGGCGCTCTCCAGCCACTCCGCGTCCAGTTCGCCCTCGGCGACGATCACGGCCGGGCCGGTCATCTCGACGGTGCCGTCGGGGTGCTCCGTGATCAGCAGGCGGCCACCGAGAACGTCGACGGTGTAGGTGACGGGAGTGCCGGTCACCGCGGGGTCGGCGCCGTCGCGGCGGGCGGTGGCGACGGCGACCGCGCAGGCGCCCGTGCCGCAGGAGCGGGTCTCGCCGGAGCCGCGCTCGTGCACGCGCATCGCCACGTGCCGGGGGCCGCGGTCGACGACGAACTCGACGTTCACCCCGTCCGGGTAGGCGGAGGCCGGGCTGAACGGCGGCGCCTCGTGCAGCGCCCCCGCGTCGGCGAGGTCGTCGACGAAGGCGACCGCGTGCGGGTTGCCCATGTTCACATTGCGCGCGGGCCAGCTGTGATCGCCGACGGCGACCGTGACGTCCGACTCGGGCAGGCGGGCCTTGCCCATGCCGACGGTGACGTCACCGTCCTTGGCGAGGTGCACGCTCTTCACGCCCCCGCGCGTGGCGACGGTGAGGTCTCCCTCGGCGACCAGCCCGGCGTGCTGGAGGTAGCGCGCGAACACCCGCACGCCATTGCCGCACATCTCTGCGATCGAGCCGTCGCTGTTGCGGTAGTCCATGAACCACTCCGCCTCCGCGGCCATCCCGCGCGCCTCGGGATGCGCGGCGGAGCGCACCACGTGCAGCAGTCCGTCACCGCCGATGCCCGCGCGACGGTCGCACAGGGCGGCCACGGCGGCCGGGGGCAGGTCGATGGCGTTCTCGGGGTCCGGGACGATCACGAAGTCGTTCTCGGTGCCGTGACCCTTGAGGAAGGCGATCCGCGTGCTCATTCCTCGATCGTACGGCGTGGGTACGACACCCCGACGTGCCGTATCACCTGATGGCCGGCACCGGTGGCATCACCTGATGGCCTGCACCGGCGGCGGCACAGCGGCCTAAGCCGGCCTCGGCGCGGTCCGGCGTCAGCGCAGCCGCGCGACCCGCCACACCGCCAGCACCACGACGGCCAGGACCACGACGACGTAGGCGATCACGACCCGCCAGTCGGGCCGCCGGCCGGAGCCGCGCTGCGGGAGGCCGGGCCAGGTGTGGCCGACGCGGCGGGCGGCCATCATGCCCCAGCCCGCGGCGCAGGAGGAGATCAGCAGGCCCAGCATGGCGATCACGGCGCCGCTGTCACCGAAGTCGAAGGCCAGCGGGAAGGCGAACATCAGGGAGCCGAGCGCGGCGAGGCCCACGATGGGCGCGAGCTGCCAGATCCGCAGCCTGCGCTGGGGGCGCAGCTCGACCTCGACCTCGGGACCGCCCGCGAACATCTCCTCCGGCTCGGGGCCGTCGTCGGTCACCCCGTCCGGCGTCTCGTCGGGCCCGTCGGAGCTCAGACGCTGCTCGTCCAGCTCCGTCGCCCCGCTGTCGGCGGTGACGGGTTCGGTGTCTTGTGCGGTGTCGCGAGGGCCGGCCTCCATCGCCACGCGCCCTCCCAACTCGGACTCCACTTGGTCGATCGAAGCTCGATGATGGCACGGCACCGGAGGCCCGGATGACGGCCGGAGCGTCCCGATGCCATGACGTGATCAGGCTGTAACCGGTCGTTCGATCAACGCCAGTGCGCGGTGCGGAAGTTCTGTGAGATCCGCCGCAGCCCCACTCAGCCAGTGCACCCGCGGGTCCCGCCTGAACCACGAATCCTGACGGCGCGCGAAGCGCTTGGTGGCACGAACGGTCTCGTCACGCGCCTGGTCCATCGTGCATTCCTCCGACAACGCGGCGAGAACCTGCTGGTAACCGAGCGCCCGCGCGGCCGTACGCCCCTCACGCAGTCCCTGCGCCTCCAGCTCCCGCACCTCCTCCACCAGACCGGACTCCCACATCCGGTCGACCCGGCGCGCGATGCGCTCGTCCAGCTCGGGGCGCGCCACGTCGACGCCGATCTGGACGGTGTCGTAGACCGAGTCGTGGCCGGGCAGGTTGGCGGTGAACGGCCGGCCGGTGATCTCGATCACCTCCAGCGCGCGCACGATCCGGCGTCCGTTGCTGGGCAGGATCGCCCGCGCGGCCTCCGGATCGGCGGCGGCGAGGCGCGCGTGCAGGGCCCCGGAGCCGCGCAGCGCGAGCTCCTCCTCCAGCCGGGCCCTGACCTCGGGGTCGGTGCCGGGGAACTCCAGGTTGTCGACGGCACCGCGGACGTAGAGGCCCGAGCCGCCGACCAGGATCGGCCAGCGCCCCTCGGCCAGCAGGGCGTCGATGCGCCCACGCGCGAGCCGCTGGTACTCGGCGACGGACGCCGTGACCGTGACGTCCCAGATGTCGAGCAGGTGGTGTGGGATGCCGCCGCGTTCCTCGGGCGTCAGTTTCGCGGTACCGATGTCCATCCCCCGGTACAGCTGCATGGAGTCGGCGTTGACGACCTCACCGCCGAGTTGCCGGGCGAGGAAGACGCCCAGATCTGACTTTCCGGCCGCGGTGGGTCCGACGACGGCGATGACTCGGGGGGCGGGGGCTGCGCTGCTCACCGCACCAGTCTCCCAAACCTCAAGGGGTGGCCCCGAACGAGTTACGTGACGGCGGCGGTCCGGTGTCGTTCCCCGAAGCGAGGTTCTCGCCGCCCGCGCACGGAGGCGGTGACCCGGGCGACGCAATCGGACGCACCGGGCAACGCGGGATTTCCCCCGCACGAGTAACGTATGGAGTGGATATGGGCGTTTTTGCGCGACTTCTCCGAAGGTCCAGGGCCACGGAGAAGACGTCGACCGCCGAGGCACAGGCCGCCGCGTCGGCGACCGGGGCCGACGCGGGTGAGGCGACGGACGCTACCGGGACGACGCGGGAGCCGGCCGAGGCCACGGCCGGGACGGTGACCGAGGTGCCGGTTGAGGGGCCGGGCGAGGAGTCCGCCGCGGACACCGCGGGTGACGGAGTCGGCATCCCCAAGCAGCAGTCCGCCGAGGAGGCGGCCGACAACGAGGCCGGCGAGGGCGCCCGCAGATAACCCGCCGCTACGGAAGGTGGACCATGGGTCTCCTGCACAACCTGAAGGGCAAGCTCTCCCCGGCCAAGGACAAGGTCTCCGGCCTCGCGCAGCAACACGGGGACAAGATCCATCACGGTCTGGACAAGGCGGCGAAGGTCGTCGACGAAAAGACCAAGGGCAAGTACAGCGGCAAGATCCACACGGGCACGGGCAAGGCCAAGGAGGCCATGAACCGCCTCGCGCACAAGGAGGGCACCGGGGCCGCCGACCGCCCCGCCGCACCGCCGGACTCCCCGCCGCCGGCCTCCTGAGCGACGTACCGACCGGCGGACGGCCGGGGAGCCAGTCTCCCGGCCGCCCGCCATTTCGGTGCGCGGCGGGGGAGCCCAGCCTCCCGGCCGCCCGCCGTTCTCCGTGCGTCCCGGGCCGCTGGGGCGGGCAGGTCCCGCGCATCTGCGTGGTACTGCCGTACGTGCAAGGCCGTCCCCACGCCTCCTGGACCCTGCAGGGTCCCGTCCCTGCCGGGTCCCGTCCCTGCCGTGCGCCCTTGGCCCTACGACCAGGCCGCGACCAGGTATCCCACCCCGTAGGGCGCGTCCTCGTACAGCAGGGCGCCTCGCAGGGCGGCGCCGTCGGCCGCACCCGCGAGGACCTGCCAGGGCGCCCGGCCGGAGACCTTCAGCTCACGGGCCAGTTCGGTGTCCAGACCCTTGAGGGCCGCGAGGTCCGCCGACCCCAGTGCCCGCGCGGCGTCCGCGTCGAACGGCTCGGCCCGTTCGTCGAGGTAGCCGGGGGCCTTGAGTGTGCGGCACGCGCTGGCGTCGCCCATCACCAGCAGTGCCACCCGTTCCGCCCGGACGGCGATTTCGCTTCCGATTTCGATACACCGCTCGACCGCGAGCGGTTCCCCCACGCCGAGTCCCTCGATCGGGGCATCCGCCCAGCCGGTCGGCTCCAGCAGCCATCCGGCGACGGCGAGGGACGGAGGGAGGGTTCCGGCGGCGCCGTCCCGCGTCTGCCCCAGCGTCACGTCACGCTCGACGCCGAAGCCCCGGAACGAGCCGGGTGTCCCCTGCGCGTACGCCGTCGGCCCCGTCTCCGCGTCCGGCCCCACGACCACCAGCAGATCGGGCCGGGCTGCGGCGAGCAGACCCAGGGCGTCCGCGCACGCGGCACGGGCGGCATCCAGTTCGGGCGCGGCACCCGCGGCGACTTCGGGGACCAGCAGTGGGGGGCAGGGGCAGACTGCGGCGGCGACAAGCATGATCGGCAGCGTAACCCGCGCACGTGCGCGGGGGGCGGGCGACCGGCGCGTACGCGCGTGCCGCCGCCGGGACGGGACGCCCTCCGGGTCGAAGAGCGTCCCCAACCGTCACCGGCGGCCGCGCGGCCGGCCCGGCGAGGCCGCCCCCGCCGTCACCCCTCGGTCAGCACATCCCTCAGTCGCAGCCGCAGCCGCTGCCCGCGGCCACCGGCAGCGGCGCCGGGACGCCCACCTTGGGCAGGCCGAGCATGACGCCCTGCTTCTTCTCCTGTTCCTGGGCGGTGCGCTGCTCCCAGGCGTCGCCCGCGCGCGTACGGCGCACCTCCAGCACCTGGCCCTCGGCGAGGAGGTGGTGCGGGGCGGCGTAGGTCACCTCGACGGTGACGACGTCACCGGGGCGGACCGCCTGCTCCGGCTTGGTGAAGTGGACCAGGCGGTTGTCGGGGGCACGGCCGGACAGGCGGTGGGTGGCGCCGTCCTTGCGGCCCTCGCCCTCGGCGACCATCAGTTCCAGGGTGCGGCCGACCTGCTTCTTGTTCTCGTCCCAGGAGATCTCCTCCTGGAGGGCGACCAGCCGCTCGTAGCGCGCCTGGACGACCTCCTTGGGGATCTGGCCGTCCATGGTCGCGGCCGGGGTGCCGGGCCGCTTGGAGTACTGGAAGGTGAACGCCTGGGCGAAGCGGGCCTCGCGGACGACGTGCAGCGTCTGCTCGAAGTCCTCCTCGGTCTCGCCGGGGAAGCCGACGATGATGTCGGTGGTGATCGCGGCGTGCGGGATGGCGGCGCGGACCTTGTCGATGATCCCCAGGTAGCGCTCCTGACGGTAGGAGCGGCGCATCGCCTTCAGGACGGTGTCCGAGCCCGACTGCAGCGGCATGTGCAGCTGCGGCATCACGTTCGGCGTCTCGGCCATCGCGGCGATCACGTCGTCGGTGAAGTCACGCGGGTGCGGGGAGGTGAAACGGACCCGCTCCAGCCCCTCGATGTTCCCGCAGGCGCGCAGCAGCTTGCTGAAGGCCTCACGGTCGCCGATGTCGCTGCCGTACGCGTTGACGTTCTGGCCGAGCAGCGTGATCTCGGAGACGCCCTCGGAGACCAGGGCCTCGACCTCGGCGAGGATGTCGCCGGGGCGGCGGTCCTTCTCCTTGCCGCGCAGCGCCGGGACGATGCAGAACGTACAGGTGTTGTTGCAGCCGACGGAGATGGAGACCCAGGCGGCGTACGCGCTCTCGCGGCGGGTCGGCAGCGTGGACGGGAACGCCTCCAGCGACTCGGCGATCTCGACCTGCGCCTCCTGCTGCACCCGCGCGCGCTCCAGCAGCACCGGGAGCTTGCCGATGTTGTGCGTGCCGAAGACGACGTCCACCCAGGGCGCCCGCTTCACGATGGTGTCGCGGTCCTTCTGGGCCAGGCAGCCGCCGACGGCGATCTGCATGCCCGGACGCTGGGCCTTCTTCGGCGCGAGGTGGCCGAGGTTGCCGTAGAGCCGGTTGTCGGCGTTCTCGCGCACGGCGCAGGTGTTGAAGACCACGACGTCGGCGTCGCCGTCCGCTCCCGCGGGGGCGCGGACGTATCCGGCGTCCTCGAGCAGTCCGGACAACCGCTCGGAGTCGTGGACGTTCATCTGGCACCCGTAGGTGCGCACTTCGTACGTCTTGGTCCCTTGAACGTCCACTGCCGGGCTCCGGTCGCTGCTGCTGGTCATGCGTTCAAGGGTAGGCGGTCCGGGGAGGGCCTTGTCCCGGGCTTTACGGCCACCCGTTCGGCAGCGGGGTCCCGCTGCCCGGGTGGGGGCTCCCGGGGCGCGGCCGGGCCCGGTCAGGCCTGCGTGCCGGGTGTCCAGCCCTGGCGTCGCAGGACGGCCGAGACGTCCGGGGCCTCGTAGTGCTCGCCCTTGAGGACCTTGCCGTCGGCGCGGCGGGCGATCTGGCCGTGGGGCCCCAGCTTGGTCATGTTGGAGCGGTGGATCTCGGCGAGCACGGCGTCCAGGTCGATGCCGTGCACGAGGGCGGTGCCGTAGGCGACGTACACGACGTCCGCCAGCTCGTGCGCGAGCCGGTCCAGCGGGCCGGACACCGACACCTCCGCGACCTCCGCCGCCTCCTCCGCGAGCAGTTCCCCGCGGTGCGCCGCGAGCTCCGGGGCGACCTCGGTGGGCGTGGTGCGTGCGGCCAGACCGAAGGCGTGGTGGAACTCACGGATGAGATCGGCGGGCGAGGGATTCATGCGCCGACTCTAACGGCCGCCACTGACAGTCCCCCGGGCCCGGCCGGGGCCCTCGTCGGCTCCGCTCCCCCTGCGCCCCTGGTCAGCACCCCGCCCGGCCTGGCAGGATCGCGCCCATGTTCAAGGCGTTCCCCCGAGTCGGCAGGCGGCGTGCCCTCCAGGGGGCGGGCGCCGCGTTCATGGCGGTCGGGCTGCTGCTGTGGTGGCTGCTGCCGCTCGGGGACGAGCCGCCGAGCGGGAACATCACGTTCAGCACGGGTTCGCCGCACGGCGTCTACCAGAAGTACGGCAGCCTGCTGCGCAACGCGCTGAAGCGGGACATGCCGGACCTGGACGTGCGGCTCCAGCTCAGCGACGGGTCGCAGAAGAACGTGGCCCGGGTGGCCGCAGGCACGGCCGATTTCACCATCGCCGCAGCCGACGCCGTGGAGACGTACCGCGAGGACGCGGGCCCGGGGGCCGAGCAGCTGCGCGGTGTCGCACGGCTGTACGACGACTATGTGCATCTGGTCGTGCCGAGCAGCTCGGACGTGGAGTCGGTCGAGGACCTCAAGGGCAAGCGGGTGGCCATCGGACTGCCGGACTCCGGAGTCCGGCTGATCGCCACCCAGGTGCTGAGGACCGCCGGTATCGACCCGCGGACCGGCATCACCCCGCTCTCCGACGGCATCGCCACCGGTCCCGAGGGCCTCAAGAGCGGCCGGATCGACGCGTTCTTCTGGTCCGGCGGACTGCCCACGGACGGTCTGACGGAGCTCGCCGACGATTTCGCCTTCCGGTTCGTCCCGCTGGACGCCGACTTCGTGACCAGGCTGCAGAGCCAGGGCGGCGCCGCCCGCTACTACCGGGCCACCACCATGCCGGAGTCGGCCTATCCGGCCGTCCAGCACGGCACGCCCGTGCCGACGATGGCGGTGTCCAATCTCCTCGTCACACGCTCGGACGTGGACCCGAAGCTCACCGAGTGGCTGACCCGGACCGTGATCAGGAGCCGGGACAAGATCGGTGCCGATGTCCACTCGGCCCAGCTCGTCGACCTGCGCACGGCCATCTACACCGACCCGGTGCCCCTGCACGAAGGGGCACGGCGCTACTACCGCTCGGTCAAGCCGTAGCCCGCCGCGGGGTCATCAGGTCCTTCGGACCGCAGGCCCCGACGGCACAAGCATCCACCGCAGCCTCTACCCCACAGGCCCCTACCGCACAGGCCCCGACCGCGGCACCGACACCGTCACCCGCAGCCCGTGCGGCTCACGGTGGTCGTACGCGATGGAACCGCCGCCCGCCTCCAGCAGGACCCTGGAGATGGACAGTCCCAGCCCGGAGCCCTTGATGTTCTGGTGCTGCCCGCTACGCCAGAAACGATCGCCGACGCGGGTGAGTTCCTCCTCGGTGAGCCCCGGCCCCCGGTCGGCGACCACGATGGTCGACATGTCGCCGTTCGAGGCGACCGCGACCTCCACGCACTCGTCCTCGGGGGTGAACTTCACCGCGTTGTCGATCACCGCGTCCAGGGCGCTGGACAGCGCGACCGGGTCCGCCCAGGCGGTGGTCGGCGGGCAGTCCCCCACGAACCGTACGCCCTTCGCCTCGGCCGTCGGGGACCAGGCCGCGACCCGCTCGGCGGTGAGCGCGCCGATGTCGGTCAGGCTCAGGTCGGCCTGGGCGTGCTCGGCCAGCGCCAGGTCGAGCAGATCGTCCAGGACCTGGGCAAGACGGCGGCCCTCGGTCTGGACCGAGGCGATCTCCTCGTTGCCCTCGGGCAGTTCGAGGGCGAGCAGTTCGATGCGCAGCAGCAGCGCGGCGAGGGGGTTGCGCAACTGGTGCGAGGCGTCGGCGACGAAGGCGCGCTGCTGCTCCAGCACGTCCTCGACGTTGTCCGCCATCTCGTTGAACGACCGGGCCAGCCGTCTGAGTTCCGGCGGGCCGCTCGCGACCGCGACCCGGGACTTCAGCCGGCCGCTCGCTATGGCGTGGGTGGTCGCGTCCAGGATGCGTACGGGCCGCAGCACCCAGCCGGTCAGCCGCAGGGCCGCGCCGACGGCCAGCAGCATCGCGGCGAACTCGCCCGCGGCCACGAGCAGCCAGCCGTTCAGGATGCGGGAGCGCATCGCGCCGGTGGGCGAGTCGGTGACGACGACCGCGACGACGTCGCCGTCCCGGATGACGGGTGAGGCGACGACCATGCTGCGGCGCTGCCAGGGCCATATCTGCTTGGGGTCCTGGCTGCGCCGGCTGAGCAGCGCCTCGGCGAACGCCCGGCGCACCTCCCCCTCGTCTGGGAGCAGCCAGTCGGTGGGCGCCTGAGCCATCGGGGAGCCGTTGCGATAGAAGACTCCGGCACGAATGCCGTAGACCTCGTAGTAACTGGCCAGTTCGCGGCTGAGGGTGCGCTGGTCCGGGGAGGTGGCGCCGGGGCCGGTCGTCGTGGGTGTGACGTACTGGGCGAGCGCGGCGAAGCGGGCCGTGTCGTCGATCCGGTCGACGATCACGCTCTGCTGCTCCCCGGCGGCCACGCTGACGGCGAGCGGCACGCCGAGTGCCAGCAGGACGGCCGCCAGCAGGACGGTGAGCAGCGGCAGGAGTCGAGTGCGCACCCTGGCCCGCTAGGCGGCGGGGGCGACGAGCCGGTAGCCGACGCCGCGCACGGTCTCGATCAGCGCGGGCATCCGCAGCTTGGCGCGCAGGGACGCCACATGCACCTCAAGAGTGCGCCCCGTCCCCTCCCAACTCGTGCGCCACACCTCGCTGATGATCTGTTCCCGACGGAAGACGACCCCGGGCCGCTGCGCCAGCAGGGCGAGGAGATCGAACTCCTTGCGGGTCAGTTGGACGACCGAACCGTCCACACTGACCCTGCGCGTGGGCAGTTCGATGTGCACGGTTCCCAGGCGCAGCACGGCGTCGCCGCCGCCCGCGGCGTCCTCCGGCACGGTGCGCCTGCTGACCGCGTGGATGCGCGCGAGCAGTTCTCCGGTGTCGTACGGCTTGACGACGTAGTCGTCCGCCCCCAGGTTGAGGCCATGGATGCGGGAGCGGACGTCGGAACGCGCGGTGACCATGATGACCGGGGTGCTGGTGCGCTTGCGGATCTTCCCGCAGACCTCGTAGCCGTCCTGGTCGGGCAGGCCGAGGTCGAGCAGGACGACGCCGAAGCCCGCCCCCTCGGGGACGAGGGCCTGCAGGGCCTCCTCGCCGCTGCGGGCATGGGTGACGTCGAAGCCGTGCCGCGCCAGTACCGCGGACAGGGCGGCGGCGACATGGTTGTCGTCCTCGACGAGAAGCAGTCTCATCCCGGCCTCCTTCGCTTCATGGCGCGTACGGTCTCGTCGTCTGCAAGCGTGTGCACGCGTGCGCGTGCATCATGGCAGTCACGCCGATGGACGAGGACGACGTCAAGAGGGTTCCGGGTGCGCGCGGCTTCCGTTATCCGGCCGATACGCGCCCAGGTCACAAGTGCTACAACACGTGTCCGATTGCTATCGGATCGTGATGCTCAGATTCCCCTCAGATGTAATGACGCTGGTCGCGTAGGGTTATTACTGTCCTCCGAAACCGAGGAGGACGGAGCCAGAGAGCGATGACCGAAGTATCGGTGGCCAAGGAAGACACGGCCGCGAATGGCGAACTGGTCGTCCTGAAGAGCGTCAACAAGCACTTCGGCGCGTTGCACGTCCTGCAGGACATCGATCTCACGATCGCGCGCGGCGAGGTCGTCGTGGTCATCGGGCCCTCCGGGTCCGGCAAGTCCACCCTGTGCCGCACCATCAACCGGCTGGAGTCGGTCGACTCCGGCACCATCACCATCGACGGCAGGCCGCTTCCCGCCGAGGGCAAGGCCCTCGCGCGGCTGCGCGCGGATGTCGGCATGGTGTTCCAGTCCTTCAACCTCTTCGCGCACAAGACAGTGCTCGAGAACGTCATCCTCGGCCAGCTCAAGGTCCGCAGGGCGGACAAGAAGCAGGCCGAGGAGAAGGCCCGCGCCCTGCTGGACCGGGTCGGCGTGGCCAGCCAGGCGGACAAGTACCCCGCCCAGCTCTCCGGCGGCCAGCAACAGCGTGTCGCCATCGCCCGCGCCCTGGCCATGGGCCCCAAGGTCATGCTCTTCGACGAGCCGACGTCGGCTCTCGACCCGGAGATGATCAACGAGGTCCTGGAGGTCATGCAGCAGCTGGCCCGCGACGGCATGACCATGGTCGTCGTCACCCATGAGATGGGATTCGCACGATCGGCGGCAAACCGCGTGGTGTTCATGGCGGACGGCCGGATCGTCGAAGAGGCTGCGCCAGACCAGTTCTTCAGCAACCCGCGCAGCGACCGCGCCAAGGACTTCCTGTCGAAGATCCTGCACCACTGACGTTTCGTCGCTCCCGCGATGTAAAGCGTCATCCGGCAACACGGCATCTCCTCACCACACGAAGGATGTTCACCATGAAGCTCCGCAAGGTCTCCGCCGCGGCCGCGGCTGCGCTCGTCCTGTCCCTCACCGCGACGGCCTGTGGGGGCGACGACGAGAAGGACAGCGGCTCGGGCTCCAGCGGCGGCGAAACGATCAAGGTCGGCATCAAGTACGACCAGCCCGGTCTCGGCCTGAAGGAGCCCGGCGACAAGTTCTCCGGCTTCGACGTGGACGTGGCCACGTACGTGGCCAAGGAGCTCGGCTACGAGCCCGACCAGATCGAGTTCGTCGAGACCAAGAGCGCCGACCGCGAGAACGCGCTGGCCCGCGGCGACGTCAAGTTCATCACCGCGACCTACTCGATCACCGACGAGCGCAAGCAGAAGGTCGACTTCGCCGGCCCGTACCTGCTGGCCCACCAGGACCTGCTGATCAAGTCGGACTCCGACATCACCAAGGGCACCGACCTCAACGGCAAGAAGCTGTGCTCGGTGACCGGCTCGACCTCGGCGCAGAACGTCAAGAACGACATCGCCCCGGACGCCCAGCTCAAGGAGTACGGCACGTACTCCGAGTGCATCGCGGGTCTGCAGAGCGGTGCCGTCGACG
This sequence comes from Streptomyces sp. NPDC006458, assembly GCF_040612135.1. Lineage (NCBI taxonomy): Bacteria > Bacillati > Actinomycetota > Actinomycetes > Kitasatosporales > Streptomycetaceae > Streptomyces > Streptomyces sp. NPDC006458. Next base: position 39,149 of record NZ_JBEXPR010000013.1, on the reverse strand, counting down.
CGGTGACCACCGACGACTCGATCCTGGCCGGCTTCGCCGCGCAGGAGCAGTACAAGGGTCAGTTCAAGCTCGCCGGTCTGAAGCTGAGCAACGAGAACTACGGCGTCGGCGTGAAGAAGGGTGACGCCGCGACCGTCGACAAGATCAACAAGGCCCTCGAGAAGATGGTCAGCGACGGCGCCTGGGACAAGGCCGTGAAGGACAACTTCGGTCCGGCCGGATACCAGAACGAGCCCGCCCCGAAGATCGGCGTCATCGTGAGCTGAGGCCCCGGCCTGGTGGTGCGCCGCCCCTAGGGGCGGCGCACCCGCACACCCCTACCCCCGGAAGCGCGGGAAACTGTGTTCGATTTTCTATCTGACTACAACGACCCGAGCCTGTTGGGCGCGTTCTGGGTCACGGTGCAGCTCACCGTCTTCTCCGGCATCGGTTCACTCGTCTGGGGCACCCTGCTGGCCGCGATGCGGGTCAGCCCGGTCCCGCTGATGCGCGGCTTCGGCACCTCGTACGTGAACATCGTCCGGAACATCCCTCTGACGGTCATCATCGTCTTCACCTCGCTCGGCCTCGCCGACATCTTCGGTGTGACCATGGGCGCGCCGGACGACTTCGAACTCCAGGGCTTCCGTCTGGCGATCCTCGGCCTCGTCGCCTACACCGCCGCGTTCGTCTGCGAGTCGCTGCGCTCCGGCATCAACACGGTGCCCGTGGGCCAGGCCGAGGCCGCCCGCGCGCTGGGGCTGAGCTTCAGCCAGGTGCTGCGGCTGATCGTGCTGCCGCAGGCGTTCCGCGCGGTCATCGGCCCGCTCGCCAATGTCCTGATCGCGCTGACCAAGAACACCACCGTGGCGGCCGCGATCGGTGTCGCCGAAGCGGCCTCCCTGATGAAGGAAATGATCGAGAACGAGGCACAGACGCTGCTCATCGGCGCCGTCTTCGCCTTCGGGTTCGTGGTTCTGACCCTGCCCACCGGCCTGTTCCTCGGCTGGCTCAGCAAGCGACTGGCGGTGAAGCGATGAGTTCGGTCCTCTATGACGCCCCCGGCCCCAAGGCCAAACGGCGCAACCTGCTGCTGTCCATCGTCTTCTTCGCCCTGCTCGCCCTGGTCCTGTGGTGGGTGTGGCAGGTCATGGACGACAAGGGCCAGCTGGAGTGGAAGCTCTGGAAGCCGTTCACCGAGTCCGAGGCCTGGACGACGTATCTGCTGCCCGGACTCGCCGACACCCTCAAGGCCGCCGCGCTCGCGATGGTCATCGCCCTGCCGCTGGGCGCCGTCTTCGGCATCGCACGCATGTCCGACCACCGCTGGGTCCGCATCCCGGCCAGCGTCGTGGTCGAGTTCTTCCGGGCCATCCCGGTGCTGCTGCTGATGCTGTTCGCCAACGAGTTCTACGCCCGCTCCACCGACGTCTCCAGTGCGGACCGGCCGCTGTACGCGGTCGTCACGGGCCTGGTGCTCTACAACGCCTCGGTCCTCGCCGAGGTCGTTCGCGCCGGCATCCTTGCCCTGCCCAAGGGCCAGACGGAGGCCGCCGAGGCGATCGGTCTGCGCAAGAGCCAGACGATGACCAGCATCCTGCTCCCGCAGGCGGTCACGGCCATGCTGCCGGCCATCGTCAGCCAGCTCGTCGTCATCGTGAAGGACACCGCGCTCGGCGGTGCGATGATCGGCTTCACCGAACTGCTCAACGCCCGCGGCACGCTCGCGGCGTTCTACGCCAACGTCATCCCGAGCTTCATCGTCGTCGCGATCATCTACATCATCCTCAACTTCATCCTGACCAGCTTCGCGAGCTGGCTGGAGGGCAGGCTGCGGCGCAGCAAGCGGAGCACGGGTGCGGTGCTCTCCGCCGAGGACGAGGAAGTGAACCCGGCCGGGGTGGGCGGCACCTTCGGGACCGGAGGCGAGGGCGGCGGCCCGAGCGGACTCACCTTTCCGCCCCGCAGTTGACCTGAGACACAGTCAGGCGACATGAACGGCGCGAAGGCAGTGGCGGGGACGCCACTGCCTTCGTCACTTGACGCAAGCACCGGCAATGGGTTGCATACGTTCTGTGATCGTGCACCCTGCTCAAACCTCCTGTTCACACACCTCTCCTGAGACACCGCCACGAGCAGGGAGCGCCGCGCCGTGGACCCGGTGATCATCGTCGGAGCGGGGCCCGTCGGGCTCACGCTCGCCCTGGCGCTGGCCCGCCAGGAAGTGCCGTCCGTCGTGCTGGACGAGGGACCCGGCAAGGATGAACCGCGCCTCGCCCGGACGGTCGTACTTCGCGAGGACACCGCCGCGCTCATGGAGCGGCTGACCGGACTGCCGCTCGACAAGGCCGGTGTCCAGTGGTCCGGCTGGCGGTCGGTGCGGCGCAGGCAGGTCATGCGCGAGATCGACTTCGCCGGCCCCGCCGCCCCGGAGAGCGACCCCGAGGCCACGCCGGTCTCCGCGCCCCTGCACATCGCCCAGCACGTGCTGACCGGCGCGCTGCGCGCGGCACTGGCCGGTGAACGGCTCGTCCGCGTCGCCGTGGACAGCAGGCTCGACACGCTGGAGCAGGAACCCTCCGGCGTCACCGCGCGCACCCGCGGCTCCAAGGGGACCTGGTGGCGCGGCAGCTACCTGGTCGGCTGCGACGGCCCCCGCTCCACCGTGCGCAAACTCCAGGGCATCCGCTTCCCGGGTCGTACGGCGGTGGAGCGACACGCCGTGGCCGCCCTGCGCGCGGAACTTCCGTGGCCCGGTCGCGCGTTGCTCCATCGGACACCGCCGTGGCGGACGTCGGGCCCCTCGGCCGGGGAGGTGACCGCACGCCCGCTGCCGGACGGCGTCTGGCGGCTGGACTGGCTGCTGCCGCCGGGCAAGGACCTGGTCACCCCCGAGCTGCTGCTCGCCCGCGTCCGGGAGACCCTGACGGGCTGGACCGACGGCGCCACACCGCCGTACGAACTGCTGGACACGGGCGTGCACACCGTGCACCACCGGCTGGCCCGCCGCTGGCGGGTGGGCCGCGTCTTTCTCGCCGGGGACGCGGCCCACCTGCTCGGCACGCTCGGCACCCAGGGGCTCGACGAGGGGCTGCGGGACGCCGACAACCTCGCCTGGAAGCTGGCGCTCGCCTGGCACCACGGGCCGCACCGGACGCTGCTCGACAGCTACCAGGCCGAGCGGCGCGCCGCCGTCGCCGCCCGGCTGCGCGCCGCCGACCAGGTGCTGCCGCTGCTGCGCGGCGGGAAGGGCCTGCGCGCCTACGTCCCGGGCGCCGGGCGCGGCCATGATGTGCTGCTCACGGACGGCCACCTGGGGCAGGGCCCGGTGGGCGCTCCGGGCACCTACGCCGACTCCCCGCTCGCACCGCGGCACATCGAGGCGGAGGTCCCGGTCGACACACCTGCGGGCGCGCCGGTCACCGACGTACGGGTCACCGCCGAGGACGGCACCTTCGTACGACTGCGGGACCGGCTCGGCCGCGGCGCGCTGCTGGTGGTGCTGATCGCGCCGGGCACCGGGGTGTGGGAGCGCAGGCACTGGGTGTCGGCCGGGCTCATGCCCCGCCTGGCGGCCGCGGTGACGGCACTGCCGCACCCCGCCGAGCTGCTCGTCGCCGAGAGCTACCCGGGCGCGGCCGCCCACACCGTTCTCCTCGTACGTCCCGACGGCCATCTCGTCACGGCGCTGAACGGCGTCCGTCCGGCCGACCTGTACGCGGCCGCCGAGGCGGCGATCGGGGGGCCTGCGGAGCGGGAGACGGAGCGTGCGGAGGGTGCGGAGGAGCCCGCGGCGGCGTCGGCTTCGGGCTCCGCGTCCGCCTCCGGGGCCGCGGAGGCGTCTGCGTCTGCCCGGAAGTGAGCGTGGGGGCCGCCGCTCGGTGGCCCCCCGTCTCCGTCCGTGCCTGACGCGCTCGGCGACCCGTGCCCGTCGTTGCCTGACGCCCTCGGCGACCCGTCTCCGTCCCTGCCTGACGCCCTCGGCGACCCCCGTGCGTGCCCGTTCCCGACGTCACCCTGCGTCCGCATGGAGACAGTGAGTTGACCCGTCCGGACCGGCGTGGTGTACTCCGGATCGTGACCGACACCGATGTGCGCCTGTGGCGGAGGGTCCATATGGACCTGGTCCGCTACGCAGGCTGCGTGTGTCGTCCGTCCTGCTGAACTCGCATCCCTTTCCTTCCGCGCGTACCGCCGCCTTTCGCCGCCGCGCGCGCTCACGCGATTTCTTCAGGACGGTGTCCGTTGTCTGCTTCCCCCACCCCCGCTGTGTCCGCGCCCGCCCGGGTCCCGACTCAGGCGGACCTTCTCGACTTCGTACGGCGCACGGCCGCCGACGCCGAGCTGATCGCCTCGCTGCCGCTCGACCCCGAGGGCCGTACCTGGGTCCGGCTGGAGGGTCCCGGCGGCAGTGAGGCGTGGCTGATCGGCTGGCCGCCCGGCACGGGTACCGGCTGGCACGATCACGCCGACTCGGTAGGCGCCTTTCTCACCGCCCGCGGCGAGCTGACGGAGTACTCGCTCGCCACCCGGCTGCCCACCGACGGCTGGAAGACCCTGGAACTGACCGAGGGCGTGGACCGCGAACGCCGGCTGCCGGCCGGTGAGGGCCGCGCGTTCGGGCAGCACCACGTGCACGAGGTCCTCAACGAGTCCGCCGAGCACCACGCGATCTCCGTCCACGCCTACTACCCGCCGCTGCCCCGCATCCGCCGCTTCAGCCGCACCGGCCAGGTGTTGCGACTGGAGCAGGTCGAGCGTCCGGAGGACTGGCAGTGAGCATCGCTACGAGAAGTGGTGGTGACGCGCTTCGGGGATCCACGGGGCGCGAGCGCGGGGTCGACGACAGGGACAAAGGAGCTGTGGTGAGTACTACGGTGGATCAGCCGGGTCGTGCGGCGCAGGCCGGGGTTCACGAGGGCCGGGCCGCGCACGCCTCGGTCCACCAGGACGGCCGGACCGCGCACGCCCGGAGTGATCACGCCCGGAGTGATCAAGGTCGTGCGGCCGGTGCCGAGGGCCGGCAGCCGGTCGGTATCGACGAGTTGCTGGAACGGGTGCGCTCCGGCTACGAGCGGGTCGGCCCCGCCGAGGCCCACGCCGCCGCGCTCGCCGGAGAGGCGCTGCTGGTCGACATCCGCTACGCCGCCCTGCGTGAGCGCGACGGACTGATCCCGGGCGCCCTCGTCGTCGAGCGCAACGAACTTGAGTGGCGCCTCGACCCCCTGGGCAGCCACCGCCTCCCCGAGGCCACCGGGCATGACCTCCGTGTCGTGGTGATCTGCAACGAGGGCTACGCCTCCAGTCTGGCCGCCGAATCCCTGCACCGCCTGGGCCTCCACCGGGCCACGGACCTGGTGGGCGGCTTCCAGGCGTGGAAGGCGGCCGGGCTTCCGGTGACGGAGGCCGGGCCTCGGGTGGCTGTCCAGAACTCCTAGGAGCCCGGGGTTCAGAACCCCTCGTCGCCCAGCTGGTCCGTCTCCTCGCCCTCCTCCTCCAGCGCCTGCCGGACGAGGCGCAGGGCCATGCCCTCGGAGTAGCCCTTGCGGGCGAGCATGCCCGCGAGCCGGCGCAGTCGCTTGTCGCGGTCCAGGCCGCGGGTGGCGCGGAGCTTGCGGGCGATCAGCTCGCGCGCGGTCGCCTCCTCCTGCTCGGAATCGAGCTGGGAGACGGCCGAGTCGATCAGTGAGGAGTCGACGCCCTTGGTGCGCAGCTCCTGGGCGAGCGCGCGGCGGGCCAGGCCCCGGCCGTGGTGCCGGGACTCCACCCACGCGTCCGCGAAGGCGCCGTCGTCGATCAGGCCGACCTCCTCGAACCGGGAGAGCACCTCCTCGGCGACCTCGTCCGGGATCTCCCGCTTGCGCAGGGCGTCCGCGAGCTGCTTGCGGGTGCGCGGGGTCCCGGTGAGCAGGCGCAGGCAGATCGCCCGTGCCCGCTCCACCGGGTCCCCTGGGGGCTCCCCTGTCTCGGCCCTCGACGAGGCAGGGGAGCCCCCGTCCTCGCCGAACGGCTCCGCCCCGCCCCGCCGACGGCGCCCACGCCCCGTGCGTGAGCCACCCTCGCCGGGCCGGCCGCTCCCACCGCGGCGGCCTCCGTCGTCATCGGAGCGCGTGGGGCCGTCCGGCCAGTCGTCACCGTCCCCGGCGAAGCCCGTGTCGCCCTGCCGCCCCGGCTCCCGGGGAGTGCCGGGGTGGGCGTACTCGGCCCAGTCGGTTCGCCGTGTCACGCCGTCAGCTCTTGGCAGCCGCGGCCTTGGGCTTGGCGGTCTTGGCCGCAGCCGGGGCCGGCACCGACTTCGCGTCGTCCGCGGGCGCGGAGGCCGCGGCGTCCGTGCCCGGTTCGGCGGCGGGCTCCTCAGGGCGCACGCCGACGCCGAGCTTCTCCTTGATCTTCTTCTCGATCTCGTTGGCCAGGTCGGGGTTGTCCTTGAGGAAGTTGCGCGCGTTCTCCTTGCCCTGGCCGAGCTGGTCGCCCTCGTACGTGTACCAGGCACCGGCCTTGCGGACGAAGCCGTGCTCCACGCCCATGTCGATCAGTCCGCCCTCACGGCTGATGCCCTGGCCGTAGAGGATGTCGAACTCGGCCTGCTTGAAGGGCGGCGCGACCTTGTTCTTGACGACCTTGCAGCGGGTGCGGTTACCGACCGCCTCCGTGCCGTCCTTCAGGGTCTCGATGCGACGGATGTCGATGCGCACCGAGGCGTAGAACTTCAACGCCCGGCCACCGGTAGTGGTCTCCGGGGAGCCGAACATCACGCCGATCTTCTCGCGGAGCTGGTTGATGAAGATGGCCGTGGTCTTGGACTGGTTGAGCGCGCTGGTGATCTTCCGCAGGGCCTGGCTCATGAGGCGGGCCTGCAGACCGACGTGGCTGTCGCCCATCTCGCCCTCGATCTCCGCGCGCGGGACGAGCGCGGCGACGGAGTCGATGACGATGAGGTCGAGGGCGCCGGAGCGGACCAGCATGTCCACGATCTCCAGGGCCTGCTCGCCGTTGTCCGGCTGGGAGAGGATCAGGTTGTCGATGTCGACGCCGAGCTTGCGCGCGTACTCGGGGTCGAGGGCGTGCTCGGCGTCCACGAACGCGACCTGGCCGCCGGCCTTCTGCGCGTTCGCCACCGCGTGCAGGGTCAGCGTGGTCTTACCGGACGACTCCGGTCCGTAGATCTCGACGACACGGCCGCGCGGCAGGCCGCCGACGCCCAGGGCCACGTCGAGCGCGGTCGACCCGGTCGGGATGACCTCGATGGGCTCCCTGGACCGCTCGCCCATGCGCATGACCGCGCCCTTGCCGAATTGTCGTTCAATCTGTGCGAGCGCGGCGTCCAGGGCCTTCTCGCGGTCGGTTCCTGCCATGGGTTCCACCCGGTTTGCTTGAGTCGATCGCTTCACGTCAAAGACGCTAACGCCTGCCACTGACAATGCGCCCCGACGCTGGTCCGGCCTGTGGATAACTCGGGCATTTCTCCGTGTGAACTACACCAAAACACCCACGGAGAACCCCGCCGGAACCTCCATAAGAATGGATGTTCGATTTTAGTGTCAAGCACACCACGCGGCGGCGGAGCCATGTCTCCGGGAACGGGCGACGCCCTGCCGCAAGGGGGACGCCGGCCCCTTGCCGCCAGGCGGCACGGCAGGCTCCCGCCTCGGCCCAGGTGCCGTCCGGTCACTCGCCGGCGGGCAACTCGATGATGTCGCCGTCCTCGTCGAGGGTGTGGGTGTACCAGTACACGTCCCACTTGTCGCCGACCACCTCCGGCACCTTGCCCTCCGGGTACCGCGCGTATCCCTCCCCGGGCTCCTCGCCCTTCGGGACACAGTCCGAACCGCCGCTGTTCACCGCCAGGACCGGGTAGTGCGTGCTCATGCACATCTCCTCCCGGATCTCCAGGGCCGAGCAACCGGTGAGCCCCGCCACGGCCGCCGCGCCCACGAGGACGGCGGCGACGGCGGGAAGCCGGCCGGGGCGCATCGCGATGGCGGGCCGGTGAGCGCTGCGGGGCTTGGACATGATCGTCTCCAGTCGGTCGGTGTGCCCCCAGTCTCGTCACCGGCCGTCGTCGATCCCTGAGTACGCGTACTCAGCGCCGCCTGCGCGGATGCTCAACGTCGCAGAGGAGAGGGACCGACCCGGACAGGCCGCCTTTCCGGGGGCACGCGGCACGCGCGGAGAGGCACGAGCCGCGCGGCGCCCAAGGCCGGCCCCGGGACCGCGTTTCGCGCGCCACGCATGAGGGAGTCGCGCAGGAGGAGTCGCGTAGGAGGGAGTCGCGGACCGTCAGTCCGACTCCGGCCCCTTCGGTGGCGCGTCCCCGTCCGGGCGGTTCTCCGGGCGATCCTCCGGGCCTTCCTCGGGTCGGTCATCCGGGCCGTCCCCGGGGCTGTCCTGCCGCAGCCGGTCCAGCAGGCGGCGTCCGCGGGCGAGCGGGCCGGAGTCCTGGTTCTCCCCGCGGGCCCGGTGGCCGTGCACGCGTGGGTCGTCGGTGACGGCGTAGCGCTTCACGTAGGCGCCCAGGAAGGCCTGGAGCGTGGCGACCGCCGGGATGGCGATCAGGGCACCGACCGCGTTGAGCAGCGCGGTGCCCGCGACGACCGAGCCGAAGGCGACCGCGGGATGGATGTCGACGGTCTTGGAGGTCAGCTTGGGTTGGAGCACGTAGTTCTCGAACTGCTGGTAGATCACGACGAAGACCAGCACCCAGAGCGCGTACCAGGGATCCACGGTGAAGGCGATCAGCATTGGCAGGGCGCCCGCGAGGTATGTGCCGATGGTCGGGATGAACTGCGACACCAGGCCCACCCACACCGCGAGCACGGGCGCGTAGGGCACGCCCAGCGCCTGGAGCAGGACGTAGTGGGCGATGCCCGAGATCAGCGCCATCAGACCGCGCGAGTACAGATAGCCGCCGGTCTTGTCCACGGCGATCTCCCACGCGCGCAGCACCTCGGCCTGCTTGGCGGGCGGCAGCACGGAGCACAGCGCGCGGCGCAGCCGCGGCCCGTCTGCGGCGAAGTAGAACGCGAACAGGACGATTGTCAGCAGCCGGAAGAGTCCGCCCAGCACCTGTGCGGAGATGGCCAGCACCCCGGTGGCGCTGTTCTCGACGTAGTTGCGCAGCCAGTCGGAGCGGAGCACGCCCTCCTGGACGTCCACCCGCTGCAGGTCGGTGTTGAAGTGGGTGTTGATCCAGTTGATGACGGAGTCGAGATACTGCGGGAAACCCTCGACGATCTTGACGATCTGACCGGCGAGCAAGGAGCCCAGGGCGATCACGAAGCCCGCGGACAGGATGATCACCAGGAGGAAGACCAGACCGGTGGCCAGGCCCCGGCGCATCCCCCGGGAGGCCATCCAGCTCACCGCGGGCTCTATGGCGAGCGCCAGGAAGAACGCGATCACGATGTTGATCAGCAGCCCGGTGAGCTGGTGGAAGGCCCAGCTGCCGAGTTGGAAGCAGGCGAAGAGGGCGAGGGCGAGCACCATGGCGCGCGGCAGCCAGCGCGGCATGCGGGCGCCCGGAGCCCCGGCGCCGCCGGCGGGGGGCTGTGCGGGCGGTGTCGTGCCGATCGCGGATGCCTGCGGGGCCGCCTGCCCCGTCTCGTCAGTGGGTGCCACGGACAAAGTCTCGCCCACACCACCGACACTCGTACGGCGGCCCCGTGATCTCGTGCCCCGTCAGTGCCTTTCCTGCGGGACGTTCATCACCGCGCAGACCACTCGCCACACGTCCTTGGCCTCCCAGCCGGAGTCCAGCGCCTCGACCACCGTGCGCCCGCCGAGATCCGACATCACGTGATCGCGCGCGAAGGTTTCGGCGTACCCCGCACCGAAGTGCTCCGCCATCCGTTCCCAGAAGACCGTCAACCGCATGACATCAGTATCCCGCCCCTGAGAGTGGGCGGGGGCCGGGGCGGCTCTCCGGAACCGCTTTCGGCCCTACGGTCTGACCATGGCCGAAACAGGAGCATCCCCACTCTCCGCAACGCCCCCGGCGCACTCCCCGCTCTTCCGCGCCGAGCATTTCGTGTGGCTCACCGCGCGCGTGCTGGAGCAGCGGCGCTTCGCGTACCACTTCCTCGACGGTGCCGCCGATCCGGTGGAGACCGCGCTGGACGCCTACCGCAACGAGGACGGCGGGTACGGGCACGCCCTGGAGCCCGATCTGCGCGGCCCCGTCAGCCAGCCGTTGCACACCGCGCACGCGCTGCGTGTACTGGACTCCGTCGGGCGCTGCGGCGGGCAGCGCGTGGAACGCGTATGCCGTTATCTGACCCTCGTCTCCACGCCGGAAGGCGCCCTTCCGGCGGTTCATCCCAGCCAACGCGGCTATCCGGCGGCCCCGTTCGTGCCGATCGTGGACGACCCGCCCGGCGAGCTCCTGGCCACCGGGCCGGTGGTGGGAGTGCTGCACCGCAACCAGGTGTGGCACGCGTGGCTGTTCCGGGCCACCGACTTCTGCTGGCAGGCGGTCGATTCGCTGAAGAGTTCGCACCCCTACGAGATCCATGCCGCGGTGGCCTTCCTGGACTCGGCGCCCGACCGCTCACGCGCCCAGGCGGCCGCCGACCGGCTGGGCCGCCTCGTGCGCGAGCAGCGGCTCGCGGCGCTCGACCCGGCCGACCTCGACGCCTACCCGGTGGCTCCGGGATACGGGCCGGGCGAGCATCACTTCCCGCACGACTTCGCCAGGACACCGCAGTCTCTCGCGCGCGCGTGGTTCACCGACGAGGAGATGTCGCGCTCCCTGGACTTCCTCGCGGCCGAGCAGGAGGAGGACGGCGGCTGGCCCGTCCGCTGGCGTCAGTGGGCGCCCGGCACCGCCCTGGAGGCACGTCCCATGGTGACGATCGAGGCCCTGCGCACGCTGCGGGCCCACGGCCGCTTCATCGGCTGAGGCATTGAGGCGCTGAGGCAGGGAGGCAGGGAGGCACTCAGGCACTGACGTACCGAGGCGCTGAGGCGCTGCTCTGTCCTGCCTCGCCCGCCCGCCCCGGCGACCGACCGCTCACCCGCCCACCGCCCGCACCCCCGCCGTCACCACCACCGCGGCCGCCACGACGACCAGGAAGGGAGCGCGCAGCACCAGCGCCACGGCGGCCGCGGCGAGCCCGGCCGCCCGCGCGTCCAGCACCAGCGTCTGTCCGTCGGCGAAGGTCTGCTGCGCCGTGAGGGCGGCGAGCAGCGCCACCGGGAGCAACGCGGCGAGCCGTCTGACCAGGGGCCGTTCCAGCGCGCCCGTGGGGACGAGCAGCCCGGCGAGCTTGACGGCGTAGCAGCCGACCGCGGTGACCGCGATCGCGATCCAGAAGTTCATCGTCCGTCCTCCGCGCTCTCGTCACTCCCGGAACTCGCGACCGGCCCCGGCCGCCGCGGCCCGGCGCCCCGGCGGCGTCCCTGCACCCACAGCACGGCGGGAGCCGCCAGCGCGGCCAGCAGCACCGGCACGCCCGCGGGCAGGACCGGCAGCAGAACGAGCCCCAGGACCACGGCGAGACCGGCGACGGCCCGTTCGGTGGCGCTGGTGAGCATGGGCGCGAGCAGGGCCAGGAAGACGGCGGGGCCCGCGGCGTCCAGGCCCCACGCGTCCGTGTCGCCGAGGGCCTCGGCGCCCAGCGCGCCGAGCAGCGTGGTGAGGTTCCACAGCAGGTACAGGCTGAGCCCCGTCACCGTGAAGCCGATCCGCGCGGCACGGCGTGTGGGCTGCGCCAGCGCCACGGCCGTGGTCTCGTCGATGACCCACTGGGCGGCGAAGGGACGCACCGCGCGCGGGAGCGCCAGCAACTGCGACAGACGCAGCCCGTAGAACGCGTTGCGCACGCCCAGGAAGAAGGCGCCGGCGGCCGCCGTGAACGGGTTCCCTCCTGCGGCCAGAGCTCCCACCAGCGCGAACTGGGAGGCCCCGGTGAAGACCAGCAGGCTCAGCGCACAGGTCTGCAGCAGTGTCAGCCCGCCGCCCGCCGACGTCACCCCGAAGGCGAAGCCGGACAGCCCTACGGCGACCCCGACTCCGAGGGCGTCCCGGACGACGGCCGCGTCCGGCTTTCCCCGAGCGCCGGTGTCCGGTCCTGCCGAACCGCCGGTGTCCGGCCTTCCCGGCCCGTCGGCCCGTGTGCCTGCTGTGCACGCTGTCTGTTCTGCCACGTCTCGGACGGTACGAGGAGCCCGCGCGGGTCGTCTTGTACGTTCTTGCGCTCCCGCTGGTACGCGCCCGGCGGCACGCCCACGATGCGGCTGAAGTGCCGGTTCAGATGCGGCTGGTCGGTGAAACCCACCGCCAGGGCCGCCTCCGCCGGTGCCGTGCCCGCGTCCAGCAGTGCCCGTGCCCGCCGTACCCGCGCGTCGGTGAGCCAGGCGTGCGGCGGCATCCCGTAGGCGTCGCGGAACGCCCGCAGCAGGGCGAAGGGGCTGGTGCCGAGGTCCGCGGCGAGCCGCTCCAGGGTCGGCGGGGCGGTCATCCGGTCCTCCAGCACGGCACGCGCGCGTGCGGCGACGCCCGCACCCGCCGTCCGGACCGGCCGCTGCGGCAGAGGCCCGCCGTTCAGCCGGAGCAGCCGGGTCACGGCCACGCGCAGCAGCGTGTCGGCGGCCAGGGCGTTGCCCTCGTCGGCGGCGCGCAGCACCTTGTGGACCAGGGCGACGGTGTAGGGGTCGTCGAGCACGGGGCGGACGAAGCCTGGGGTGCCGCGGATCGTGGTCGTCTCGGCGGCGATGGCGGACACGACGTCCGGGGACGGGTAGACCGCCCCGTACCGCCAGCCCTCGGGCACTCCGGCCCGCCCGGTGTGCGGGGTGTCCGGGTTGACCAGGGCCAGCGCACCGGCGCCCGCGTACTGGTCGCCGCTGCCGTGGTGGAAGATCTCGACCCCGTCGGCGATGGCCGCGATCACGAAGTGCTCGTGGGTGTGCCGGACGAACGTCTTGCGGATGTACCGGGCCCGCAGCAGATCGACACCGGGCAGCTCCGCGTACTGCCAGTGCCGTGCCCGCTCCCCGGAAGCCGCCATGCGCCCATTGTCGGCCAGTCGGATCTCCGCGCGAAAACCGCCCGATGCGGCTCGGCGGGCCCGCCGGGACCCGTCCGTGCCGCGCTGCCCACGAGGGCCGGAAACGCCCGCCCCCGCCGCAGCGACCCGCCCGCCGGAACCGCCCACGCTGCCCCGGCCGACCCCAGGCCGTAAACGCCCACCCCCGCCCCGCCGACCCGCCCGCCGGAACCGCCCACCGCCGCCACCGCCGCCCCGCCCGCCGGAAACGCCCACCGCTGCCCCCGCCGACCCGCCCGCCGGAACCGCCCACCGCCGCCGCCGCGGCCCGCAGGCCGGCCCGCCCGCCCTGCCCCGGGGGTCGGGGCGGCCACCCCCGCAAGCCGCCCCGCCCCGAAACCCGCAGCTCAGCGCCGTTGTCAGTGTGTGGGTGCAGGATGGACGCATGGTCAGCTCCGCCCACCGGGCCCTCGACGGCTTCTCCCCCGCGACCCGCGGCTGGTTCACGGGGGCCTTCTCCGCGCCCACCGCGGCCCAGGCGGGCGCGTGGCAGGCCATCCGGGAGGGCTCGGACGTGCTGGTGGTCGCCCCGACCGGGTCCGGCAAGACGCTGGCCGCCTTCCTCGCCGCGCTGGACCAGCTCACCGCGACTCCCCCGCCCGCGGACCCCAAGAAGCGCTGCCGCGTCCTGTACGTGTCGCCGCTGAAGGCCCTGGCCGTGGACGTAGAGCGCAACCTCCGCAGTCCGCTGACCGGCATCCGTCAGGAGTCCGTACGGCTCGGCCTGCCCGAGCCGGAGGTGAAGGTGGGCATCCGCTCCGGCGACACCCCGCCCGCGGAGCGCCGCGCGCTGTCCACGCGCCCGCCGGACATCCTGATCACCACCCCGGAGTCGCTGTTCCTGATGCTGACCTCGGCCACGCGCGACGCGCTGACCGGCATCGAGACGGTGATCCTCGACGAGGTGCACGCGGTGGCCGGCACCAAGCGCGGCGCACACCTCGCCCTGACCCTGGAGCGCCTGGACGAGCTACTGCCGAAGCCGGCCCGCCGCATCGGCCTTTCGGCGACCGTGCGCCCGGTCGACGAGGTGGCCCGCTATCTCTCGCCACGCGGCAAGGTGGAGATCGTCCAGCCCGAGTCCGGCAAGGAGTTCGACCTCTCGGTCGTCGTCCCGGTCGAGGACCTCGGCGAGCTGGGCGCCGCCCCGGCCGTCGACGGCGACTCCGGTGCCGAGCGCCCCTCGATCTGGCCGCATGTCGAGGAGCGCATCGCCGACCTGGTCCAGTCGCACCGCTCCACGATCGTCTTCGCCAACTCGCGCCGCCTGGCCGAGCGCCTGTGCAACCGGCTGAACGAGATCGCCTACGAGCGCGCCACCGGCGAGCCCCTGGAGGAACAGCACAGCCCCGCCCAGCTGATGGGCGGCTCGGGCGCGGCGATGGGCGCCCCGCCCGTCATCGCGCGCGCCCACCACGGCTCGGTCTCCAAGGAGCAGCGCGCGCTGGTCGAGGAGGACCTCAAGGCGGGCCGCCTGCCCGCGGTGGTCGCCACCTCCAGCCTCGAACTGGGCATCGACATGGGCGCGGTCGATCTCGTCGTCCAGGTGGAGTCCCCGCCGTCCGTGGCCTCCGGGCTCCAGCGCGTGGGCCGCGCCGGACACCAGGTGGGCGCGGTCTCCACGGGAGTGGTGTTCCCGAAGTACCGGGGCGACCTCGTGCAGGCGGCCGTGGTCACCGAGCGCATGCGCACCGGCTCCATCGAGTCGCTGAAGGTCCCGGCCAACCCCCTGGACGTACTGGCGCAGCAGCTGGTGGCGATGACGTCCATGGACACCTGGCAGGTCGACGACCTGCTCGCCGCGGTCCGGCGCGCGGCGCCCTTCGCCTCGCTGCCCGAGTCCGCCTTCACCGCCGTCCTCGACATGCTCGCCGGCCGCTACCCGTCGGACGCCTTCGCGGAACTGCGCCCGCGCGTGGTGTGGGACCGGGTGGCCGGCACGGTGACCGGCCGACCCGGAGCGCAGCGCCTCGCCGTGACCTCGGGCGGCACGATCCCCGACCGCGGCCTGTTCGGCGTCTTCCTCGCCGGGTCCGACCCGAAGAAGGGCGGCGGCCGGGTCGGCGAGCTGGACGAGGAGATGGTCTACGAGTCCCGCGTGGGCGACGTCTTCACACTGGGCACCAGTTCATGGCGCATCGAGGACATCACCCGCGACCGCGTCCTGGTCTCCCCGGCGCCGGGCGTGCCGGGCCGGCTGCCGTTCTGGAAGGGCGACCAGCTGGGCCGCCCGCTCGAACTGGGCCGCGCGGTGGGCGCGTTCCTGCGCGAGGTGGGCTCCCTGAGCAAGGACGACGCCCGGCTGCGCCTGCTCGCCGCGGGCCTGGACGCCTGGGCCGCGGACAACGTGCTGTCCTATCTGGACGAGCAGCGCCAGGCCTGCGGTCATGTCCCGGACGACCGCACGATCGTCGTCGAGCGCTTCCGTGACGAGCTGGGCGACTGGCGCGTCGTCGTCCACTCCCCCTTCGGCGCCCAGGTGCACGCCCCCTGGGCCCTCGCCCTCGGCGCCCGCCTGGCCGAGCGGTACGGCATGGACGCCCAGGTCATGCACGCCGACGACGGCATCGTGCTGCGGCTGCCCGACGCCGACCTGATGAGCCTGGACCTGCTCGACCAGGAGCCCATGAAGACCGGCACGGAGTACGACACGGAGCAGGCGCCCGTCGGCGCGGCGGACGTCGTCTTCGACAAGGGCGAGGTCGACCAGGTCGTCACCGACCAGGTCGGCGGCTCCGCCCTGTTCGCCTCCCGCTTCCGGGAGTGCGCCGCCCGCGCGCTGCTGCTCCCGCGCCGCAGCCCCGGCAAGCGCACCCCGCTCTGGCAGCAGCGCCAGCGCGCCGCCCAACTGCTGCAGGTGGCGAGCGAGTTCGGCTCGTTCCCGATCGTCCTGGAGGCGGTTCGCGAATGCCTCCAGGACGTCTTCGACGTCCCCGGCCTGGTCGAGCTGATGGGCGACCTGGAGTCCCGCAAGGTCCGCCTCGTCGAGGTCACCACCCCCGAGCCGTCCCCCTTCGCGCGCTCCCTCCTCTTCGGATACGTCGCCCAGTTCCTGTACGAGGGCGACTCACCGCTCGCCGAACGCCGGGCGGCCGCGCTGTCGCTGGACTCACGCCTGCTGGCCGAGCTGCTCGGCCAGGCGGAACTGCGCGAGCTGCTCGACGCCGAGGTGCTCACCGAGCTGGAGCGGGAGCTGCAGTGGCTCACCGAGGACCGGCGGGTCAAGGACGTCGAGGGCGTCGCCGACCTGCTCCGGATGCTGGGCCCGCTCACCGACGCCGATCTGGCCGGGCGCGGCGCCGAACCGCATTGGGCCCATGAGCTGGCCGCGGCCCGCCGCGCCATCCGGGTCCGCATCGCGGGCACCGACCACTGGGCCGCCGTCGAGGACGCGGGCCGCCTGCGCGACGCACTCGGCACGGCCCTGCCTGTCGGTGTGCCGGAGGCCTTCACCGAGCCCGTGAAGGACCCTCTGGGCGACCTCCTCGCGCGCTACGCCCGCACCCACGGCCCGTTCACCTCCGCCACGGCGGCGGCCCGCTTCGGGCTCGGTGTCGCGGTCACCGACGGCGCCCTGCAGCGGCTGGCGGCGGCCGGCCGGGTCGTACAGGGCGAGTTCCATCCGGCCGGGATCGGCCAGGAGTGGTGCGACGCGGCGGTCCTGCGCCGCCTGCGCCGCCGTTCGCTCGCCGCCCTGCGGCACGAGCTGGAGCCGGTGCCGCCGCCCGCGCTCGCCCAGTTCCTCCCGCAGTGGCAGCACATCGGCCGGGGGCACGGGCTGCGCGGCATCGACGGTCTCGTGCGGGCCATCGAGCAGTTGCAGGGCGCGTCCGTGCCCGCGTCCGCCGTGGAGAAGCTCGTCCTGCCCTCCCGGGTCTCGGACTTCACCCCGGCCCTGCTCGACGAACTCACCGCGTCCGGCGAGGTGGTGTGGGCCGGGGCGGGCTCACTGCCCGGCAAGGACGGCTGGGTCTCGCTGTACATGGCCGACGCCGCCCCGCTGCTCCTGCCTCCGCCGCACCCTCTGGAGCTGACGGCCCTGCACCAGTCCGTCCTGGACACCCTGTCCGGTGGCTACGGCCTGTTCTTCCGTCAGATCGCCGACCAGGTCCGGGCCACGACGCACCCGGACGCCACCGATCCCCAACTGGCCGACGCGATCTGGGACCTGGCCTGGTCCGGCCGCCTCACCAACGACACGCTGGCGCCGATGCGCGCCCTGCTGGGCTCCGGCCGTACCGCGGGCTCCACGGCCCACCGCGCCAAGCGCACGATCCCGCGCGGGCGTTACGGCTCCCTGACCGCCGCCGCCCGCCCGGCCTCCCGCACCGGCCCCCCGACGGTCGCCGGCCGCTGGTCGCTGCTCCCTGAGCGCGACGGCGACCCCACGGTCCGGGCCCACGCGCTCGCCCGCGTCCTCCTCGACCGGCACGGTGTGGTGACCCGGGGGGCGGTGTCGTCCGAAGGCGTCGAGGGAGGATTTTCAGCGGTGTACCGCGTGCTGTCCGTCTTCGAGGAGAGCGGACAGGCCCGCCGCGGCTATGTCGTGGAGGGGCTGGGCGCCGCCCAGTTCGCGATGGACGGGGCGGTGGACCGTCTGCGCGCGGTGTCCAACGCCCGCGAGGGCCTGCCCGTCCCGGGTTTCGCCGACGCCCAGGGACAGAACCCCGCGGCGGCCGCCTTCGGCACGAACGCGCCCTTCACGGACGAGGCCTTCGCCTTCCCTGACGGCCCGGCATCGCCCGGCGACTTCTCCTTCCCGAACGACCCCGTCCCGCCCGGGGAGTTCACTTTCCCGGACGACCCGACCCCGCCGGGCGGGTACCGCAACCCCGACAACCGGTCCGCCCCCGGCGACTACGTCTCCCCGCGCGACCTCGCCGCGTCGCACAACCCGAACGGCCCGTACAACCCGAACGACCCTTACACCCCGAACGGCCGACAGGGCCAGAACGCCCCCTGGCGAGGAGGCGGCCCGGCCGCCTACGCCCCAGGCCTCGGCAGGCGCCCCACCCCCGCCTCCCGCGCGGTCGTCCTCGCCGCCGCCGACCCGGCCAACGCCTACGGAGCCGCCCTGTCCTGGCCGGAGCCGCCGACCGGCGCCGGGCACAAGCCGGGCCGCAAGGCGGGCTCGCTCGTGGTCCTCGTCGACGGCGAGCTGACCCTCTACATGGAGCGCGGCGGCAAGACCCTGCTGGCCTGGCTCGCCGACCCGGACGGCGCGAGCGGCTCACCCGCCGACGACCCGCGTCTGCACGAGGCCGCCGAGGCGCTCGCGGCGGCCGCCCGCGCGGGCTCCCTCGGCACCGTCACGGTGGAGCGCATCAACGGCGCCCCGGCCCTGACCTCCCCCATCGGCACCGTCCTGGAAGGAGCCGGCTTCATCGCGACACCGCGCGGCCTGCGGCTGAGGGCATGACAGGCGCGCCCACGCGCCCGAGGAACCCGGCACACGCCGCCCCCACTCCATGCCGCCCAGCGCATGCCACCCAAACCGCACGCCACCAGGCGCCACCCTGCCCCGGCGCCACCCGACGCACCGCACCCCGCCCCCGTGCCACCCTTGACCCATGCCCGAAGGCGATACCGTCTGGCAGACCGCGAAGAGGCTGCACACCGCCCTCGCGGGCCAGGTGCTGACCCGCTGCGACCTCAGGGTGCCGAAGTACGCCACGGCCGACCTCACCGGCCGCTCGGTCCTGGACGTCACCCCGCGCGGCAAGCACCTGCTCACCCGCTTCGAGGGCGGCATCACCCTGCATTCGCACCTCAGGATGGACGGCTCCTGGAAGGTGTTCACGCCGGACCAGCGCTGGAGCGGCGGCCCCGCCCATCAGATCCGGGCCGTCCTGGGCACTCCGGCCCACACCGCGGTCGGCTACCGCCTCCCCGTCCTGGAACTGCTGCGCACCACCGAGGAGGAACGCGTCATCGGCCACCTCGGCCCCGACCTGCTGGGCCCCGACTGGGACCCGGAGCGCGCCCTGGCCAACCTCCTCGCGGACCCCGCCCGCCCCCTCGGCGAAGCCCTGCTCGACCAGCGCAACCTCGCCGGGATCGGCAATGTGTACAAGAGCGAGCTCTGCTTCCTCCTCGGCGTCACCCCGTGGCTCCCCGTCGGCGCCCTCCCCGCCGACCGCACGGCCGCGCTGCCCGTACTCGCCAAGCGGCTCCTGGAGGCCAACCGCGAACGCCCCGTGCGCACCACGACGGCCCGCCGCGGACAGGACGTGTTCGTGTACGGCCGGGCGTCCCGGCCCTGCCTGCGCTGCGGCACCCCCGTCCGCCTCGCCGACCAGGGCGACGGCTCCCGCGAACGCCCCACCTACTGGTGCCCGACCTGCCAGCCGGGCCCGGCTCCGGCCCCGGGCTCCCCGGCCGCCCGCAGAAGCCGCCACCCCGCCAGTTGACGACCCGTCAGAAACGCTCGTACGGTCCCGGTATGGCCGTCGACGCGTACGACCTCACCGGACGCACCGCCTTCGTCACCGGCGCCGCCGGGGGCATCGGCCGGGCCAGCGCGGTTCTGCTCGCGCGCGCCGGCGCCCATGTGCACTGCGCCGACCTCGACGCATCCGGTCTCGACGAGACGGCCGCACTGATCAAGGCCGAAGGCGGCACGGCCGTCACCCACCACCTCGACGTCACCGACCGCGCACGGATGCGGCAGGCCATCGCCTCCTGCGAGCGGCTGCACGTGATGGCGGCCGAACCCGGGATCATGCACAGCAGCCCGGTCCTGGAGACGCGCGACGAGGACCTCGACCGGGTACTGAACGTCAACTTCAAGGGCGTGCTGTACGCCTGCCAGGAGGCCGCCCGGCTGATGCTCGCCCGCGACACCGGGTGCACCATCGTCACCATGGCCTCCGGCGCCGTCGACACGGGCGGGCCGGGCCTGCTGTGCTACGGCGCGGCAAAGGCGGCCGTCGTGCAGTTGACCAAGACCCTCGCGAACGAGGTCGGCCGGCACGGCATCCGCGTCAACGCCGTGGCCCCGGGCTGGATCCGGACGCCCATGACCGACCGGCACGAGGCCGGGGCGCAGGCCGACACCGAGGCGCTCATGGCCCGCAGATCGCCGCTGGGCCGAGTGGGCGAGCCCGAGGACGTGGCCCACACCGTCCTCCACCTGGCCTCGGACGCCTCCGCTTTCACGACGGGCCAGATACTCCGCCCGAACGGCGGCGTCACCATGCCGTGGTGAGCACCACGCGTGAGAGCACCACGCGTGAGCACCGCCACGACCCCCGCCCTGTCACTGAACGCGCACGGCCACCAACCCCGCTCAGCCCCGACCCCCGCCCCGCCACACTCCCCACTCCGCCCCGACCCCCACTCCGCCCCGCCCTCGCCCTCCCTCGATCCCCTGTCCGTCACGACCCCGTCTCGACCAGTCGTCGAGCGAACCTCCGGTCCCTCACCCGCCCGAGCGGCGAGTTCAGTCCTGGCACGCGCTTCCCCGGCCCCCGAGGTCGCTCCCCAACCCCGCCTCACCCATCCGCCAGGCCCGCCCCCACCGCCCCGCACCGAGCGCCCCCACCGCCCGGCCCTTGGGCACGCAGTGCACCGGCAGCAGGCTCAGCCCCCATCCCCCGGCCGCCACAGCACCCTCCAGCACCCCCGCGTCCGGCGTGAGCGCGAGCCGCACGACGGCCCACCACCACAACGCCCCGAATCCCAGGCCGGCCCCCCAGCGCGCTATCCGCCCCACCATGGCGCCACCTCCAGCCCGATACCGTCGGCCACCGCCTCAGCAGGCCGTCGCCCGACGAACGACGCTAAGCACGCCTCACTCACATCACCAGGGCGCACCCCGGGCACACGGATGCAGTGCGCCCCGCACGACGTACGGGCGGATCTCCGTGGGTCGCGGCGGAACACGCTCATCCACCATGCCCGCCCCGCCCTGCACCGGCAAACGGAGCAAGACGGTCATTCTGTGGCGCATTACACACCGCCCGCACACAAGCGAAGGCCCCGGCCGACCCCTCCGGTTACCCGGAGAAGCCCTGGCCAGGGCCTCACACAATGCCTTCGCGTCGGTTCACGCGCCCATGGGCACGACCGTCAGGCGGCGACGACGTCCACCGCTTCGGCGGGCGCCTTGATCGTCACCCGTTCCGGTGGCACACCAGCCACCGAGACGGAACCCAGCATGGGTCGCACCGGCGAGGGCACGGGTTCGCTGGGGGTGGCCGCTGCGGACTGGGCCAGCTCGGCGAGAGCGAGCTCGTCGCTCACTTCGCGCATGAGCTCGGACATCCGTACGTCCAGCGCGTCGCAGATGGCGGAGAGCAGCTCAGAGGAAGCCTCCTTCTGCCCCCGCTCCACCTCGGAGAGATAGCCGAGTGAGACTCGGGCGGACGAGGAGACTTCGCGCAGAGTACGGCCCTGGCGCTGGCGCTGCCGACGCAGCACGTCACCCAGCAGGCGACGGAGCAGAATCATCGGTGGCTCCCTCCTCGGACCGCGTAGCCGCATCCTTCACGCCCCACCGTACCGCCTCGCGCCGCGGCCGTGCGGGGAGCGATGTCGTGTTCACTCAGG
Source organism: Streptomyces sp. NPDC006458 (assembly GCF_040612135.1). Lineage (NCBI taxonomy): Bacteria > Bacillati > Actinomycetota > Actinomycetes > Kitasatosporales > Streptomycetaceae > Streptomyces > Streptomyces sp. NPDC006458. The sequence continues at coordinate 17,574 of NZ_JBEXPR010000013.1, read as the reverse complement.
GCTGCAAACATCAAAACCCCCCGTTCTGTTCCGTATCCTGTGCCCGCTCATTCCCAGCCTGTTCGCCCGAAAGCTCCCTCCGGAGCAGGGCGAGCACGCTCTGTACACTCTCCATACGAATTTCCGCACGGTCGCCGTTCAACCGCAGCGACTCCACTTTTCCGCCACCGGCGGAAACGGAATGCGGCCCCCGGGGGCCCTCCACAGCGATGAAGACGGTCCCCACGGGCCGGCCGTCCTGGGGGTCGGGCCCTGCCACGCCCGTCGTCGCGATGCCCCAGTCGGCGCCCAGCGCCTCGCGTACGCCGGCCGCCATCTGGGCCGCCACCTGCGGATCGACCGCTCCGCGCTCCTCCAGCAGGGCGGCGTCGACGCCGAGCAGTTCGTGCTTGAGGGGCGTGGCGTACGCCGTGACCGACCCCCGGAAGGCATTGGACGCCCCGGGGACCGCGGTCAGCGCCGAGGCCACCAATCCGCCGGTCAGCGACTCGGCGACGGCGACCGTCTCGCCCCTCACCATCAGTAGTCGCAGCACGTCGGCGGCGGTGGAACTCACGCTTCCGTCTCCTCCGACGCCCGCTCGCGTTCGGCCATTCCCTGTCGGCGCAGGACTATGGCCTGTCTTACGTAATCCAGCCCGGTCGCGACCGTCAGCACCACGGCCCCGGCCATCACCCACCATCGCAGGGTGGCCAGCCACCCCGTCAGCGCCAGGATGTACATCCCGACGGCCACGCCCTGGGTGAGGGTCTTGAGCTTGCCCCCGCGGCTCGCGGGGATGACGCCGTACCGGATGACGAGAAAACGCATGAGCGTGATCCCGAGTTCCCGGCCGAGAATCAGTCCGGTCACCCACCACGGCAGATCGCCGAGACCGGAAAGACAGATCAGCGCCGCACCCATGATCGCCTTGTCGGCGATGGGGTCGGCGATCTTCCCGAAGTCGGTGACCAGGTTGTACGTGCGCGCCAGATGCCCGTCGAACAGATCGGTGATCATGGCGATGGCGAAGGCCGCCCAGGCGAACGAGCGCCAGGCCGGGTCATAGCCGCCGTCGGCCAGCATCAGCGCGACGAAGGCGGGCACCAGGAGCAGCCGGAGCATCGTCAGGAGGTTGGCGATGTTCCAGACGCTCGCCTGGTTGACGGCCGCGGCGGCCAGCTTGCCGCCACGAGGAGTGCGCGCGTCGCCGTCGACTCCGACCGGCGAGGAGGCGCCGTCGTCGACCCCGCCCGCGGCGGACGCACCGGACCTGAACGCCTGGTTCTTGGACCGGCTCAGGGCCGACGCGCCGGCCGGGGACACACCGCTCGCGGAGGAACCCGCCTTGGAGGAGCCGCCCGCGGCGGATGCCGGTACTCCGGTCATCTGCCCGCCTCCTCGCTACACCCGTGCGAGCCCGCCAGCGGCTCGGCCACCAGGTCGACACCTTCCGTGCCGACCACCTTCGCCTCGACCATACGGCCGACACTCAGACCCTCGCCGCTCGTGAGCAGGACCTGGCCGTCCGTCTCGGGCGCCTGGTGGGCCGCGCGGCCGTACACGCCCTCTTCCTCGTCCACGGACTCCACGAGCACGCGCACGGTCTCGCCCATCCGCTCCTCGGCGCGCTGCGAGACGAGCTCCTCGGCGAGCCGGGAGATGTGCGCGAGGCGCTCGGCGACGACGTCCTCGTCGAGCTTGTTGTCGTAGGTGGCGGCCTCGGTGCCCTCCTCGTCGGAGTAGCCGAAGACGCCGATGGCGTCGAGTCTCGCCCCGGTCAGAAAGCGCTCCAGCTCGGCCAGGTCGGCCTCGGTCTCACCGGGGAAGCCCACGATGAAGTTGGAGCGCACGCCCGCCTGGGGCGCCTTGGCGCGGATCGTGTCGAGCAGTTCCAGGAACCGGTCGGTGTCGCCGAAGCGTCGCATCGCGCGCAGCACGCCGGGCGCGGAGTGCTGGAAGGACAGATCGAAGTACGGCGCGATCTTCGGCGTGCCGGTGAGCACGTCGATGAGGCCGGGGCGCATCTCGGCGGGCTGGAGGTAGCTCACCCGCACCCGCTCGATGCCGTCGACCTCGGCGAGCTCGGGCAGCAGCGACTCCAGCAGGCGGATGTCGCCCAGGTCCTTGCCGTACGAGGTGTTGTTCTCGGAGACCAGCATGATCTCCTTGACGCCCTGCTCGGCCAGCCAGCGCGTCTCGTTCAGGACGTCCGAGGGGCGGCGGGAGATGAAGGAGCCGCGGAAGGACGGGATGGCGCAGAAGGTGCAGCGCCGGTCGCAGCCGGAGGCCAGCTTCACCGAGGCGACCGGGGCGCCGTCCAGTCGGCGGCGCAGGGGCGCGCGGGGGCCGGAGGCGGGCGCGAGACCGTCCGGGAGGTCGGTGGGGCCGTGTCCGGGCAGGGCGACCTCGGCGGCCGACTCCTGCCGCTCGGCCGGGCTGATCGGCAGCAGCTTGCGCCGGTCGCGCGGGGTGTGGGCGGCGTGGATGCCGCCGGACAGGATGGTCTGCAGGCGGTCGGAGATGTCGGAGTAGTCGTCGAAGCCGAGCACGCCGTCAGCCTCCGGGAGCGCCTCGGCGAGTTCCTTGCCGTACCGCTCGGCCATGCAGCCGACCGCGACGACGGCCTGGGTGCGGCCGTGCCCCTTGAGGTCGTTGGCCTCCAGCAGGGCGTCGACGGAGTCCTTCTTGGCGGCGTCGACGAAACCGCAGGTGTTGACCACGGCGACGTCGGCGTCCTCGGCGTCCTCCACGAGGTGCCAGCCGTCCGCCTCCAAGCGGCCTGCGAGCTCCTCCGAGTCCACCTCGTTACGGGCGCAGCCAAGTGTGACGAGTGCGACGGTACGGCGTTCAGGCATGGGCTCAAGACTACTTCGTCCCACCGACACCCCACGTCGACGGGGTTGGCCGATCTTGGCCAACCTCGTCCGCATGCACCTGCTGTGGGCCCGAAGGCCCGGCCTCAGCCGACCTGAGGGTCGCCCTTGGTGTAGGTCAGACGCTCCACCGCGCCGGGCTGGAAGTCGTCGTCGATCTTCTTGCCGTTGACGTAGAGCTGGATGGCTCCGGCGTCACCGAGGACCAGGTTGATCTTGGAGCTGTCCTGGAAGGTCTTGGACTGGCCCTGCTTGAGCAGTCCGTCGAACAGCAGCCGGCCGTTGTGGTCCTTGGCCGCGACCCAGCTGCGCCCGTCCGTGGCGCTGACCTGGACGGTGACCTTGTCCTGGGGCGCGGCCGCGATGGCGCTCTCGGTGGGGTCCGGCTTGGGGCCGGTCGGCTTCTTGCCGCCCGCCGAGGGCGAGGCGGTCTTCTTGGTGGTGGGCGAGGGGCCTCCGGCGACCTCGTTCTTCGCACCGTTGTCGGAGTCGCCCTTGACCACGGTGAACCCGACGAAGCCGATCACCGCGACGATCGCGGCGACCATCGCCGCGGTCCAGTTCGGACCGCGCCGCTCGGGACGGATGCGTTCCGCCTCGAACAGGGGTGCGGCGGGGGTGGGGGCCGGGCGGCCGCCGTGCTCGTCGTCGTACTGGGCTAGCAGCGGCGCCGGATCGAGATGGACGGCTCGGGCCAGCGTCTTGAGGTGGCCGCGGGCGTACACGTCGCCGCCACAGGGTGCGAAGTCGTCAGCCTCGATCGCCTGCACGATGGCGATCCGGACCCGGGTGGCGGTACTGACGTCGTCGACAGTCATCCCGGCCGCGACACGCGCGTCGCGCAGCGCACGGCCGATGGAGGGGCGGGCTTCCTCGGAAACGTCTTCGAACGGACGCTCGTCTTCAGGGGAGTTGCCGATGGACACGGGGGCGCCTTTCGAGCGTGTAGCCGCCTGTGCTGGAGGTTCAGTCTAGGGGGGTGCAAATGGGGTGGGGCAACCGGGCGGTGGGAATCTGTACGCCATCGGAATGGCCGGTCATGCCGATGGTGGGGTACCTCTTTGTCGCTTCGCTCAACTTGACGTACGCCGAAGGGAAACGGTTGCTCAATGATCCCTTACGGGTGAGTCACGATCGGACAACCGGCCCGTCGCGGAGCCTCTCACGCGGGCCCCGTTCCGCTACCCGTCCGACTCCCCACGAATCACCGCGATCACACCGTCGAGCTCGTCGGGCTTCACAAGAACGTCACGTGCCTTGGACCCCTCGCTCGGGCCGACGATGTTCCGCGACTCCATGAGGTCCATCAGCCGCCCGGCCTTGGCGAAGCCCACCCGCAGCTTGCGCTGGAGCATGGACGTCGAACCGAACTGCGTCGAGACCACCAGCTCGGCCGCCTGGCACAGCAGATCGAGGTCGTCGCCGATGTCCTCGTCGATCTCCTTCTTCTGCTTGGTGCCCACGGTGACGTCGTCCCGGAAAACCGGCGCCATCTGGTCCTTGCAGTGCTGCACGACCGCCGCGACCTCGGCCTCGGTGACGAACGCGCCCTGCATACGGGTGGGCTTGTTGGCCCCCATCGGCAGGAACAGGCCGTCGCCCTTGCCGATCAGCTTCTCGGCACCCGGCTGGTCGAGGATGACGCGGCTGTCGGCGAGCGAGGAGGTGGCGAACGCCAGCCGCGAGGGCACGTTCGCCTTGATCAGACCCGTGACGACATCGACCGAGGGCCGCTGGGTCGCCAGGACCAGATGGATGCCTGCCGCGCGCGCGAGCTGCGTGATGCGCACGATCGAGTCCTCGACGTCCCGCGGCGCCACCATCATCAGGTCGGCCAGCTCGTCCACGATCACCAGCAGGTACGGATACGGCTGGAGCTCGCGCTCGCTGCCCTCGGGCGGCTTGACGGTGCCCTCGCGCACGGCCTTGTTGAAGTCGTCGATGTGCCGGTACCCGTACGCGGCCAGGTCGTCGTACCTGAGGTCCATCTCGCGCACGACCCACTGGAGCGCCTCGGCGGCCCGCTTGGGGTTGGTGATGATCGGCGTGATCAGGTGCGGGATGCCCTCGTAGGCGGTCAGCTCGACCCGCTTGGGATCGACCAGGATCATGCGGACGTCCTCGGGGGTCGCCCGAATCATGACCGAGGTGATCAGACAGTTGATGCAGGACGACTTGCCGGAGCCGGTGGCGCCGGCCACCAGCATGTGCGGCATCTTCGCCAGCGAGTGCATGACATAGCCGCCCTCGACGTCCTTGCCGAAGGCGACCAGCATCGGATCGTCGTCCTCGGCGGACTCCGCGAGCCGCAGCACGTCGCCGAGGTTGACCATCTCCCGGTCGGTGTTGGGGATCTCGATGCCGACCGCCGACTTGCCGGGGATCGGGCTGATGATCCGCACGTCCGGGCTGGCGACGGCGTAGGCGATGTTCTTCGTCAGCGCGGTGATCCGCTCGACCTTCACGGCCGGGCCCAGCTCGACCTCGTAGCGGGTGACCGTCGGCCCCCGGGTGAAGCCGGTGACGGCGGCGTCGACCTTGAACTCGGTGAAGACGTTGGTCAGCGAGGCGACCACGGCGTCGTTCGCCGCGCTGCGCGCCTTGCCGGGGCCGCCACGGGTGAGGAGGTCCAGCGAGGGCAGCGAGTAGGTGATGTCCCCGGAGAGCTGGAGCTGCTCGGCGCGCGGCGGCAGGTCGCGCATCGACTCCGGAGGCGCCTTGGTGAGGTCGGGCACCACCCCGGGCCGCGGCTCCTTGGGCCGGGACCTCTCCTGTCGGAGCTTGTCCTGCCGGGGCCGTCCCGCCGGGGCCGGAACCGGCGTCGGCATGGTGTCCTCACGGTCGGACACGCTGACGCCCTGGGTGAGGTCGGCGACGATCGGCGAGGGCGGCATGCCGTGCAGGACGGCCCCGTCCAGGTCCGCCGCGGCGGCCGCGGCGAAGTCCACGGCGTCCATCTGCCGGTCCGTCGCGTGGTGCGGCACGGCGGAGCGCCGGGGGCGGCCACGGCGCCGGGAGAGCGCCTCCTCCTCCGCGGCCTCCGGCTGGTACCCCTCGGGCGCGGGGCCGCGCCGGCGCGGTCGTGCGGGCAGCGCGTCGCGCCACTGGTCGTCGTAGCGCTCCTCGTCCTCGGTGAACTCGTCCCGCTCCGGATCGCGCAGCACGCCCAGCCGCACGCCCAGCTGACGCAGCCGCTGCGGGATGGCGTTGACCGGCGTGGCGGTGACCACCAGCAGCCCGAAGACGGTCAGCAGCACCAGCAGCGGTACGGCGAGCACCTCGGTCATGGTGAACGTCAGCGGGGTGGCCGCGGCCCAGCCGATCAGACCGCCGGCGTCCCTTATCGCCTGCATGCCGTTCTCGCGGGCGGGCGAGCCGCAGGCGATGTGCACCTGCCCGAGCACGCCGATCACCAGCGCGGACAGTCCGATCACGATCCGCCCGTTGGCGTCCGGCTGCTCCGGGTGCCGGATGAAGCGGACGGCGATCACCGCGAGCAGGATCGGCACCAGCAGGTCCAGCCGCCCGAAGGCGCCGGTCACCAGCATCTCGACCAGGTCGCCGACGGGCCCGCGCAGGTTCGACCAGGTGCCCGCGGCCACGATCAGCGCGAGGCCGAGCAGCAGCAGGGCGACACCGTCCTTGCGGTGGGCCGGGTCGAGGTTCTTGGCGCCCTGCCCTATGCCGCGGAACACGGCGCCGACCGCATGCGCGAGGCCGAGCCAGACCGCCCGCACCAGCCGGTAGATGCCTCCGGTCGGGCTCGGAGCCGGCGGCGGCGCCGCCTTCTTCGCCGCGGCCTTCCCGGCGGGCGCCTTCTTCGCGGCGGCCTTTTTCGCGGCGGCCTTCTTCGCCGGAGCCTTCGCGGGAGCGGCCGCCTTCTTGGCGGGCTGCTTCTTGGCTGCGGAGGGACGTGAGGCCATAGGTGTGAGGTTACCTGTGGAGACGTCGGCGGACACGTGTGCCCGCTGCTTCACCCGTTCGTGTCGCCTTTGTGGACACGCGGAACTGACGCCGGGCCAAGAGGGCCTCGGCGGGCGTCAGTTCTGCGAGGGCAGCGTGGGCGGTCCGCCGGTACCCGGCTCCAGGGCGTCCAGCGCCCGCCGCAGCCCGGTGAGTTTGCGCTCCAGATGCGCGGCCGTGGCCACCGCGGCGGCGTCGGCGGAGTCGTCGTCGAGCTGCTTGGACAGCGCCTCGGCCTGCTCCTCGACGGCCGCGAGGCGCGCCGACAGCTCGGCCAGCAGACCGGCCGACTCCTTGCCGGGGCCGACCGAACCGCCCTTGTTGCCGCCCTCCAACTGAAGCCGCAGCAGAGCCGCCTGCTCACGCAGCTGGCAGTTCTTCATGTACAGCTCGACGAACACCGACACCTTCGCCCGCAGCACCCACGGGTCGAACGGCTTGGAGATGTAGTCGACCGCACCCGCGGCATAGCCGCGGAACGTGTGGTGCGGGCCGTGGTTGATCGCCGTGAGAAAGATGATCGGGATGTCCCTGGTGCGCTCGCGGCGCTTGATGTGCGCGGCCGTCTCGAAGCCGTCCATGCCCGGCATCTGGACATCCAGCAGAATGACCGCGAAGTCGTCCGTGAGCAGCGCTTTGAGCGCTTCCTCCCCGGACGATGCCCGGACCAGCGTCTGATCGAGCGCCGAGAGGATCGCCTCCAGCGCCAGCAGATTCTCCGGCCGGTCATCGACCAGGAGGATCTTGGCCTTCTGCACCATGGCCCGCCCTCCTCGCCCCGGCTTGGGGCCTCCCCTGTCCTCAGGACTCGGGGGGACATCACCGGATGCCGCCCCAGGGGACGACTCCCTTGCGCCGCCCGTCCTCGTGCCGGTCATGGTAGCCGCACCCCGCTCGTCGCCACACCCTGTCACCGCGATGTCACTGTGCACATAGCGGAAACGCAGCATGAGACCAGAAGGTTCCCCGATTCCCCTACTTCTACACGGCGTCGGGCACATTCCATCAGCAACTCCGCGTGAACACACCGCGGCCCCACGACCCGCCCCCACCAGGGGTTCTTCACTCCCCTCGCATCCACTGCTCCATCACCGACAGCAGATGGTCGGGGTCGACCGGCTTGGTCACGTAGTCGGAGGCGCCCGACTCGATCGCCTTCTCCCGGTCGCCCTTCATCGCCTTCGCGGTCAGCGCCACGATCGGCAGCCCGGCGAACTGCGGCATCCTGCGGATCGCCGTCGTCGTCGCGTAGCCGTCCATCTCCGGCATCATGATGTCCATCAGCACGACCGCCACGTCGTCGTGCTGCTCCAGCACCTCGATGCCCTCCCGGCCGTTCTCGGCGTACAGCACCGACAGGCCGTGCTGCTCCAGGACGCTCGTCAGCGCGAAGACGTTGCGGATGTCGTCGTCGACGATCAGCACCTTCTCGCCTGCGAACCGGATGCCGGCGCGGGGCTGCGGCGCGGGCTCCTGCTCCCCGGCGGTCCACCGCTCCACCCGCTCACCGCTGTGCCCTTCCGCGGCCGCGGCCCGGCGACGGCGCCGGAACAGCGCCGCGGCGCCGTTCTGCGTCTCGATGTACGACTTCACCTCCGCCGGCGTCTCGATCGCCGGCTCGGACAGCAGCAGCTCCGGCTCACCCAGGGCGGCCTCCCCCGCGGGCAGCGCGGGCTGCTGGTAGCCGTGCGACTGCAGCTCGCCGGGGTGCAGCGGCAGATACAACGTGAACGTGGAGCCGCGGCCCGGCTCGCTCTGCGCGTGGATCTCACCGCCGAGCAGCTGCGCGATCTCCCGCGAGATGGACAGCCCCAGGCCGGTGCCGCCGTACTTGCGGCTGGTCGTGCCGTCCGCCTGCTTGAACGCCTCGAAGATCACCCGCATCTTGCCCGCCGCGATCCCGATGCCGGTGTCGGTCACCGAGAACGCGATGAGCGGCGCGTCCGGGTCGGTCAGCGACCCCGACTCCAGCAACTGCTCCCTGATCGCCACCGGCACATCACCGCTCGCCGGCCGGATGACCAGCTCGACGGAACCGGAGTCGGTGAACTTCACCGCGTTCGACAGCAGGTTGCGCAGCACCTGCAACAGCCGCTGCTCGTCGGTGTGCAGCGTGGCCGGCAGCTCCGGTGAGATCCGCACCGACAGGTCGAGCCCCTTCTCCGCGGTCAGCGGCCGGAAGGTGGCCTCCACGTAGTCGACGAGCTGGACGAGCGCGATACGCGTCGGGGAGACGTCCATCTTGCCCGCCTCGACCTTCGACAGGTCGAGGATGTCGTTGATCAGCTGGAGCAGGTCGGAGCCTGCCCCATGGATCGTCTCGGCGAACTCGACCTGCTTCGGAGTGAGGTTGCCCTCGGCGTTGTCGGCGAGCAGCTTGGCCAGAATCAGCAGCGAGTTCAGCGGCGTACGCAACTCGTGCGACATGTTGGCCAGGAACTCGCTCTTGTAGCGCATGGAGACGGCCAGCTGCTCGGCACGCTCCTCCAGGACCTGCCGCGCCTCCTCGATCTCGGTGTTCTTCACCTCGATGTCGCGGTTCTGCCGGGCCAGCAGCTCCGCCTTCTCCTCCAGCTCGGCGTTGGACGCCTGGAGCGCCTTCTGCCGGTTCTCCAACTCGGCCGACCGCTCCTGGAGTTGCTCGGTCAGCTCCTGCGACTGCTTCAGCAGCACCTCGGTCTTGGTGTTGACGGAGATGGTGTTCACGCTCGTCGCGATCATCTCGGCGATCTGGTTCAGGAAGTCCTTCTGGATGTGCGTGAACGGCGTGAACGACGCCAGCTCGATCACACCGAGGATCTTGCCCTCGAACAGCACCGGCAGCACGATCACCTGCGCGGGCGGGGCCTCCCCGAGCCCGGAGGAGATCTTCAGATAGCCGCTGGGCGCGTGATCCACCAGGATCGTGCGCTTCTCCAGGGCCGCCGTGCCCACCAGGGCCTCACCGGGCCGGAACGAGGTCGGCATCGAGCCCATCGAGTAGCCGTAGCCGCCGAGCATCCGCAGCTCGTACTGGTCCTCGCTGTCCGCGGCCAGGTCCTGCTCGTCCATCAGCGGCATCGCCAGGAAGAACGCCCCGTGCTGCGCGGAGACCACGGGGGTCAGCTCGCTCATGATCAGCGAGGCGACGTCGTCGAGGTCGCGGCGGCCCTGCATCAGCGCGGAGATACGGGCGAGGTTGCCCTTGAGCCAGTCCTGCTCCTTGTTGGCGATCGTGGTGTCGCGCAGGTTGGCGATCATCTTGTTGATGTAGTCCTGAAGCTCCTGGATCTCCCCGGACGCGTCCACGTCGATCTTCAGGTTCAGGTCGCCGCGGGTCACCGCGGTCGCCACGCGCGCGATGGCGCGCACCTGCCGGGTCAGGTTCCCGGCCATCTCGTTCACGGACTCCGTCAGGTCCCGCCAGGTGCCGTCCACGTCACGCACGCGTGCCTGCCCGCCGAGCTGTCCCTCGGTGCCCACCTCACGGGCGACTCGGGTGACCTCCTCGGCGAAACTGGACAGCTGATCAACCATCGTGTTGATCGTCGTCTTGAGCTCGAGAATCTCGCCACGAGCGTCAATGTCGATCTTCTTGGTCAAGTCACCCTTCGCGATGGCCGTCGTGACCATCGCGATGTTGCGCACCTGGCCGGTCAGGTTGGACGCCATCTGGTTCACCGACTCGGTGAGGTCCTTCCAGGTGCCGGCCACACCCGGCACATGCGCCTGACCGCCCAGGATGCCGTCCGTGCCCACCTCGCGAGCCACCTTGGTGACCTGGTCGGCGAACGAACTCAGCGTCTTCACCATCGTGTTGAACGTGTCCGCGAGCTGCGCGACCTCACCGGCCGCCTCGATCGTCACCGTACGGGTCAGGTCACCGTTGGCGACCGCCGCCGCGACCTGGGAGATGTTGCGCACCTGCATGGTCAGGTTCTTGGCCATCAGGTTGACGTTGTCGCTCAGGTCCTTCCAGATGCCCGTCACGCCCTGCACATGCGCCTGACCGCCCAGGATGCCCTCGGTGCCCACCTCACGAGCCACCCTGGTGACCTGCTCGGCGAAACTGGACAGCTGATCAACCATGGTGTTGACCGTCGTGACCAGCTCAAGAATCTCACCCTTGGCGTCAACAGTGATCTTCTTCGACAGATCGCCCTTGGCGACCGCGGTGGTCACGTCGGCGATGCTGCGCACCTGCACGGTGAGGTTGTTCGCCATGAAGTTCACCGACTGGGTCAGGTCCTTCCAGGTGCCGGACACGCCCTGCACCTCGGCCTGACCGCCCAGCTTGCCCTCGGTACCCACCTCACGGGCGACCCTGGTGACCTCCTCCGCGAAGGAGGACAGCTGGTCGACCATGGTGTTCAGGGTGTTCTTCAGCTCCAGGATCTCGCCGCGCGCGTCGACGGTGATCTTCTGCGACAGGTCACCCCGCGCCACCGCCGTGGCGACCTGCGCGATCTGCCGCACCTGAGCCGTCAGGTTCCCGGCCATGCCGTTCACCGAGTCGGTCAGGTCACGCCACACACCGGCCACACCCGGCACCTGCGCCTGACCGCCCAGCCGGCCCTCGGTACCCACCTCACGGGCCACCCCGGTCACCTGGTCGGCGAAGGCCGAGAGCTGGTCGACCATCGTGTTGATGGTGTTCTTCAGCTCCAGGATCTCGCCGCGCGCGTCGACGGTGATCTTCTGCGACAGGTCACCCCGCGCCACCGCGGTCGTCACCTGCGCGATCTGCCGCACCTGAGCGGTCAGATTGCCGGTGATGGAGTTGACGGAGTCGGTCAGCTCCTTCCAGGTGCCGGACACGCCGTCCACCCGCGCCTGTCCGCCGAGCCGGCCCTCCGTGCCGACCTCCCGGCCGATCCGCGTGACCTGGTCGGCGAACGACGACAGCTGGTCCACCATCGTGTTCACGGTGTTCTTCAGCTGGAGCATCTCGCCGGAGACGTCCACGGTGACCTTCTGCGACAGATCACCGTTGGCCACCGCCGTCGTCACCTGGGCGATGTTCCTCACCTGTCCGGTGAGGTTGCGGAACGCCGTGTTGACGCTGTCGGTGAGGTCCTTCCACGTACCGGCGGCCCCCGGCACCTGCGCCTGGCCGCCCAGCTCGCCCTCGAAGCCGATCTCGCGCGCGACCCGCGTCACCTCGGAACCGAACGCCGACAGCTGGTCCACCATGCCGTTGACGGTGTTCTTCAGCTCCAGCATCTCGCCGGCCACGTCCACCGTGACCTTCTGCGACAGATCACCGTTGGCCACCGCCGTCGTCACCGCGGCGATGTCCCGCACCTGCGTCGTCAGGTTTCGGAACACGGTGTTGACCGAGTCCGTCAGGTCCTTCCACGTGCCTGCGGCACCCGGCACGTTCGCCTGGCCGCCCAGCCGCCCCTCGGAGCCGACCTCGTTGGCCACCCGCGTGACCTCGTCCGCGAAGATCCGCAGCGTCTCGGTCATCTGGTTGATCGTCTCGGCGAGCTGTGCGACCTCGCCACGCGCCGGGACGGTCACCTTCCGCGACAGATCACCGTTGGCGACCGCCGTGGTCACCTCCGCGATCCCCCGCACCTGGGCCGTCAGGTTGCCGGCCATGGTGTTCACCGAGTCGGTGAGTTCCTTCCACACCCCGTCCACGCCGGGCACCTGGGCCTGACCGCCAAGAATGCCGTCGGTGCCGACCTCACGGGCCACCCGGGTCACCTCCGACGAGAACGCCGAGAGCCGGTCGACCATCGTGTTGACGGTCTCCTTCAGCTCCAGCATCTCGCCGGCCACATGCACGGTCACCTTGCGTGACAGATCACCCTTGGCCACCGCCGTCGTGACCAGCGCGATGTCCCTAACCTGCGCGGTCAGCCGGTCCGCCATCGTGTTGACCGACTCCGTCAGGTCCTTCCACGAACCCGACATGCCGCGCACCTGCGCCTGCCCGCCCAGCTTGCCCTCGGTGCCCACCTCGCTGGCCACCCGCGTGACCTCGTCGGTGAACGTCGACAGCTGGTCGACCAGGTTGTTGACCGTCCGCCCGACCTTCAGGAACTCGCCGCGCAGCGGATGCCCGCTCCCGTCCGGCGCCTGCGTCCGCAGCTCCATCCGCGGCGACAGATCACCCTCCGCCACCGCCGACAGCACCCGTCCCACCTCGGAGACCGGCCATACGAGATCGTCGACCAGCGCGTTGGAGGCGTCGATCGCGGCCGCCCAGGACCCCTCGCTCGCCCCCACCTCCAGCCGCTCGGTGAGCTTGCCCTCCCGCCCCACCATGCGCCGCACGCGCGACAGCTCACCGGTCAGATGCATATTGCGGTCGGCGACCTCGTTGTAGACGGCCGCGATCTCCGACATCACGCCGTCGCCGGACACCGTGAGCCGCCTGCGGAAGTTGCCGTCCCGCATCGTCACCAGAGCCGCCAGCAGCCGGTTCAGGGCAGCCGTGTCCACCACCGTGGTTCCACCGCGCCCCTTGCGCGGATCGCGCGGCTTCGTGCCTCGCGGTGTTTCCCGCGTCGCTGCGCCAGACTCCACTGTGTCCCTCCCGCAGGGGTCGACCGTCACTGCTGTGCTCACATGCTGTTGCTCTCCGTACCGCATGCCGTGTGTCGCCGAAGGTCACCGGCCAGGGAAGGAGCCCATCAGGGACCACTGCCCGCGGAACGGGGAAGTCACTCTGACCGCCCGGGCTTCCGACACAAAGCCTGTCCAGTGTTTCACCCCGACCGAACCAGGCCATAACAGTTCGGCAGCTTCGTACATCGTGCGCACACCCTCCTGACGTAAAACACCGACGACCGGCATCCGCGCGGGCGGGGAAGGTAAGTAACCTTGCATGCGGCTGTCCAGCCGCGCCGGTCCGTCCGGCCTGGACGGTGGCACGAAGACGAGCGGGCATCGGAGGGGCGGCCGCACACATGACCACCGGACTGATCCCGGGGGGACAGCCCCCGGAACCCCGGCCCGACAGCGCTCTGCCCGCACAGACGCGCCACGACCCCGCGGACCGGGCAGCCCAGCACACCGACGACCGGCCGAGGAGTTCCGTGATCACCGCGCGCGCGGCTGCCAGCTTCGAGCCCGTCGGGCGATCGGTCGCCTCCGCCCGCTCCTTCGTCCGCGACACCCTCCAGGGCTGGGGCTTCGGCGACATCGTCGACGACGCCGTGGTCCTCACCAGCGAACTGGTGACCAACGCCGTCGTGCACGCGGGCACCTCCGCCGACCTGCTGTGCCTGCGCATGGACGACGGCGTCCGCATCGAGGTCGCCGACCACTACCCCGAACGTGAGATCCCCCTCCAGGGCGCCGCCGTCACCATGGGCAGCCCCGACCGCGAGGGCGGCCGCGGCCTCCAGCTCTGCGCGGCCCTCGCCGTCCGCTGGGGCGTGGAGTACACCCCCACGCACAAGCAGGTCTGGTTCCAGCTCGAACTCCCCGGCCGCCCCGTCGGCACCCGCGCGGCAGGCCCCTCCCTCCCCGCCGATCTGCTGCCCCTCGCCGACGGCCGCGTCCGCGTCGCCGTCGTCCAGATCGACCGCACCGGCGCCATCACCGCCTGGAACGAGGACGCCGAGGACCTCTTCGGCTACACCTTCGACCAGGTCACCGGCAAACCCCTCACGGACCTCGCCGCCTGGCCGCACACCCCCGGCACCGGCACCGGAGTCGCCGAGGCACTCCAGCTCTCCCGCTGGGAAGGCACTTACGGCATCCGCGACGCGGCCGGCCGAGTCGTCCCCGTCTACGCCTCCCACCTCCGGGTCCGCGACACCGGCGGCGACCCCTCCACGGTCTGCCTCCTCGTCCGCGACCATGAACGCGCCGTGCTCCAGACGCCGTTGCGCGCCACCTCCGGCGACTCCGGCGCCTCGGGCGACGGGCCGAACTCCGACCCCTTCGAGGTCTTCATCGGCTCCCCGGCGCCGGACGACCTCGACGGACTCCTCCAGCGCACGGTCGAACGCGCACGCGACATGCTCGACGCCGACTCCGCGTTCCTCCTCCTCGCCACCGACGACGAGACGGAACTGGAGGTGCGCGCCTCCACCGGACTGCCCTCCGCCCGCCAGCGGTTCGCCCGCGTCCCCGTGGAGGCCGGCCCCGGCCGCTACGGCTCCGCCCGTATGCCCGCTGTCCACGACGACCTCGCCGCGGTACCCGGCGCGGTACCCCTCCTGAGCGGCACCGGCATGCGCTCGGTCGTCACCGTGCCTCTCAAGGTCGAGGGCCGCCTGACCGGCTCCCTCGGCGTCGCCGCCGAGGCCCCGGGCCGCTACTCCAACGAAGAGGCCCTGCGTCTGCAGTTCGCCGCCGACCGCATCGCGCTCGCCGTGGAATCGGCCCGCCTCGGCGAACTGGAGCGCCTGCGCCGCGGCTCCCTCAGCTTCCTCGTCGAGGCCTCCGACCTGCTCGCCGGCACTCTGGACCGGGACCAGACCCTGGCCCTGATGGCCCAGATGACCGTGCCGACCCTGGCCACCTGGTGCGCCGTCTACACGATCGCCGACCAGGCCTCGGAGCCGTATCTGTCGTACGTCCTGCACGAGGACGAGGAACTCATCGACGGCATCAAGTCCCTGCTGTCGAAGATGCCCCCGCCCGACCCGGTCCCCACTCCCGGCGCCCGCGTCTGGACGGCCCCCGCCGAAGTCGCCCACCAGGCCGCCCTGCGCACCTCCATGCGCAGCCTCGGCCGCGGCGAACCCGCCAGCGTCAGCTCCGGCATCGGCACCACCCTCGCCACGGCCGGCGCGGTCGGCGGCGAGACCGTCGTCCTGCCGCTGGTCGCCCGCAACCGCGTCATCGGCATGCTGACCCTCGGCAAGCCCACCGACGAACACTTCCGCCAGGAAATCCTGGAACTGGCCGAGGACTTGAGCCGCCGGGCCGCGCTCGCCCTCGACAACGCCCGTCTCTACTCCGAGCGCACGGCCACCAGCCAGGCCCTTCAGCGCAGCCTCCTGCCGCCCGAACTCCCCCAGATCGACGGCGTGGAGGTCGAGGTCATCTACCGCGCGGCCGGCGAGGGCAACGAGGTCGGCGGCGACTTCTACGACGTCTTCCCCATCTCCGACGGCGCCTACGGCTTCGCCATCGGAGACGTCTGCGGTACGGGCCCCAACGCGGCGGCCGTCACCGGCCTCGCCCGCCACGCCCTGCGCCTGTTGGCCCGAGAGGGCCTCAGCGGCCCCGCCGTCCTCGAACGCCTCAACTCCGCGATCCTGGACGAGGGAGCCCGCAGCCGCTTCCTCACCCTCCTGTACGGCGAGATGCGCCCCCAGCCCGACGGCAGTGCCGAGTTGAAGGTGGTCTGCGCCGGTCACCCGCTCCCGCTGCGCCTGCGCCAGGACGGCAGTGTGGAGGCGGCGGCCGAACCCCAGCCGCTGCTGGGCGTCCTGGAGGACCTGGAGCTGTACGAGCAGACCGTCACCCTCGACCCGGGCGACGTCCTGCTGTGCGTCACGGACGGCGTCACCGAACGCCGTGAGGGCACGCGCATGTTGGGCGACGACGGCCTCGCCGACGTCCTGACGACCTGTACGGGCCTCACGGCCGGCGCGGTCGCCGCCCGCATCATGCGCGCCGTGGAACGCTTCGCCTCCGACGCTCCGTCCGACGACATGGCGATCCTGGCCATGCGCGTCCCGGGCCTGCCCACCATCTGAGTCAACTGCCCCGGTTCCGCCGGGGCAGTTGGTGCGTCCGGACACAAAGCAAAAGGCCCCCACCCGAATGGGTGGAGACCTTCTTATCGGAGCCCCCAAACGGAATCGAACCGTTGACCTTCTCCTTACCATGGAGACGCTCTGCCGACTGAGCTATAGGGGCCGGTCGCTTTTTGAGGTTTCCCTCGCAGCAACTGAATAGATCGTACCCTGAACGGACTCGAATTCCCAAACTCGTTCAGAGGGCCGCTTGAAGCAGTCCTCCCAGTGCGTTGCAGGCAGCGACGATCCGCTGCATGTCCCGCTTCGTCAACGCCGCGTCCACAGGCAGCGCCAGAGTCTCGTCCGCGGCCCGCTCGGTCTCCGGCAGGGACACACACCGCCGGAACTCGGGCAGCCGGTGCACAGGCGTCTTCACCGGCACCCGGCAGTCAACTCCCCTGGCACGTATGGCCCGCGCGAAGGCGTCCCGGTCGGGCCGCCCGTTCCCGGGCACGCGCACGACGTACTGCTGGTAGGTGTGCCCCACGCTGCTCTCCGGCGTGAGCACGCCCTTCAACCGTCCGTCCAGGTAGCCGGCCCGCTGCCGACGCTGGGCGATCTCGTCGTACGGCGCCTCGGACTCGCCCTCCTGAAGGACCAGCAGCCCGTACCGCTTCCCCGTCTCGTGCAGCCGCGCGAGCTCGGCGGGCCGTCCGAAGCGGTGCACCGCGACGACGGCCGCGGTACGCGAGGTCACCGCCCCCTCGACGGCTATCGGGTCGAGACAGTACGTCGCCGGATCTATGTCCGCGAACACCGGAAGCCCACCGGCCAGGGTCACGGCCTCGGCGATCTCCACGTTGCCGAAAGCCGGCACGATGACCTCGTCACCGAGTCCGACGCCGGCAGCCCTGAGCATTGCAGCAGTACCCATGTCTGGATGCTGTGCGCGCAACGTGAACTTCAAGTGACAGTCAACAAAAAAGGGTTGGACCCGGAACGGAAGTTCCAGGTCCAACCCTTTTAATAATTGTTCGGCGGCGTCCTACTCTCCCACAGGGTCCCCCCTGCAGTACCATCGGCGCTGTAAGGCTTAGCTTCCGGGTTCGGAATGTAACCGGGCG